>JBFELU010000015.1:0-44427 GCA_041551965.1 Acidimicrobiia bacterium
CCTGGTAGAGGTCGTAGATCTGCGAGTGGCAGGCCCGGCAGGTGAGCGGCACCTCGGGGCTGTGCGCCACCGGGCGGGTCGCTCCGTGACCACTGTGGCAATCGGTGCACACCGCCGCCGCCGTGTTGCCCGCCTCCAGGGCCGCAGCGTGGACGTTGTCCCTGGTGTCGGTGAACTCGTCCTGGTGGCATCCGGTGCACCCTTCGTTGCGCTGCAGCGTCCAGTCACGGAGGCTGGTGGCGGTGATCTCGGGGTGGGGGAAGCCCTCGATGTTGGTGTGGCACAGCACACAGGGCATCTCCAGGCTGCCGTGGATCGATCCGGCGAACTCTTCCTCGTCGAAGGTGAGCGAGAGGGTCTCTCCCGACGGAAGCGTCGTCTGCATCCCTTCGGCGCGATGGCAGCCGAGGCAGAACTCGTTGTTCCAGCGTTGTGGATCCTCCTCGGCGGCGGCATCCGGGGCGGCGAGGAACAGCACCGTCACCCCCAGACCCACCGCCACCAGGCCGACCAGGAGGATGCGGAACGGTCGCCGGACGGCACCCCGTTCCGCAGCAGCATGGCGTTTCATATGCCGTCATCCTGCTCCGAAACGAATCGCGAAATACAGGGCCGAACGACCCACGGAACCGGGCCGGAGCGCCCGATCGATACCGGGCCCGATACGCCTTACCCGGCGGCCAGGATGGCGTCGAGCTTCTCGGTCAAGCTGGCGGTGTCCACCGGGCCGGCGATCTTGTCGACCAGCAGGCCCTCCCGGTTCAAGAAGAAGGTCTCCGGCACGCCGAAAACGCCGAACTCCACGGCGGCTCGAGAGCCGGGATCGAGCACGTATTCGTATCCGTCACCCCAGCCGAGCTGATCCAGGAACCGCATCGCCGCCGCCTCCTCGTCCTGGAAGACGATGCCCACGAACTGGACATCGTCGCGGTACCTCACCTGCGTCGAGATCAGGTGGGGGTGCTCGTCCCGACACGAGGGCACGCACCACGATGCCCAGAAGTTGACGACCACCGCCTTGCCCTCGAAGTCGGACAGCGAGAGCGGGCCCGTCCCGTCGAGCCGTTCCAGGGTCATGGGGGCCACTTCCTTGCCGATCAGCGGCGAGTCGACCTTGCGGGGGTCCTCCCCGAAGCGGCCGGCCATGACGGCCACCAGCAGACCGACCGCGACGACGGAGACCCCGGTGATGATCCAGGCCCGCAGGGTGCGCCGCTGCCGGGGGGCGTCGGCATCGGTCTGGATTTCGCTCATTCGCCACCTCCGGCGGTTCGCGCCTCGTCGAGCATGCGTTCCACATCGATCCGGAGTTCCGGGGGAATGCAAGGGCCGGTGTCCCGGTCGGTGCAGTCGGGCAGTGCCAGCACGGATTCGAACGCCGAAACGGCAGCCTCGGCATCGCCGAGCCCGTACAGCTGCAGCACGCCCATGAACAGGTAGTTCTCACCGTTGTCCGGATCGGCATCGATCCCCTGCTGGATGTAGGCGACCGCGGCGTCGTACTGCTCGGTCACATACGCCAGGAAGCCGACTCTCCCGAATGCCACCGACTGCTCCGCCGGCGTCGCCTCACCCTCGATCACCGCCAGGTACTGCTCCATGGCGGATAGGTACTCTCCGAGCTCGAAATACATCCCTCCCAGCGCCAGGCGCAGTGGCATGTTGGTGGGATCCGCGGCCACCGCCGCCTCCATCTCGGCGAACCCGCCCTCCGCACCGACGGTGCCCGTGGGCGATGGGGGAGGGGCCCCGGCAGCCGGCTCCTCGTCGCCGCCGCTGCGGGCCAGGAACACGATCACCACCGTCAGCGCCACGATGACGCCCCCCATGACCCACAACGCCCGGCGAGTTCCGGCGAAAAGGACCGGGGCCTTGCCTGCCGGCGACGCCGCTGCGGGCTTCGCCGTCTTGGGGGCCGGGGCCCTCTCGGGTCCTGGCATCGACGCCAGCTCCGCTTCCGCCTCGGTGACGTCGGCCTCGTAGCGGGCCCGGAGACGGGTGGCGGTGGCCTCGTCGATCTCGCCCTCCTCCAGCTGGGCCATCAACTCCGCGAGGTCCCGGCGGGCGTGCCGGAGTCGCTCCTCGACGGCCTCGCGTCGGCGATCGGTCATATCGTGCTCTCCTCTGGGGAGGGGGCGGTCGTGCGGCGGCGGCCCAGGATCATCCACACCCCGCCGGCAACCGCAAAGAGCGGAAGGAGCCAGAGCAGGAGGGTCCTGCCGGCAAAGGGCGGATCGAGCAGGATGCCGTCCCCATATCGCTCGGTGAAGTAGTCGATGATCTGGTCGTCGGACTGTCCGGCGGCGACCCGCTCGCCGACGATGTCCATCATGGCGGTGGCGGTCTCGGAGGGGCTTTCGGCGATCGACTCACCCTGGCAGACCGGACACTTGATCCTCGTGCCGAGGGCACGAACCCGGTCCTGCTCGCTGTCCTCTCCGATGATCAATCCGGTTACCACGACGGCGGCCAACGCCACGGTCACCACACCGGCGATCCACTTGCGGACCTGCTCACTCACGGACGACCTCCTTTGCGGTCCGCCTGGGGGCGGGGACCAGCCAGCCCCAGGCGGCCCCCAGCGCCGCCAGGAAGCCGCCGACCCACACCAGCCAGATGAAGGGGAACCAGAAGATCTCGAGCCTGACACCGCTCGAATCGATGGCCGCCAGCGAGAGGTAGAGATCTCCACGCAACCCGGTGCGCACGGCCGGCGAGGCGATGGACTGGGTCGTGGTCGGATACTGGTTGAGTCGGGGCTCCAGCGTCGTCACATCACCGCCGCGGCGGATCTCCACAGTGGCTCCCAACACCCTCCGATTCGGCTCCTGGCGGTTGAACGGCCCGACGAAGGTGATGTCGTGGCCGGCGAATTGCACCGTATCGCCGGGGACCAAATCGAAGTCTCCCTCGACGGAGTTGTTGGCCGACACTGCGATCCCGATCGCCAGGAGCACCACACCGACGTGGGCGATCTGGCCGCCCCAGTAGGGCCGGTCGCGGCGCATCACCCGCAGCGTCTCGGGAAGCACCGGTCGGCCCTGCTTGGCGGCCGAGGTCCGAGCCGCCGTCCACAACTGGCGGCCCGCCAGTGCGATCACGAACGAACCCGTGAGCACGGCGAGAATCTGCCACCCGTTGCGATACCCGAAGAGGATCATCACCGCGGTGGCCGCCAGCGCCACCCGCAGGGGATTGCGGATGCGTTGCCACACCACGGCCGGCCGGGCCGACCGGTAGGGGGTGAAGGGTCCGATTCCCATCGCCAGGATCAACGCGAACGACAGCGGAATGGCCATGCGGTCGAAGAAGGGGCGACCCACGCCGACCTGATCGCCGGTGATCGCTTCGATGACCATCGGATACAACGTCCCGGTGAGCACGACGAAGGCGAACAGCGTCAAGAGCAGGTTGTTGACGAGGAACATCCCCTCGCGGCTGGCGAGGCTGTCGAGCCGCGGCGCCGAGGACACCGTGTGGATCCGCATGGCGAACAGCCCGATCGAGCCGACCAGCACGAACATCAGGAACCACAGCAGGGCCGGGCCGATCGGGGACTGGGTGAAGGAGTGCACCGACACGATGACGCCCGAGCGGGTGAGGAAGGTCCCGAGGATGGTGAGCGAGAACGTGGCGATCACCAGGATGAAGTTCCATGCCTGGAGCACACCCCGCCGCAGCTGCACCGCCGCGGAATGGAGGAACGCGGTCGCCACCAGCCAGGGCATGAAGGAGGCGTTCTCGACCGGGTCCCAGGCCCAGTAGCCACCCCAGCCGAGGACCTCGTAGGACCACAGGCCGCCGAGGACGATGCCGGCGGTGAGGAACAGCCAGGCGATGCGGGTCCAGGAGCGGGTGCGGCGGAGCCAGTCGTCCCCGCTCTCACCTCGCAGCAGAGCCGAGATGGCGAAGGCAAACGGGACGGTGAGGCCGACGTAGCCGACGTAGAGGGTGGGGGGATGGACCGCCATCAGCGGGTGGTTCTGCAGGAGGGGATTGGGCCCCAGGCCCTCGATCGGCTCCACCGTCGAGGCGAACGGCCAGGCGCTCTCCAGGCCGCACCCGATGCCCTGCGTGGCGGTGCACACCTCGAACGGGTTGGACACGGTCGCCATCAAGACGTAGAAGAAGACGGTCACCAGCCCCATGATTCCCAGGGCCCCCGACCAGAGGGGATCGGGATCCGCTCGCCGCGCGCTGCCCAGCCACACGAGGAACGTGAATCCCGCCAGCACGAGGCCCCAGAGGACGAGGCTGCCCTCGAGCGCCGCCCAGGCCGAGGCGACCTTGTACAGGAACGGGGTCGTGGTCGCCGAATTGTTGGCCACGTAGGCGACCGTGAAATCGTCGGCCAGGAGTGCCGCCTCCAGAGCCACCATGGCGAGCACCCCGCCGGCCAGCAGGCCGATGACCGGCCAACGCAGCGACCCGGCGCCGCCGCGCTCCGGTCGGAACGCCCCGTAGAGGCCCCGCACGGTCAGCACCGCCGCCGAGACGATCGACACCACGACCCCGAGCAAACCCAACGCCGCCATCACAGGACCTCACAACGGAACACGGCACCCTCCTGCTGCGTGACGACACGCTAGCGCAGGCTGGGATTGGGTCGAATCGGGCCGATCGGCAGGGCTTGCGATCCGTTCGATGGGACTTTCGTCCCTAGGAACGATCCCGGAACGAGGCCCAGGCCACCACCCACGTCGTCACGAATGCCAGCGCCGCCACTCCCCACACCACGGGGATGGTGACCGACTCCGCGCCGCTCGTGACCTCAAGGTCGGCATCGGCGAAGATCCCCACGAAGAGGGTCGCGATCCACACCACGATGATCACGAGGGCGCCCCAGAAGTGACGCTCCGACAGCAAGTTTGCGGTCTTTCGTTCTGCCATTCCTTCGAAGGCTAGATCAACGACCCCGGGCCCAGGCCGCCAGGGCCTCTTCCGATGTGAATCGGGGTAGCCACCCCAGTGCCTCCTCGATGCGCTCGGTGGACGCCAACCACGGGTGACGGATCATCTCCAGTCCCGCCCCGGGCGACCGGGTCTGGAGCCGGAAACGCCACGATGCCTCGGTGAGGCCGCCGAGGAGCCGCATGGGGAGGGGCAACGGGTACGACCCGGCCACGCGCACGGCCTGGCGCCACCGGATCGTTCCCCGGCCGGCCACGTTGAAGACGCCTCCGAACGGCTCGGTGGCGAAGACGCAGCGCACGGCGGCGGCAAAGTCGCCGGCGTGGAGAAACTGGACCTCGGGGTCGCATCCGGCCGGCACCGGCAGGACCCGCATGCTCAGGGACTCGGTGATGAAGTTCCTCGCACCGGGGCCCATCACGATGCAGGAACGCAGTGCCGCGGTGGGTACGACGGAGGCTGCGAGCAGGTCCTCGACCTCGACCTTGTGCTCGGCATAACGGAATCCGGGCACGGGACGCCGGGCGTCCTCTTCCGGGTGGAACCCGGTGTCGGGATGCGCGCCGTAGACGGTGGTGCTGCTCGGATAGAGGAAGCGCCCGACGCCGGCCGACGCGCAGGATTGCAGGAGCCGGTCCGTCGCGGTGACGTTGACCGACCGCGCCAGCGTCTCATCGCGCGTCGCCGCCAGCAAGAAGGCCGAGTGGAAGACGCCGTCGACCTCCAAGAGATCGTCCACTGCATCGCGCACGTCGCGCACGATGCCGACGAACCGGGGGTCGTTCCGCGTCGCCGGGACGATGTCGAGCCCGACGACGCGCTCGGTCTCGGGAATCGACAGCGCCAGGTCGACGATGGTGCCCCCGATGAAGCCCGCGGCGCCGGTGACCAGCAATCGTCGTGGGAAGCTCACCCCGCTACGGCTCACGAAGCTCCCCTGCCGCCGCGCTGCGGCGCAGAAGCCATGCCGCCGCAACGCCCACCGCCGCCAGAACGGCGGCGAACAGGAACGTCTCCGTCAGGGCCGAGGTGGTCAGCTCCGCCTGCGCCGCCTCCAGAGCGTCGCCGTAGGCGGGGTCGCCGAGAGGCGGCAACTCGACGCTGCGACGCAGCACGTCGAAGCGATGGAGGAACCACGCCGTCAGGCCGGAGAGGCCCACGGTGAGTCCGAGGAGACGCGCCAGGATCACCAGGCCGCCGGCGACACCACGGCGATCATCGCTCACCGCGTCGACGGCGGCGGCATTGGCGGGGGCGAAGACGAGGCCCAGGCCTCCGCCGAGCAGGGCCAGATGGATCGCCATGACGGCCGGAGACGTCGCCACCGTCCAGGTGCTCCCCATGACGACAAAGGCGACGACCGCGACTGCGGTTCCGACCGCGATCACCGGCCGATACCAGGTCCGCTCGGTGAGCACGCCTCCCGCCCAAGCGGCGAGTGCCATTGCCGCCGTGAGGGCACTCAGCACCCATCCGCTCAGCACCGCGGCACGCGCCAGATTCGTCTCGACGACCAGATTCACGAAGAGCGGCACATCCACCATGGCGATCACCAGCACCGCACCCACCACGAAGTTCACGAGCAGCGATCCACCGACGTTTCGAACTCGCAGCAGCCGCAGATCGATGAGCGGATCACGGGCCCGCACCTCCAACCACCCGAACAACCCGAAGCAGACGATCGCCGCGGCGAAGAAGGGCAACGGGCTCATCGACCCCCCGGTGAGCTCGTCCAGTTCGGCCGCCGTCGAGATGTCACCGCTGCTCAGCAGGCCGATGTTGAGGAACACCAGGGCTGCCGAAAGGGCCCCGGCCGCCGGCCAAGCGACCCGCCGGGGGACTCGAGGGCGGTCGAGGCCGCGCAGCGCCCACCACGTGGCCGCCAGTCCGACGGCGGCGAGCGGAACGTTGAGGTAGAACTGCCAACGCCACGACAGGTAGCGCACCAGCAGCGCCCCGAAGAGCGGCCCCCACACCCATCCGATCGTATCGATGGCGCCGAGGGTGCCCAGGGCCCGAGGGCGGCGCCGCTCGGGATAGACGTCGCCGATGACGGCCAGCGCCACCGGGACCATCGCTCCGCCGCCGATCGCCGTGAGCACCCGGGCCGCGACGAAAGGGCCGAGGCTGTTGGTATGAGGAATCCACAGGGACCCGACGAGGAAGAGCCCCAGAGCACCGGCATAGACCCGGCGTCTCCCGAGCACATCGCTGAGGCGCCCCATGAACGGCATCACCGAGACATAGGCCACCAGGTAGGAGTTGACGATCCACGCCGCTTCTCCCCAGCCCTCGGGGAGGGGGATCCCGAGATCGCCGATGATCTGGCGCAGCATGGTGGACGCGACCGTCAGGTCGTCGGCGGCGATGAACACCCCGAACGACACCACCGCCAGTATCACGGTGGGGCGGACTCGCGGCTCCATCAGGCCGGCGGGGTGATCTCGACCGGATCTCCGTAATCGGTCAGACCGATCCGCCAGTGGGCATCTCCGTCCGCGACGGCGGTCGTGAATGCCACGGCGACGATTCGTCCGGTGGCGACGTCGAACCACAGCTCGGCGGCAACGTCCTGCGGGGGCACCAGGCCGGCGGTGAGCGCCTCGATCCGGCGGGCGGCGATGGTGCCCGTGAAGTGGTAGCTCTCGACGCCGCCCACCCTCTCCGTCCCCACCAGCGCCGGATCGGAGAGATCCTCGGCGAGCAGCGGCACCCATCCCCGACGCGGATCGAAGACGATCGCCGGGTTGAAGCCGGTCCCGACCTCCAGCTCTTCCCACGCCCCGGTCAGGGGGTTGGTGAGCCAGACCCGTTCACCCACCGCGATCGTCCCCAACTGCACGGTGAGGTCTCCCGCCTTCATGGACAGGAGGGCATCGGCGGATTCGGGGGCCGCATACCGGCCCTCGGCGCCCACGAACTCGAGGTCCTGGATCTCGACCGGCGCCCCGGAGCGCTCCATCGTGAAGGAGACCGTGTCGACGGAGCCCATCGCCTCGACGGCGGCCTCGAGGATCCCTCCGACGTCCGGCGGCAGCGTGTCGGCCGTGGACGAGGAACCGCAACCGGCCGCCATCACGGCCAGGGCCAGCGCCAGGGGCAATCTCCGCACGAACCGCAGGCTAGACCCGCCTAGCATCGTTGTTCGGCCTCAGCACGGGACGGCAACGTGGAAGCCCCCCAAACCATCCGCCAGGTGCTCACCGAAGGTCTCCGTCTGATCGGTCGGTTCGTCCGGGCTCGACCGGTCTCCTTCGGCTTGGCGGTGACCGGGGCACTCACCTTCGCCGCCGCCATCGTGGCCTCTGCAGTGGTGATCGGAAACGTGGCCGACGATGCGATCATCCCGATCCTCGACGGCGGCGAAGTTGTCGGATCTCGGTGGGTGGGAGCCGTCCTGGCCGTGGTCGGCGTCGCCGTTTGGAAGGCAACCGGGATCACGCTTCGCCGCACGGCTGCGGGATGGCTGCAGTTCGGCACCGCCGCCGACACCCGCTACCGCCTGATCGAACACCAGATGGGGCTCGAGTTGGCGTGGTTCGGGCGCCAGTCGACGGGCGACCTGCTCGCCATCAGTGAGACGGACGCTCGCCAAGGCACGTTCATCCTGGCTCCGCTGCCGTTCGGAACGGGAGCCGCGATCCTGCTGATCGGGTCGATCGCCATCATCACGGTGCTCGACTGGGTTCTCGGGATCCTGGCATTCGTGGCCCTGGGCGGCATTGCCGCCATCGACGTTGTCGGGGCGTGGCGAACCTTTGAGGCGTTTCAAGCGGTGCAACGAAGCCGGGGGGTGGTCAGCGCGGTCGCCCACGAGAGCTTCGATGGGGCCCTCACGATCAAGGCGCTCGGCCGGGAGGACTTCGAGACCGAACGCCTCCGACGCTCATCCGAGATCCTCCGGGACGATCTCATCGTGGTCGGTCGGATCTGGTCGTCGTATCGCTCGGTCGTCGAGAGTCTTCCCTCGGTCACGACCGTCGCCCTCCTCATCGTGGGCGCCTTGCGCCTCGGCACCGGGGGACTCACGGCGGGGGACCTGGTGACGGTCGCCTACCTGCTCGCTCTGCTGTCGATACCGATCCAGCTCATCGGCTACGTCCTGTGGGATCTGGCCCACAGCCTGGCCGGATGGCATCGCGTCGAGGGAGTCCTCGAGGCCACCGAACTGGTCTCTCACGGGGAGATCGGCGCCCGCCGCGATCGGTCCGGTGCCGCCGTCGCCGGCTCAGAGGTGGCCTTCTCCTACACCCCCGACGATCTCGTGCTCACCGGTCTCGATCTCGACATCCCGGCGGGGCGCACCATCGCCGTCGTCGGCGCCACGGGATCGGGCAAGTCGACGCTTGCCATGCTGCTCGCCCGTCTCTGGGACCCGACCACCGGGTCGATCAAGCTCGACGGACGCGACCTTCGGGACTTCGCCCGCTCGGCCCTCCCCGGCGAGGTCTCCTTCGTCCCGCAGGAGGCCTTTCTCTTCGATGAGGACGTGACCGGCAACATCACTCTCGGGCTCCCCGTCGACGACGAGGAGGTGACGGCCGCCTGCCGACTGGCGGCCGCCGACGGCTTCATTCGAGATCTCCCCGACGGGTATGCCACCCGGATCGGGGAACGGGGCACCACGTTGTCGGGCGGTCAGCGTCAGCGGATCGCCCTCGCCCGGGCTCTCGTCAGACGCCCCCGGCTGCTGATCCTCGACGATGCCACCTCGGCGGTCGATCCCTCGATCGAGACCTCGATCCTGCGCGGGCTCCTGCGAGCAGATCGGCCCTCGACCGTGGTGGTCGTCGCCCACCGCCCCTCGAGCATTCGGCTGGCCGACGAGATCGTCTATCTCGAAGACGGCCGGGTCGTCGGCCACGGGGTCCACGACCGGTTGCTCGCCACCGTTCCCGGCTACGCCCGGCTGCTCACGGCCTACGAGGAAGACGCCGCGAGGCGTCGCGCCGAGGAACGACCATCGTGAACACACCCGATCTCCCCACACGCGCTGCGCTCGGGCGGGTCCTGAGACTGGCTCCCGCCCTTCGCCGGGGCCTCCTCGGCACGGTCCTGCTGGCAGTCGTCGGGGTGGCGATGCGGCTCGTCGTCCCCCTCGTGGTCCAGCAGATAATCGACCGAGAGATCCTGGCCCCGGAGGGCCCCCAAGCCGGCGGCTTGCTGGTCCGGGGAGGACTCGCTGCCGCGGCGATCGTGCTCGCGGTGTTGGCCGGCCGGGCGGCGCTCATCAGGCTGGCCACCGCGGCCGCCACCGGCTTGTCCGATCTTCGAGTCCTCACCTTCGACCACCTCCACCGCCTCTCGATCCTTCACGTGGAAGCGGAACGCCGCGGCGCCCTGGTGTCGCGGGTCACCTCCGACGTGGCCACGATCCAGGACTTCATGGAGTGGGGGGGAGTGGGGATGCTCGTAGGCTCCGCTCAGGTGGCGTTGGCGGTGGCGGCCATGCTGGCCTACCGCTGGTGGCTGGCGCTGATCGTCCTGGGCGGAGTAACGCTCTACGCGGCGATGCTGGCGTGGTTCCAGCGAATCCTCCGCCGGGCTCACGACGTCGTGCGGGAACGAGTCGCCGACACCCTTTCTTCGCTGGGAGAGGCGATCTCCGGCTTGCCGGTGGTCCGGGCCCACGGTGCCGAGGACATCATGCTGGGACGGGTCCGGAACGCGCTCGACGCCCAGTTCTCGGCAGAGTTCCGGACCGGCCGCCTCGGGGCGGCCCTCTTCTCATCCGCCGAGGTCTTCGCCGGCATGATCACCGCTCTCGTCATCGCCGTCGGCGTCATCGTCGGGGGCATCTCGGCCGGCACGTTGTTGGCGTTCCTGTTCCTCGTCAACCTCTTGGTCGAGCCGGTGCAGATGCTCGTCGAGACACTCGATCAGGCTCAGACGGCGGGTGCGGGGATGCGACGGATCCTGCGGGTGCTCGATTCCCCGGTCGAGGTCCCCGATCCTCCCCGGGGGATCGACCTCCCTCCCGGTGGCCTCGACGTCGATCTCGTGGGGGTGCACTTCCGCTACCCGACCGGCGGCGACGCGATCCGCAGCCTCGACCTCCACATCGCCACCGGGACTCGCGTGGCCGTGGTGGGCGAGACCGGATCGGGCAAGACCACCTTCGCCAAGCTCCTCACCAGGCTCCTCGACCCGACCGAAGGCTGGGTCCTCGTCGGCGGGGTACCGCTCGACCGGGTCAGGTTCGCCAGTCTCCGATCGAGGATCGCCTTCGTGCCGCAGGAGGGCTTCCTCTTCAACGCCACCATCGCCGACAACGTGCGATACGGTCGGCCTCGGGCCACAGACGACGAGGTCTCCCGGGCTTTCGCCGACCTCGGACTGGAGTCGTGGCTGGCGGCCACACCCCACGGTCTGGCCAGTCGAGTGGGGGAGCGGGGGGGACAGCTTTCGGCGGGCGAGCGCCAGCTCGTCGCCCTCGTCCGGGCGTGGATCGCCCAGCCCGACCTGCTGATCCTCGACGAGGCGACGTCGGCGGTGGACCCGGCGCTGGAGGTCCAGCTCCGACACGCCATCGAGCGGTTGACCGCCGGCCGTACCAGCATCACGGTCGCTCACCGCCTCTCGACGGCCGAGGCCGCCGACGAGATCCTGGTGTTCGACCAGGGGGCACTGGTCGAACGAGGACGTCACGAGGACTTGCTGGAGGCCGCCGGGACGTATGCCGGACTCCACGCCGACTGGACCACCGGCACGAAGACGGCGGTCTAGGCCGACACGAGGTCCGGCCCGGCCGCCACGGCGGTCGCCGCTCGCTCGGCGAATCGGCCGCCGATGCGGGCCACCACATCGGCGAGTGCCTCGACGGGGAACAAGCCCAGCCGATCGACCGCCGCCGCCACTGCGGCCAAGGCCAGTTCGGTCCTGGGGATGCGCGTTGCGGCCCGGGAAGGATCGATCACGACGGCGCCCTCGACGAGGCCGTCGAGAGCGAACACGGGTCCCCGATCGCCCATGGCCTCGATCATGGGGCGCACCTTGCCGTAGCCCTCGGGCGCCAGGACGATGACCGCATCGGGAACCGTGACGGCCGCGTGGCCGACCGGTTCGGGAGACAGCACCAGCGTCGAGACGCTGTGCCCCGTCTTCACGGTGATCGGGTAGTCGTCCCGCTGCGCCGCCCACAGGCCGGAAACGATGGCCGCCCGCCCGGCGTGACGTGCCGCGGATCGCACCTTGCCCCCCGCCGCACCCGCAACGACGAGGGCAAACGGGCGCTCGAGGGTCGAGCGGTGGGTGACCTGGAACGCCTCTCGGGGAGGTCCCGGGGAATCGGAGGCCGGCGCGGTAACCGCCCACTCGGCGACCTCCCGGTCCACGAGCACACCCCTGGCAAACCCGAGCTCCTCCATCGTCGCCTCGATATCGGCGCGGCTGAAGCGGTTGCCGCGGACGAAGTAGGCGGTGCACAGCTCCCAGATGTCCAGCACCGCGAACCCGGGATGATCCATGGCCTCGGCGATCCGCTGAGGCAGGTCGTCGTCGAATGACGAGCCCCGCCAGGCGTAGGCGGCGCCGTTGACCCCGGCCGTACCGCACACATCGAGGGGACGCTCGAGATTGCCGAAGGGGGTGGTCGGGGTGATCGCACCCGGCGGTGTGGTGGTCGAGTGCTGGCCCCCGGTCATGCCGAAATTGAGGTTGTTGAACACCAGCACGGTGAGACCCAGGTTGCGCCGGGCGGCGTTGATGAGATGGGCGCCGCCGATCCCGGTGCCCCCGTCGCCCATCACGACGACGACGTCCAGATCGGGACGAGCGAGTTTGATGCCGCTGGCATAAGTGATGCTGCGGCCATGGAGCCCATGGAAGGCGCTGGTGGTGAAGTACTGGTCCGAAAGGCCGCTGCAGCCGATGTCGCTCACGATCACGACGTCTTCCGGCGCAGCCCCGCGCACTTCGAAGGCCGCGTTCAACGCATCGAGGATCGACGAGTGACCGCAGCCGGGGCAGAAGGGGTAGGCCCGGTCGTTGCGGTAGATCACAATGACTCCCCGATCTCGTCGATGGTGAGAAGCTCGCCGTCGACACGATTGACGCCGACGACCTCCCGGTCGCCCGCGATCCTCTCCAACTCCCGGACGTAGAGGCCCGGGTTGAGCTCGGCGACCACGATGCGCCGCACCCCGTCCATGGCCTCCCGCAGCGCGGTCTCGGGGACCGGCCACAGGCTCTGCACCGTCAGCGACGAGACTCGACGCCCCGACGCCCGGGCCGACACCGCGGCGGCGCGGGCGGCACCCGCGGTGATCCCGTAGGACACCACCATCGTCTCGGCGCCTTCTTCGAGATCGGCATCGACCATCTCGATCTCGTCCCGGTGGGTCTCGATCTTCTCGATGAGGTGGCGGTTCAACGCCCCCACCGTGGCCGGATCCTTGGTGATCATGGCGCTCTCATCGTGGGACGACCCGGTGAACCGCACCGGGGATTCGCCGCCGAAGGAGGCCATGGGAAACACCCGGTCGGCGGGTTCGAAGGCATACATCGGGTCGGTAGCTCCGGCCGCGACGCGGTCCCGGACCGGGAGTGGCTCGTAATCGGCGAGGTCGACCGTGTTCATGGTGAGGTTGAGTTCCTTGTCGGTCATGAGGAAGACCGGAGTCCGAAAACGCTCGGCGAGGTCGAAGGCCCGCATCGTGAGCCGGTAGCAGTCGGGGATCGACGCCGGCGCCAGCGCGATGATGGGATAGCCGCCCCCGGTGCCCCAGCGCACGAACTGCACGTCGCCCTGGGCCGCCGTGGTCGCCCCGCCGGTGGATGGGCCCAGCCGCTGCACGTCGACGATCACCAGGGGGACTTCACCCATGATCGCCAGCCCGATGTTCTCCGAGTAGAGGCTGATACCCGGGCCGCTGGTGGCGGTCATCGCCCGGGCCCCGGCCGTGGCCGCACCGATGCACATGCCGATCGAGGCGATCTCGTCCTCGCCTTGAATCGCAACCCCACCGGTCTTGGGGAGTTCGCGCATCATCATCATGAGGATCGGGGACGCCGGCGTGATCGGGTAGCCGGCGAAGAAGGTACACCCGGCATCCAAGGCGCCCCGCACGATGGCGGTCGAACCGTCGGTGAACTCACGCATTCGCGTGCATTGTCGCCGCTGCCATCCGAGGTCACCAGGGACGGAAGGCCCTGGTGGAACTGCAACCCGACGAGGTGCTCCGGGCTCTCTCCTCGTGTCTACTCTCATCTCTCCAATGTCCGGGAGGATCCTCTCGACCAGCGAAGGCACCAACCAGAAGGTCTTCACCTTCCTGGACTGGGTGCTCTTCGGCTCGATCAGCCTCATCTGGGGATCATCGTTTCTCCTGATGGCGATCGGTCTCGATGCCTTCGAGCCGGGACTGATCACCTGGCTCAGGGTCGCCAGCGGGGCGGCGGTGCTGTGGACGGTGCCGGCCGCCCGGGTCCCGATCCACCCCGCCGATCGGCCTCGCGTCTGGGCCTTGTCTTTCCTCTGGGTGGCGATCCCATTCACGTTCTTCCCGGTGGCGCAGCAGTGGATCAACTCGGCGGTGGCCGGAATGCTCAACGGCGCGATGCCCATGTTCACGGCGCTCGTCGCCACGCTGCTGCTGAGGCGGCGGCCGCGCGGAGCTCTCCTCGTGGGACTGGTGGTCGGGTTCGTGGGCGTGGTCGCCATCAGTGTGCCCTCGATCGGCGAAGGGGAGACGCAGGCGCTGGGGGTCGCTCTCGTCGTTCTGGCAACCGTGTGCTACGGAATCGCGGTCAACATCGCCGCGCCACTGCAACAGCAATACGGCGCCCTCCCGGTCATGGCGCGGATGCTCGGCCTGGCTTCTGTCTGGACCGCCCCCTACGGCGCGGTGGGCGCCGCCGGATCGTCGTTCGCGTGGGATTCGCTCCTGGCGGTGCTCGCCGCCGGCGTCCTGGGAACCGGCCTCGCCTTCGTGATCATGGGGACCCTGGTCGGCAGGGTCGGGTCGACCCGGGCCTCGTTCATCACGTACGTGATCCCGGTCGTCGCTCTCCTCCTCGGCGTGGTCTTTCGGGACGACCGGGTCACGGTGGTCGCCGTCGCGGGCGTCGTCCTCGTGATCGTCGGCGCCTTCCTGGCGTCGCGACGGGAGGTCTAGGCGACCACCCCCATCGCCCGGCCGACCCGGACGAAGGCGGCGGCGCCCCGGTCGAGATCGTCTGGTGAGTGCGCCGCCGACACCATGACGCGAATCCGCGCTCTGCCCTGCGGCACGGTCGGGTAGCCGATCGCCTGGGCAAAGACACCCTCGTCGTCGAACAGCCGCCGGGAGAACTCCTGAGCCGTCTCCGCCTCACCGAGCATCACCGGTGTGATCGGGGTCTCGCTTCTGCCCAGATCGAACCCGGCGGCCGACATCATCCTCTTGTACTCGGCCGCATTCGACCAGAGCCGGTCCACCAGTTCGGTCGAGGTCCCGAGCACGTCGACCGCGGCGAGGCACGCCGCCACGTCGGGTGGGGTCGGCGCCGAGGAGAAGAGGAAGGGCCGGCCCCGTTGCCGCAACCACTCGATGAGCCGCGATGACCCGGCCACGTAGCCGCCGACGACCCCGAATGCCTTCGACATCGTGCCGACCTCGACATCGACGCGACCGTGCAGCCCGAAGTGGTCGACGATCCCTCGACCGCCTCGGCCCAGCACGCCTTCACCGTGAGCGTCGTCGACCATGACCAGGGCGGCGAACCGATCGGCAGCCTCCACGATCCCGGGCAGAGGAGCGAGATCGCCGTCCATCGAGAAGACGCCGTCGGTGATCACGAGGATCCGCTCGGCGCCCCCACGCCGCGCGTCGCCGAGCCGGGCGGCCAGGTCGTCGACGTCGCCGTGGCGATAGATGAACCGGCTCGCCTTCGTAAGGCGCACGCCGTCGACGATCGAGGCGTGGTTCAACTCGTCGGAGACGACGGCATCGCCGGATCCGACCAGAGCCGCCACCACCGCCAGGTTGGCGGTGAAGCCGGATTGGAGCGCCAACGCGGCCTCGACACCCTTGAAGGAAGCCAGGCGCCGCTCGAGGTCATCGTGGATCGCCATGGTGCCGGCGATGGTGCGGACGGCGCCCGGCCCGATCCCGAAGCGGTCGAGGGCTTGCTTGGCGGCGGCGACGAGGCGCGGGTCGTTGGCGAGGCCGAGGTAGTTGTTGGAGCAGAAGTTGAGGACCTGCCGTCCGCCGATCGTGAGCCAGGGGCCCTGGGGCGAGTCCAGAGTCCGGATGGTGGTGTAGAGGCCGTCGTTGCGCAGCGCCTGCAGCCGCGCGTCGAGAAACGAGGTCTTGTCCATGGTCACCTCTCTGAAAGGGGGCCGTCGGCGTCGTCCGGGTCCGGGAACAACACGACCTTCCCGCATTGCCCCGACAGCATCAGATCGAAGGCCTGATCGAAGCCTTCCAGGGCGAAGCGATGGGTGATGAGGGGCTCGAGATCCACGCTGCCGGCGCGCAGCATGGCCCGCATGCGGTACCAGGTGTCCCACAGGCGCCGCCCCACGACCCCGTGCACGGTGGCGCCCTTGAAGATGATCCGGTCGTCGATGTCCAACTCCATGGGCTTCGATTGCAGGCCGAGGAGCGCCGCCTCCCCACCCGGCTTCAGCACCGCCAGCCCGTCGTCGAGCGCATCCGGTGCCCCGGACATCTCCAGGAGGACGTCGACGCCCTCACCCCCGGTCGCCCGATCGATCTCGGCGACCACGTCCCGTTCACCGGCGTGCACCACCAGGTCGGCGCCGACGGTACGGGCCATCTCGAGGCGGTACTCCGAGACGTCGGTGGCGAAGACCGAACGGGCTCCCATCGCTCGAGCGGCGACGATCGCCATCACCCCGACGGGACCGCACCCGGTGACCAGGACCTTCCGTCCGTCGACGGCGGGGACGGACGCCGTGTGCACGGCGTTGCCGAAGTTCTCCTGCAGGGAAGCAATCGACAGCGGCATGTCCGGCGGATCGGGCCATGCGTTGGTCGCAGGAACGGCCACGAAGTCGGCGAACACGCCGTCGCGATGGACGCCGAGGATCCGAGTGTCGGGACACAGGTGGCCCTTGCCCGTCCGGCACCACGAGCACACTCCGCACACCACGTGCGATTCGACCGAGACGAGCGTTCCGAGGGGTGGTTCGGCGACCCCCTTCCCGTGGCCCACGACGATCCCGCTCATCTCGTGACCGATGGTGAGGGGGAGGATCACGTGTTCGGCGGCCCACGGATCCCAGTTGCGAATGTGGAGGTCGGTACCGCAGATCGACGCGGCTTTGACCTCCAACAGGACCTCGCCCGGGCCGGGGATCGGCACCGGCATCTCGGCCATCTCGAGATGAGGTCCGGGGCCCGTCTTTCGGATCGCCCGCATCGATCCCCACACTACGCCGACCTCACCCCGGCATCGGCCGGCCTGATCCGTGAAGGGTCTTTCGGCCCTATCGAAGGGGGTCTTCCGGGCGGGATCGTGGAAAGCCAGAACCAGGATTCCAAAGGAGGGGTGACACCGGACCGGGTGACTCCTGCCGACCGACTGCCTAGCACTGTGGAGAGGCGACTTGGATCGGCCGTGGTGGTCACCCGGTCCGGAGCCGTAGCATAGGCATTCGGAGCGTTACGCTGTGGCCGTGTCACGCCCCGCTTCGCGGCGCATCGTCCTGTTCCTGGTGGCGATCATGCTGGGCGGGTTCGTTCCCCACCTCGCAGCCCAGCAGCCGGACCTGCTGCTCCGGGCCGATTTCGAATGGTCGATGCCCGATCGGTTCGGCCTGGACACCGATGCCGACGGCTTGATCGATCTCCCCAACACCCCGGCCTACGTTCGCGGCTCCGGAGACTGCGGACCCACCTGCCCCGAACCCCGGTTCATCGTGCGATTCGACGCCTCCTCGTCGGAGACCCGGTTCGGCGGGGCGCCGCTGACGCCCTCCTCCCACTGGTGGGAGGTGCGAGCGGAGGACGGGCGGACCTGGCGCTACCTCACGCGGGCTCCCACGCTGCTCGCTCGGCTCCCGGAGGGCCGATACCGGACGACCATGCGCCTGACCGTCTCCCTTCCCTCCGGAAGGGCGACGTCGCAGACTTCTCGGGACGTCGAAGTGCAGGATTGGCTGATCGTGGCGATCGGGGATTCCTACGCAGCCGGGGACGGCAACCCCGAGCGTCACCGGCTCCTCACCGACGACGAGCCGGAGTGGGCCGACGGGGTCGACGGGGAGGCCGGCGCCGACCACGCCGCCGCCCACCGGTCGACGCTCGCCTGGCCGGCCCAGGCGGCCCTGGTGCTCGAACGGAGCGACCGTCAGTCGTCGGTCACGCTGGTTTCGGTGGCGGCGTCGGGTGCCACCATCGAGCGCGGCCTCCTCGGCCCCCAGAACTCCTCGCTGCCCGAGGCCCAGGTGTCCCGCGTCGCCGAACTGGTGGGGGAGCGCACCATCGATGGTCTCCTGGTCTCAATCGGCGGCAACGACGTCGGCTTCGGCGACCTGATCCGCGGCCTGGTCGATGCCGACCCGCTCCTCGATCCGATCTGTTACCACACCGACCTCGCCAACGTGTGGGCCTCGGTGCTCGACGGTGACTGGAACCGGGATTCCCGGCTTCATTGGACGATCACCAACCCATTTGCGATCCGCTGCCGGTCGGTGCCCGCCACCGGCCGCCCGGTCGTCGCGGGAATGGCGGCCCTGGGCGGTGAATTGGACCGGCTCGCCGCCGCCATCGAGCGCGATCTCGGCCCGGTCCCGGTCTTCGTGATGGAGTACCCCGACCCGACCGGCCACCAGAGGGAAGGGGCGCACGAGCTGTGCGGTGCCATCGTGGACGACGCCGCACCCTTCGGATTCCACGAGATCAGCCGGTCCGAGCAGCAGGCCGGCCTCGAGCGGGTCCTCGAGCCGCTCAACGCCACCATCCGGGCCGCATCCACCCGCCACGGCTGGACCTACGTCGGCGAGGTGGCGGCCTCCTTCGCCGACGGTCACGGGTACTGCGCCCCATGGCCGTCGTACGGTACGGGTGGTCGCGATCTCGGGGATCCCTCCGGTTGGTATCACAACCCGGGAGTGGCGGGACCGGTGGCGGCGCCCACCGGCGAGGCCATCTCCTGGTATCGCACGGCCGCCCAGTCCGCCGCTCTCCAGGGCGGCAGCCGCTTCGAGACGAGCGGGACCCTCCACCCCAATGAGCTGGGGCAGCGCGCCATCGCCGCCCGCTTCCTGGCGGTGCGGGTGGGAGACTAGTCACCTCGCTCCGTCTCAAATGGCCCTCAAGGAACCACGCTCGGTAGTGGTATCACGAATGAATACCACGTAGAGTGGTGTACATGGCGACTCAGCGGACCGTCACCTCCATCGGGGCCCTGCTCGCGACCGGCGTCTTCGCCGCCGCAGTGCTGGTCGGGCCACGGTTGTTGGTCTCCGGCGTCGACGCCGGCGGCTCCGCCGAGGTCTTTGCGGCCGACGCCGAGGGCGCCTCGCTGGAACTGACCACGTCGGCATCGGTCGGCGTCGCCCTCGGTGACAACGGCGACGTCGCGGTCAACCCACCCGTGCCGGTGCCCCCGGCCATTCGACCGGAGTCACTCCCAGCCGCCGTCCGTCTCGACGGTCTCACCGACGAAGGGGCACTGACGGTCACCGTCGCCCCCGTCGAAGCCGGGCCTTATCACCACGACGACGAGATCCGCTTCCGCATCGCGATCTTCAACAGCGGGACCGAGTACCTCTGGGGCGTCTACGCCTATCTCGAGGGGTACGGGGAGGTGGAGTGCAGCGATCGCCGACTCGCCCCCGGTGAGGCGAGCGAATGCGTCGCCCGGGTCCGCCTCGACGCCGAGGACTTCCTCGCCGACGCCTGGGCCACTGCGTGGACCGAGAGCGAGGAGATCCGAAGCGGCGATCGGTTCACGGCGCGCGTCGAGGCCTGAGGACGCGCCCCCCGCATTACGGACGCTCTCAGGTACTCTGCGCGCCGTGGAAAGCCGCAACCTCTCCCGCAAGGTCGTCGTCGGCGCCGCCGGGACCGCCACCGTGGCGCTGGGCATCGTCCTGGTGCCTCTCCCGGGTCCGGGCACCGTCCTGATCCTGGGTGGACTGGCGATACTCCGCCGGGAGTTCCCCGCGGCGGGGCGACTGCTCGACCGGATCCCCGCCCCCGGGCCGCTGCGGGTGTTCAAGACACCCAAGTCTGAGGAGCCTCAGAGCCGGAGCTCGAACCAGGCCACGTCCCAGTAGCGGCCCAGCTTGAACCCCACCTCGGAGAACCGTCCCACCTCGGTGAAACCGAACCTCTCATGCAGCGCCACCGAGGCCGGGTTGGGGAGGGCGATCGCCGCATAACAGCGGTGGACCTCGGACCCCGCCAGGGCGCCCAGCAGGGATTCGTAGAGCCGGGTGCCGATGCCCCGCTCCGCCGCATCGGGAAGCAGGTAGGCGGTCGTCTCCACCGATCGCCGGTATGCGGCCCTCGGCCGGAGCGGTGTGCTCGAAGCCCATCCCCTGACCGACCCCCGGACCTCGGCCACGAACAGCCGGTGGGGCCCGTCGGTGCCGAACTGCGCAAACCAGCCTTCTCGATTCTCCACGGGATCGACGTCGAACGTGACGTGGGATTCCGTCACGTAGTGGTTGTAGATCTCGGTGACGGCGCCGAGGTCGGCCCCGGCCCCGGGGCGGATGGTGACCTGCTGCACCCTGCGAGGGTAACCCCTACGCTGCAGCGATGGCCGCCGCCACCGCCCTCGTGCTGGGATCCGCCCTGCTCCACGCCGGGTGGAACCTCGCGGTCAAGCGCAGCGGCGACCAACTCGTTGCCATGTGGGGCGCCAATGCCCTCGGAGGGCTCCTGCTCGCCCCCCTCCTGCTCGTCATCGGAGCGCCCGCAGCCGACGCCGTGCCCTACCTGCTGGGCTCGGCCATCGTCCACGTCGCCTACAGCCTGCTCCTCACCAGGGCGTACGCCGCCACCGACCTCTCGGTCGCCTACCCGGTTGCCCGGGACATTTCGCCCCTCCTCACCGCTCTCGGCGGGGCCGTGCTCCTGGACGATCCCCTCAACGGAACCGGGTACGCCGGAGTCGCCCTCGTCACCATCGGCCTGATCGGCCTGGGACTCACCGCCGGGCGCCGTCGCGGCCTCGGGTGGGCGGTGGCCACCGGTGTGGCCATCACGTCGTACACCCTCATCGATGCCGCCGGCGTCCGAGCCGGCGAGGAGTCGTTGCGCTACGTGATCGGTCTCATGGCGACCTCGGGCGCCCTGCTCACCACAGTCGTCTTCGCGGCCCGGGGCGGTCGCTTGATGGCGGCGGCCCGCCGAGCCGGCTGGCCGGGACTGATCGGTGCCGGCCTGGCGTCCCTGGCTGCCTACGCCCTCGTGCTGGCCGCCATCCGTCTCGCAGCCGTCGGCCACGTGGCCGGACTCCGCGAGGCGTCTGTGGTGTTCGGCGCCATCGGAGGTTGGGTGATCCTCCACGAGCCCTTGGGGGCACGCCGGACGACCGGAGCCTCGGTCGTCGCCGCAGGCCTGATCGTGCTCGTGGTCAGCGGCTTCGGCTGATCACCCACTCGGGGGGCGCGACCCGACCGAGCCCGGTCATTGCCACCACGATCGCCATCGCCAGGAGCACGGCAGAGGACCCGGTGTAGATGGCGGGGACGCCGAACGCCTCCGCCAGTCGTCCACCCAGTGCAGCACCGACGGGGATGCCGGCCCATGAAATGGTCCGTGACGCGCTGATGACCCGACCGAGCAGCTCGGGAGGGGGCAGCTGCTGGCGCAGCGTCGTGAACGCGACGTTGGTGAACGAGACGCCGGCGACGGCGACGCCCGACGGCACTATGGCCGCCAAGGTCGATCCGAGCGGTGTCAAGGCCGCAAACGGCACCGCCAGCAGGGAGAGCGACAGGAAACCTCCCCCCAGCATCGCCAGGCCGAGGACGAACGTCCGGCCGAGACCCAGCCGACGGGCCAGCCGGGGGGCGGCCCCCACACCGAGCGCCCCGAGGAGAGCGTGTCCCGCGAAGAACCACCCGATGAGGTACTCCTCACCGATGCCGAGGCGATCCCTGGCGAAGAGAACGAGGAGTGCCTCCATCGGCACGAACGTGAAGTTGACGATGGTGGCCGCCGCGGTGGCGGTCCGGAGCGGGCGTTCGCGCCACAGGTACCGGATCCCCGTACGGAACGAAAGCCACCAGGACGTCTGCTCGACCGGCGGTCGGGGCCGGACCTCCCTCAGCACCAAAACGAACCCCACCGAAATCACGAAGGTGGCCGCATTGACGCCGAACGCGACTCCGAACCCGCCGCCCTGGGCCACCAGGTAGCCGGCGATCGGTGGCCCGATCGTCCACGCCACCGTGCGCACGAACTGCAGCCTCGTGTTGATCCCCACGAGCGACGACTCCGGGAGGAGGGCGGGGAGCCAGGCCTGGAGGCCGGCATCGAACAGCACCCCCAGTGATCCGACCAGGAACGCCGCCAGGAAGACCATCCACACCTCGGCCACGTCGGCGGTCACGGCGACGGCGAGTGCCGCAAACGCTCCCGCGCGCCCGAGATCCGCGATGATCAGCGCCCTCCTGATCGCAAATCGGTCCAGCGCCACCCCGGCCGCGAACCCGAACAACAGCACCGGGAGCGTCTCGAATGCCGTGGTCAAGCCGAGGTCGAGAGCCGAGCCGGTGAGGTCGAGCACGAAGAGCGGCAGGGCCAGGACCGCGATGTAATCCCCGAGAAGGGAGATCGCTTGGCCCGCCACGATCGGCCAGGCGTTCCTGGGAGATCGACCGCCGGGCATCGCGGCGCAGCATAACGACGCTGCCCCGATCCCCGACGGATCATGCCCTCGAATCCGGTAGCCTGTCTCCGGCGTTGATGGAGGTAGTCATGGCGAAGACCCGAGAGCTCCCCGAGCTGGTCTCGGAGTTCATCGAGCTCGCCAAGGAGTACATCCGCCAAGAGACTCTCGAGCCGGGAAAGCGGTTGGGTCGCTTGGCCGGCTTCGGCTTCCTCGCCGCCGTCGTGCTGGTGCTCGCCGTCGTGTTCCTGTCGATCGCCGGTGCCCGCGTCGTGATCGAACTGCTCCCCGAGGGAACCATCTGGAGCGGTTTCGGCTACATCGTCTCCGCGATCGGTCTGCTGATCGTCACCGGACTCGTGATGTGGAGGGCAACGCAATGACCGTGCAGAAAGCCGACCTCGAAGCCAAACTCAGAGAGATCCAGCAGGTCGTCGACGAGACCACCGACGCCGCCCGGACCACCGGCATCGCCATCGTGGTGGGCGCCGTCGTCCTCCTGCTCCTCGTGTTCCTGCTCGGTCGGCGCAAGGGCAAGAAGGGATCGGCCCGGGTAGAGGTCTACCGCCTCGGGTAGGCCTCAGTCCTCGTCGCCTTCGACGACGTCGTCGTTCTGCAACAGCCTGATGCGCACCGCCTCCCCCTTGCGGAGATCGCGGGCATAGATGAGCTCCCGCTTGGGGCGGGCCAGTCTTCGAATCCAGCCCAAGGCGAGCAGCGCGGCACCGAGCCCGGTGAGCGGCGTGGACCCGCGCCGCGCCCCTCCGAAGAAGGCTCTTGCTCCCTGACGAATCAGATCCACGACGCGATGTTACCGGGCCGGTCGACCGACCTAGAGTGGCCCCATGTTCCGGAACCGCGACCGGATGATCCGCGTCCTGGGTGTGATCATGGCGATCGCCCTGCTTCTCGCCTTCACGTTGCCGTTCCTGGCAGCAGGGCGGTGAGCGACCGCTTCGACGACGGCGATCTCTGCCTCCTCGTCGATGCGCGGGGCCGCCGCTATCTCGTCGACCTCCACCCCGCCGCCAAATTCCAATACCACGCCGGAACCGTCGCCCATGCCGAGATCATCGGCCGGCCTCCGGGAGAGGTGCTCCGCTCCACCGCCGGCGCCCGGTTGGTGGCGCTCCGCCCCCGTCTCGCCGATTACGTGCTTCGGATGAAACGCGGCCCCCAGGTCGTCTATCCCAAGGATCTGGGATCGATCGTGCATTGGGGCGACATCGGACCCGGCATGACCGTCCTCGAGGCGGGGACCGGCTCGGGGGCTCTCACCATGACTCTCCTGCGAGCGGTCGGCCCCACCGGCCGGGTGATCAGCGTCGAGCGGCGGCAGGAGCACGCAGATCACGCCGCCGAAGCCATCAACCGCTTCCTGGGCGGTCTTCCGGAGACCCTGGAGCTCCACATCGGCGAGGTCGAGGACTTCGTCGCTGAGATCGAACCCGACCGGATCGTGCTCGACATACCGGAGCCGTGGCGTGTGGTGGGCCCGGCCTCCGAGTCACTGACGGCTTCCGGGGTGTTCACCGCCTACTTGCCGACCGTGCCCCAGGTGCAGACCCTCCACGAGGCGTTGCGCCGATCGCGTCGCTTCGCCGACACGACGACCTTCGAGATCCTGCAGCGGGAGTGGGTCGCCGACGGCCGCTCGGTGCGGCCGTCACACCAGATGGTGGGTCACACCGGCTTCATCACGGTGTCCCGGCACACGGGGATCGCACCCGAGTCCTGACGCGCACCGACCCCGCGTCGGCGGGGCCGGAGTCCATCGAGCGTCACGGCTCGATGAAGATGCACTCTCCCGGACACTCCTCGGCCGATTCGATGACGATGTCCTCCTGACCGTCGGGCACGACGGCGAGCCCGGCGGCTCCCTCCTCGTTGCCCTCCGACGCGGCGAAGATCTTCTCGCCTTCGCGGACGTAGGCGAGACCGTCGTCGAGCAACACGAACACGTCGGGGGCGATCTCCTCGCACAGGCCGTCTCCGGTGCAGAGGTCCTGGTCGATCCAAACCTTCATGGTGGTAAGTCTCCAATCGGAACCGAGGGCGATTGTAATGCCGCCGAGAACCGACTCAATCAATCCGCCCACGAAACCCGGCCGGTCGTATACTGACTGCCCGGTCGGAGAGAGCCGGATCGCACACGAGGGCTCGGTTATGTCGGAATCCGACGCATCGACATCGGAGCTCCGCAGCACCATCAAGATGCTGGAGGAGGAGATCGCCATCCTGAGGCGGCGCCTGCAGGACGCACCTCGGCGTGTCCGCATCCTGGAGGAACGGCTGCTGGAGACCAAGGGCCGCCTGGCCCAGTCGGCGTCCCAGAACGAAAAGCTCTCGGCCGCCCTCGAGGAGACACGCGAACAGCTCGCCGTGCTTCGCGAAGAAGTCGAGAAGCTCACCGCTCCGCCCAATCCTTTCGGCCTCGTCCAGGGAATCAACACCGATGGGACGATCGATGTGGCCACCGGGGGTCGCAAGCTCCGGGTGCAGATTGCCCCCTCCATCGAGATCAAGGAGTTGGAGATCGGCCAGGAAGTCCTGTTGAACGAGGCGATGAACGTCATCGACATCCGCTCCTTCGAGCACACCGGCGAGGTCGTCACGATCAAGGAGCTCCTCGACGAGTCGAGGGTCATCGTCCTGGGTCGCGCCGACGAGGAGCGCGTCGTCGAGCTGTCCGGACCGATGCGATCCGAGTACTTGCGGGTCGGCGATCATGTCAGGGTGGACGTCAAGACGGGCGTGGTCTACGAGCGACTGGTTCGTCCTGAGGTCGAGGAGCTCGTGCTCGAAGAGATCCCGGACATCGGATACGAGAACATCGGGGGTCTGGGCGATCAGATCGAGACCATCCGCGACGCCGTCGAGCTTCCCTACATCCACAAGGACCTCTTCGAGGACTATGGCCTCGCCGCACCGAAGGGAGTCCTCCTCTACGGACCGCCGGGGTGCGGCAAGACCCTGATCGCCAAGGCGGTGGCGAACAGCCTGGCGGGTGCCGTGGCCACCAAGACGGGTCAGGAGGACGCACGGTCCTATTTCCTGAACGTGAAGGGACCGGAGCTGCTCAACAAGTACGTCGGCGAGACCGAGCGTCAGATCCGGCTCATCTTCGCCAGGGCCAAGGAGAAGTCGGACGAGGGCAACCCGGTCATCGTGTTCTTCGACGAGATGGACTCCCTCTTCCGCACCAGGGGGAGCGGCATCTCGTCCGACGTCGAGTCGACCATCGTGCCTCAGCTCCTCTCCGAGCTCGACGGCGTCGAGGCGCTGAAGAACGTCATCGTGATCGGCGCGTCGAACCGAGAGGACCTCATCGACCCGGCCATCCTTCGACCCGGACGTCTGGACGTCAAGATCAAGATCGAACGTCCCAATGAGCAGGCGGCGCGGGAGATCTTCTCGATCTACCTCGGAGAGGAAGTCCCCCTCACCACCGAGGAGATGGAGGCGGCCGGAGGCGATCGCCGGCGTCTCGTCAGTGAGATGATCACCAAGGTCGTCGACGACATGTACTCCTCGGAGGAGCACAATCGATTCCTCGAGGTCACTTACGCCAACGGCGACAAAGAGGTCCTCTACTTCAGGGACTTCTCGTCGGGGGCGATGATCGAGAACATCGTCAGGCGGGCCAAGAAGGAAGCCATCAAGCGGGAGATCGCCGGCGGAGGGCGTGGCGTGGCGACCGACGACCTGACCAAGGCCATCCGGCAGGAGTTCCGCGAGCACGAGGACCTCCCCAACACCACCAACCCCGACGACTGGGCCCGCATCTCGGGGAAGAAGGGTGAGCGCATCGTCTACGTGCGCACCCTCATCGAAGGCGACGGCGAGAGTCGCAGCATCGAAGCGATCACTACGGGCCAATACCTGTGACCGGCGGCTCGGTTCACAAGGTCCTCGGGACCGAAACCGAGTTCGGGATCACGATCCGCAACCAAGCCGACTTCAATCCCGTGCTGGCATCGAGCCTCGTCATCAACTCCTACGCCGGGGAGCGAGCCCGCATCCAGTGGTCCTATGAGGAAGAATCTCCCGGCCGCGACGCCCGAGGATTCGGCTACGAGCCGGCCCCGGCGCCCGACTTCGAGACCGGGTTGGTGAATGCGGTGCTCACCAACGGTGCCCGCTTCTACGTCGATCATGCCCACCCGGAGTACTCGACACCCGAGTGCTACGACCCCCTGGAGGCCGCCCTCTACGACAAGGCCGGCGAGGTGATCCTCGCCCGGGCCGTCGCGGCCGCCCAGCGCACCCTCACCGACGGGGAGCGGGTGCTGGTCCACAAGAACAACAGCGACGGCAAGGGAAACTCCTACGGGGCCCACGAGAACGTGCTGCTCGCACGATCCTTGCCGTTCGGAGAGATCGTGCGACATCTCATCGGGTTCCTCGTGAGCCGCCAGGTGGTGACGGGCTCCGGCAAGGTGGGGAGCGAAAACGGCCGGCCCCCGGCGACCTTTCAGATCAGCCAGCGGGCGGACTTCTTCGAGGAGGAGGTGGGCCTCGAGACGACCCTCAAGCGGCCCATCGTGAACACTCGGGATGAGCCTCATGCCGAACCGGGAGCCTATCGCCGCCTTCACGTGATCATCGGCGACGCCACGCGCTCCGAGGTGCAGACCTTCGTCAAGCTCGGCTCGCTCTCCCTCTTCCTGGCGGCGCTCGAGGACGGCGCACTCGGGGAACCGGTCACCCTCGCCGAGCCGGTCCAGTCGGTCTGGCGCATCAGCCACGACCCCACGCTGCGATGCACCGTCCCCCTGGCGGACGGGACCACGGCGACCGCCCTCGACCTCCAATGGGGATTCCTCGAGCAGCTCGCCAAGTTCGGCGAGGCCGGGGGAGCGGACAACGTCGGTCGAGAGGCGCTACGGCTGTGGGAGGAGATCCTCACCGACCTGGAGCAGGACCCCTTGTCCACGGCCGACCGCCTCGATTGGACGGCCAAGCTGGCGCTCCTCGAGGGGTATCGCGACCGCGACGGGCTCACCTGGGACGATCCCAAGCTGCGGCTGCTCGATCTCCAGTACCACGACGTGGATCCGGAGAGGGGCCTCTACCACCGTTTGGTGCAGGCCGGCAGGATGCGGCGCCTCTTCACCGACGAGGCTGTGACGAAGGCGGCTCACGAGCCACCGGAGCGAACGCGCGCCTACTTTCGGGGCCGGTGCGTGAGCAAGTTCGAGGACTCCCTGGTGGCGGCCAACTGGGATTCGCTCATCTTCGATGTCGGAGAAGACGCTCTCAAGCGGGTGCCTATGATGGAGCCGCTCCGCGGCGGCAAGGAACGAGTCGCCTCGCTGATCGACGACTCGGCGACCGCCGCCGACCTCGTCCGGGCCCTGGGAGGTGAGCATGGCGGAACAGGAGCAGAAGCAACCTCAACGTGATCGGTCCTCCGAGGATGCCGAACAGGTCGAGGAACAGGCCGGCGACACCGGAGTCGAACTGACCGACAAGATCGACGACCTGCTCGACGAGATCGACACGGTCCTCGAGGAGAACGCCGAGGAGTTCGTGAAGAACTACGTCCAGAAGGGCGGCGAGTGATCGCCGACGGCGAGGGCCTGCCGCGGGATCTCCCGGTACACCCCGAGCAGTCGTTCTCGGCGCTGTTGCGGGCCCGGGGCGCCGAGCCGCGCTGGGAACTGCCCGCCCACGCCGGCGACCTCGGGCTCTCGGAGGGGACCACGGTGCTCGCCTTCCGCTACGGCGACGGCGTGGTCATGGCGGGCGATCGACGGGCCACGGCCGGAAGCCTCATCACCCATCGTCGAGTGCAGAAGGTCTTCGCCGCCGACGATTTCTCGGCCGTTGCCGTCTCGGGCACCGCCGGAGTCGCCCTCGAGCTGATCCGCCTCTTTCAGACCGAACTGGAGCACTACGAGAAGATGGAGGGGAGCCGCCTCAGCCTGGACGGCAAGGCCAACTACCTGGCTGCGATGCTGCGCCGCAACCTCCCGATGGCGTTCCAGGGCCTCATCGTGATCCCTCTCTTCTGCGGTTTCGATCCCTACGACGGCACCGGCCGGCTGTACTCGTTCGACGTCGTCGGGGGCCGCTACGAGGAGATCGATTTCGCCGCCACCGGGTCCGGCGGCCGTGAGGCCCACATGTACCTCAGGGGCGCCTTCCGGCCCGACCTGCACGAGGCCGACGCGATCCGCCTCGCCGTCGAGTCCCTGGTGGTGGCCGCCGAAGAGGACTCGGCCACGGGCGGCCCCGACCTTCGCCGCGACATCTATCCCAACGTCGTGGTCGTGAACCGCGACGGCTACCGCGAGATCGACGATGACGCCGTGGCCGCAGTGTCTCGCGCCGTGATGGAGAACACCCCATGACCGTCCCGTACTACGTCCCGCCCGAGCAGCTGATGAAGGACCGGGCTGAATTCGCCCGGAAGGGGATCGCCCGGGGCCGATCGATCGCCGCCATCGAGTATGCCGACGGGATCCTGCTCGTGGCCGAGAACCCCAGCGGCGCCCTCCAGAAGATCAGCGAGATCTACGACCGGATCGCCTTCGCCGGGGTCGGGAAGTACTACGAGTTCGAGGCGTTGCGGGTGGCCGGTATCCGTCATGCCGACCTGAAGGGCTACGCCTACGCCCGAGAAGACGTGACCGCCAAGGGTCTCGCCAACGCCTACTCGCAGTCGCTCGGCCACATCTTCACCCAGGATGTCAAGCCCTACGAGGTGGAGATCATGGTCGCCGAGGTCGGCCTGGAGCCGATCGACAACCGTCTGTTCCGGGTCACCTACGACGGCACCCTCTACGACGAGCGGCGCTTCTGTGCCATCGGCGGGCAGGATGAACAGCTCATCGCGCTGCTGGAAGAGCGCTTTGTGGAGGGAGCGCCGCTCAACGACGCTATCCGCTGGGCCAAGGAGGCGTTCGACGCGGTCGAGGAACGCGACATCGCCCCGGACGGATGGGAGGCGGCGGTGGTGGATCGCACGCTGGGGCGACGCACCTTCCGCCGCTTGGGAGCCGAGGAGTTGGCCGGGGCCTAGAAGACCGCCCAGGCCAATCGCAGTAGGAACACCATCAGGACTGCACCGGCGATCGACGCCACCACCCACCGCGGCTCCGGCGCCCCACGCGACTCCGGCTCGGCGCCGCCCAGGATCTCGTCGACCTCCGCCTCCAGCATCACCCGGCGCGCCCTCTCGAGCGACGCCTCGGGTACCCACAACTCGGTGACCGCCATGGCGCCCACGGTGAGCCGGTAGGGGCCCAACGATTCGCCCTTGAGCCGCACGGCGACACCCTCCGATTCCAGCCGCGCTGCAGTGATCCTGGCCGCCAGGACGTCGCTCATGCGAGCCAACAGGACGAAGTGCTCCACGGCGAGCCATCGTATCGACCCCTGGCGGTTGTCGAGAGAGCAACTACGCTCGGTCTCCATGGAACGCCGGATCTTCGGTCTCGAGAACGAGTACGGGGTGACCTGCACGTTGGGCGGCCAGCGCCGCCTTTCTCCCGACGAGGTGGCCCGGTACCTGTTCCGGCGTGTGGTGAGCTGGGGTCGCTCGTCCAACGTCTTCCTGGAGAACGGTGCCCGGCTGTATCTCGACGTGGGGAGCCACCCCGAGTACGCCACGCCGGAATGCGACAGCCTCTACGACCTCGTGGCCCACGAGAAGGCGGGGGAGAGGGTCCTCGAGGGACTCCTGGAATCGGCCGAGGAGCGGCTCAGGGAAGAAGGGATCCGGGGCCAGATCTATCTCTTCAAGAACAACACCGATTCCGCCGGCAACTCCTACGGGTGCCACGAGAACTACCTGGTCGCACGTCAGGGAGACTTCCAGCGGATGATCGACACCCTCATTCCCTTCTTCGTGACCCGCCAGGTGTGGGCCGGTGCCGGCAAGCTGCTCCACAGCGCCCGGGGAGCCACCTTCTGCCTCGCCCAGCGGGCGGAGCACATCTGGGAAGGCGTCTCGTCGGCGACCACCCGCAGCCGGCCGATCATCAACACCCGCGACGAGCCCCACGCCGACGCCGAGCGGTACCGGCGGCTCCATGTGATCGCCGGAGACTCGAACATGTCGGAATACATCACCTACGTGAAGGTGGGCTCCACGGTGGCGATGCTCCAGATGCTCGAGGATGACGTCGTCTTCCGGGACCTCACCCTGGAGAACCCGATCCGGGCCATCCGCGAGATCAGCCACGACATCTCCTGCCGGCGCACCGTGCGCCTCGCCAACGGGAGGGAACTCTCCGCCCTCGATATGCAGTGGGAGTACCTCGAACGAGTCATGCGCTACGCCCGCAGCCCCGGCTTCCCTCCCCAGGTGACGCGCGCCGTCGAGATGTGGGAGCACCTGCTCACCGGGCTCGAGAAGGATCCCCTCTCGCTGCGGCGGGAGTGCGACTGGGTCGCCAAGTACCACCTCATCGAGGAGTACCGGGCGCGGGACGGCCTCGCGCTCGACGATCCCCGCCTCGCACTCATCGACCTCACCTATCACGACGTGAGCCGCGACCGCAGCCTCTACTACCTCCTGGAGCGCCGGGGCTTGATGGAGCGGATCGTGATCGATGAGGACATCGAACGCTCGATGCGCCAGGCGCCCCAGACGACCCGGGCGCGCCTGCGAGGTGAGTTCATCAAGGCGGCCAAGGCCCAGAAGCGGGACTTCACCGTCGACTGGGTCCACCTGAAGCTCAACGACCAGGCGCAGCGGACGGTGCTCTGCAAGGATCCCTTCCGGGCCACCGACGAGCGGGTGGAGAAGCTCATCGCCACTCTCTGAGGAGTGATCGCCCCGGGGACTCACAACCGGCCGTTCCGAAGCACGCCGCCGACGCGACGCCGGGTCTCGGCTTCGGGGCTCACCCTGATGCGGCTCGCCGTGGGAGCGGTCGAAGAGATGCGGGATGAGACGGAGGCCTTCGGCCAGCTCGAAGCGCCGACCGTCACCCGATCCCTTCCATGCTTTCGCCGGCCCCGATAGCCCGATACAGTGCCGCGACATGCAGCGCGTCATCGAGCGACTGCTCAACCTCCTCGCCTTCCTCCTCACGGCGGAGCGCCCGGTCACAGCCGGTGAGATCCGCCGGACCGTGGCCGGGTACGACCAGGATTCCGATGAGGCCTTCCGGCGTACGTTCGAGCGCGACAAGGACGTCCTGCGACAGCTGGGGATCCCGATCCGGCTGCAGCACACCGATGCCTGGGAGGTGGAGCAGGGCTATGTGGTCTCGCCTTCCGAGTACGCCCTCCCCGATCCCGGGCTGAGCGACGAGGAGCGGGCGGCACTGTGGCTGGCGGCGCAGGCCGTGCGGCTCGGGGGCCAGGCACCGGGTCCCGGGGCGATCTTCAAGCTCGGGGGGGCACCGATGACCGGCGCCGGAGAACCGCTCGCCGCCGACCTCGGGGATGATGCCGACCGGCTCGCCGAGGTCTTCGGCGCCGTCAGCGAGCGCCGCGAACTGCAGTTCGCCTACCGGGGCACGAAGCGCCGTCTTTATCCGTACGGCCTGGCCCACCGCATGGGCCACTGGTACGTGGTCGGCGCCCTCGTCGGTGCCGGGGAGGTACGGGTGTTCCGCGTCGATCGCATGAACGAGGCGACCGCCGTCGGCGACGCCGGTGCCTTCCGCCGCCCCCAGGGGTTCTCGGTGGCGGAGACGATCCCCGACGTGCCTTGGGAAGCCGGCGAGGACGAGGCCGAGGCGGTGGTTCGCTTCGACCCAGACGTGGCCTGGTGGGCCCGGCGCCAGCTGACCGCTCGCGCCCGGGTGTCGGTAGACGGGGAGGGCGGGCTGGAGGCGACGATCCCGGTCTCCTCCGTCGACGCGTTCATCGGATGGATCATCGGGTTCGGCGACGGCGCCGAGATCGTGTCGCCGCCCGAGGTGCGGCGGCGCTTCGTCGAGCACCTCACGGGGATCCGATGACGAGCCCCCGGACCGCCCACCGACTGTCCCGCATCCTGGCCATGCTGCCCTGGGTCATCGCCAACCCCGGCGCTGCGGTCGACGAGGTATGCAGCCGATTCGGGTACACCCGCGCCGAGCTGGTCCAGGACCTCAATCTTGTCTTCGTGTGCGGTCTCCCCGGGTACGGGCCCGGCGACCTGATGGATGCCTATGTCGACGACGACGAGGTGGTGATCGACATGGCCGACTACTTCTCCGAACCCCTCCGCCTCACTGCCTCCGAGGGACTCGCCCTCCTGGCCGGCGGCATGGCGGTGATGTCCTCGGGGACGGCTCCGGACGCGCTCGGATCGGCGGTCGGCAAACTCCAGGCGGTGGTGCTGCCCGAGCCGGGCTCGATCGACGTCGAAGTCCCGGCGGTGCCGGCTCTGGTGGGAACGCTCAAGGAGGCGGCCGCCGCGGGAAGCGTCGTGCGCATCACCTACACCTCCATTGCCGCGGAGCGGACCACCGAACGCGACATCGAACCGTGGACGGTCTTCTCCACACTCGGCAACTGGTACGTGTCCGCCCACTGCCGCCTGGCCGACGCCGAGCGGGTCTTTCGCATCGATCGCATCCGCAGCGCCGAGACCACCTCTGAGACCTTCCAGCCGCCGGGGGAAACGCCCCGGGCGGAGGTCGGCTACACCCCCGGGGTCGACGACGTCCGGGCGTTGATCAGGCTGAAGCCGGGCGCCCACTGGGTCACCGAGTACTACCCGACGGAGATCCTCGACGAGGGTCCCGAGGGCACGACCATCGAATTCCACGCCGCCGACCCGCTGGTGGCGGCCCGGCTGCTGCTGCGGCTCGGTTCCGAGGCCGAGCTGGTGGACGGCGACGAGGTGGAAGAGGCCCGGAACCGGCTTCGCGATCGGATCCTCTCCCGCTACGGGGTGACTACCCCGTAAATGGTCATTCAGGCCCCTTCAGGGTGCTCCGATAACGGGTGCAACGAACGACGACCGCCGGAGCAGAACCCCATGACCACCATTCGCACCTCCTGCAGCCTCTGCGGCGACGTCGAGCTGGTGCCGAGCGACCTCTCCCTGGAACTCGTCGCCGCCAACGGCACCGGCAGCTACCTGTTCGTGTGCCCCCACTGCGAGGAGGAGCAGCGGCGGCCGGCCAACCACAGAGTGGTGAGCATCCTGCTCGCCACCGGGGTCGCCTACCAGGTCGTCGACGACGACCCCATCACCGAAGAGGAAATCAGCCATTTCGCCCAAGCTCTGAATCGCGGTGATTGGCAGCAGCAGCTCAGCAACTGAGCGTCCTTCCCACCCCTCCGAGGAACCCACGTTCTCTACCATGACGCCGTGTTCAGCGTCAGTCCGGCAGAACTCCTCACGATCGGTGTCATCGCGCTGCTCGTGTTCGGCCCCAAGCGGCTCCCCGAGATCGCCCGGAAGATGGGCCGGATCGCCCGCGATCTCCGTGAAGCCGCCCAGGATCTGAAGTCGGGGATCGAGGAGGAATACCGGGACGTCATCGAGCCACTCGACGAGGCCGGACGCGAGGTGCGGGAAGCCATCGGCGAGCTCAAGCCCGGCCCCCTCCCGCCCCCTGAGCCGACCGCCGAGACCCGGAAGAATCCCCCGCCTGCCGACGAGGGGAACGAGGAGTGAGCGAACCCGGCCGGCAGCCGCTCATGGCTCACCTCGAAGAGCTGCGGACGCGCACCTTCAAGGCCGGTCTCGCCATCGTCGCCGGTTCGATCGTGGCATTCGTCTTCCGGAATTGGATCTTCGATCTCCTGGTCGAGCCCTACGAGCAGGTCGCGACGGAACGCGACCTCGCGTTCTTCAAGCCGACCGAGGCCTTCTCCCTGTTCATGCGCATCTCATTCTTCGGGGGCTTCGTGCTGGCGAGCCCGGTCGTCATCTACCAGCTGTGGGCCTTCGTCAGCCCGGCGCTCACGAAGCGAGAGCGAAGGTTCGTCATTCCCCTCGTCACGGTGCTGGTGCTCCTGTTCCTCGGAGGCATCGCGTTCGGGTACTGGTCGCTCCAGCGTGGACTGGGATTCCTCCTGGACTTCGGCTCCGATCGCCTCGACCCCACCATCGGGGGAGGCTTCTACCTCACGTTCGCGCTGCGGTTCCTCCTGGTGTTCGGGATCGCGTTCGAGTTCCCGGTGTTCCTGTTCGCCGCCGCCGCCGTCGGAGTCGTCGGCTGGCGCCAGTTGGCTCGGGGCCGGCGCTGGGCGGTGCTGCTCATCGTGACCATCGGGGCGGTCGTGACACCGAGCGGCGACCCGCTGACCTTGCTCTTGCTCTCCGGGCCGCTCTACGTGCTCTATGAACTGACCATCTGGCTGGTGCGGTTCATCCTGCGCCGGTGAACGCAGTCGAGTATCTCCGGGGCCTGCCGTTCCCGCCGGATCCGTTCCAGGTCGAGGCGGCCGATGCCATCGATCGGGGTGAGAGCGTGGTGGTCACCGCCCCGACCGGTTCGGGCAAGACGGTGGTCGCCGAGGCGGCCATCGCTCGGGCCCTCGGACGGGGCCGGCGGGCCGTCTATACCACCCCACTCAAGGCCCTCTCGAACCAGAAGTACGGGGACCTGCAGGTCCTGCACGGCCGGGAGTCGGTCGGGCTCCTCACCGGCGACAACTCGATCAACGGGTCGGCACCGGTCGTCGTCATGACGACCGAGGTGCTCCGCAACATGATGTACGCCGACCCCGCCCAGCTCGCCGACGTCGGTGTCGTGATCCTCGACGAAGTCCACTACCTGGAGGATCGGGCACGGGGGGCAGTGTGGGAGGAGATCATCATCCACCTCGACCGGGCCATCCCCCTCGTCTGCCTCTCGGCCACCATCGCCAATCCGGGTGAATTCGCCGACTGGGTGGGGACGCGACGCGGGCCCACCACCCTCGTCACCGAGGCGACCCGGCCGGTTCCCCTGACGTCCACCTATCTCCTGAAGGACCGGTGGGAGGGTCATCGCCTGCGGCTGATCGACCTCTTCGAGGGCGACCTCCCCAACGCCGGCCTGGTCCGCATGCTGCGGCGCCACCCGGGCCGGCGCCGCTACGCCCCGCCGGGACGAACCGAGACGTGCGAGTTGCTGCACGACCGGAAACTGCTCCCCGCCATCTACTTCATCTTCTCGCGGGCAGGGTGCTCCGCTGCTGCTCGCCGGGTGGTCGCCGACGGTGTTCGCCTGACCAATCCGGACGAAGCCGCCGAGATCCGGCGCATCGCCGACGCTCGCACCGCCCATCTGCCCCCTTCGGATCTCGCAGTCCTGGGTTACGAATCGTGGCTGCACACCGTGTCCGCCGGGGTGGCGCCCCACCACGCCGGCCTCGTGCCGGCCTTCAAGGAGACCGCCGAGTACCTGTTCGCCCACGGCCTGGTGCGGCTGGTGTTCGCCACCGAGACCCTGGCACTCGGCATCAACATGCCGGCCCGCACGGTGGTGCTCGAGAGTCTCAGCAAGTTCACCGGCGAGAGCCACGAGCCGCTCCAGCCGGGCGACTACACCCAGCTCACGGGCAGAGCAGGACGGCGGGGCATCGACCGGCGGGGCACGGCCGTGGTCCAGCACAGCGGATATGCGACCATCGACCAGGTGGCCGGGATCGCCGCGTCCGGAAGCCACCCCCTCCGGTCGAGCTTCCGGCCCACCTACAACATGGCCGTGAACCTGATCGCGGTCTACCCCAGGGAGCGGGCGGAGCACCTCCTCAACGCCTCATTCGCCCAGTACCGTCACGAGCGCCGCCGGCGCCAACTGCAGGAATCCATCGGCGAGGCGGAATCCCGGCTCGCCGCGGCTCGGCGAAGGGCCCATTGCGACCGGGGCGACGTGTGGGCCGCCGCCGACGATCGCCCCGGCGACCGCATCATGGCCGAATTCGCGGCGTCGACGGCTGCGGGCGACGTCCTCGAATGGCAGGAGGGGCGGCGGCTGCGCCGGCATGTGGTCGTCGCCAGGGGTCACGGGAAACGGCCCCGACTCCTGCTGGTCTCCGACGAGGCCGAGCTGCGACGCCTGGCACCCGACCACCTCCCCCCGGAGGCGACCATCGCCGGCCGCATCCAGCTCGGCGGACCCTTCCGGCCGCGGGATCCGAAGTACCGGCGCCGGATCGCCGAGGCGTTGGCAACCTGGCAACCGATCGGCGATCCGCTCCGCCCGGCGCCACCACCGGATGAGGGACCCTTCGGGTGTCCCGACATCGACGCCCACCTCGGGGCCGTGAGGGAGGCACGCCGCATCGAGCGTCGTCTCGAACGGGACCGCAAGCGCCTCCAGCGTGCCGACCGGGGCCTGATCCCGATGCTCGACGCCCGGCTGGCGCTGCTCCAGGCCCGGGGTTACGTCGCCGATTGGCATCTCCGACCGCCGGGGGAGCGGCTCCGATTCATCTACAATGAGCTCGATCTGCTCCTGGCCGAGTGCCTCGAGGCGCGGGTCTTCGAGGGTCTCGACCCCGCCGAGACCGCCGCTCTCCTCTCCGTCTTCACCTACGAACCGCGCGCCGGCGCCGAGCCGGGTCGCTGGCCCACGGCGGCCACCACCGAGCGCTTTGCCCGGATCGCCGAGATCTGGGAGGGACTGGCCCGGCAGGAGGAAGGAGCCGGCCTCACCGCCGGCCGCCCCCCCGAGACGGGATTCGCCGAGCTCGCCTACCGTTGGGCCGGGGGAGAGCCGCTGGAGGACCTCTTCGAGGACGAGACCGGGGGAGTGGGTGATTTCGTGAGGAACTGCCGTCAGCTGCTGGATCTCCTCCGCCAGGTGCGCGACCTGGCGCCCGAACTCGCTTCCATCGTCGGGCGGTCGGTTGCTTCGATCGACCGCGGCGTCGTCGCCGCGGTGGCGCCACGATGACCTGGTGGACCCTGCTCAACCCGGGGGCGGGAGGCAAGGTGAACGTGCGAGATCGCGTGACCCGGGCGCTCAGCAACCACGGCGTCGATGCGGAGATCCAGGTCACCGAGAACGCCGACCACCTCCAGGCGCTGGTCGACCGGGGCTGCGAGGAGGGGGCAACGCATTTCCTGGCCGTCGGGGGTGACGGGACGGCCAGCCTCGTCGTCGATGCGCTCCTTCGACGGGAATGGCAGACGCCACCGGTCTTGGGGATCCTCCCGGCCGGATCGGGTTCCGATTTCGTGCGGACGTTCGGGATTCCCCAGGACCCGGAGGGAGCCGTCGCCCACCTCACCGGCCCTGAGGTCTACCCCGTCGACGTTGGGGTCGTGGAGGGCAGCTTCGGAACCCGGCACTTCCTCAACGCGGTCAACGTCGGGTTGTTGGCGGCGACCGTGCAGCGAGCCGAGCGGCTGAGTCGCCGGCTCGGCGGCCTTCGTTACCGGGCGGCGTTCTGGATGACCCTCCCCAGGTTCGATACCTTCGAGGGCCGGGTCGCCACCGAACGCCATACCTTTGCCGGGCGGGCCGCCACGATCGTGCTCGCCAACGGCCAGTTCTTCGGCGGCGGCGTCAACATCGCGCCGCGGTCGGCGCTGGCCGATGCACTCCTCGACGTGCAGGTCTTTGCGATCTCGAAATGGCAGGTCCCGCTTCTCTATCGGAAGGCGATGCGCGGCCTCCATCTCAGACACCCGGCTGTGAAGCGGTACCGTTCGGGCCGGCTCGAGATCGACGCCGAGCGACACCTCCCGGTCGAAGTGGACGGTGACTTCCTCGGCCTTACTCCGATCTCGGTGCACATGAAGCCTCGAGCCATCCGATTCAAGATCTGATGCAGAGGATTCGGGCGATATACTCCGGCCGCTTCCAGGAGGACCGATGACGCCGCGAGGCAAGACGAACGAGGACGAGGACCTCGCCACGGAACCCGAAGATTGGGACGGGGACGACCTCGAAGACATCGACGACGAGGACTTCGAGATCGACGAGGAAGAAACGAGCGACGACGAGGACTTCGAGGTCGACGAGGAAGAAACGAGCGACGACGACTCCGAGGAGGTCGAGGAGGTCGAGGAGGAAGAGGCCCTCGACGAGCTCGAGGCCGAGGAACTCGAGATGCTGACCGAAGACGAGGAGGCCGAGGCGCTCCCCGTCGACGAGGCCGCCGAGCTCCGCCAGCTGCGCCGGGAGGCGATCGCCCTCGACACGTCTGCCGAATCCGCCGGGGACGACGAGTTCGTCTGCTCCAACTGCTTCCTCGTCAAGCGGACGAGTCAGCTCGCCAATCGCCGCAAGATGCTCTGCCGCGACTGCGCCTGACGGCGGCGCCATGGAGATCGGGGCACGAGAGGCGACGACGGAAGACCTGAGCGAGCTCCGTCGTCTCTACCGGGGTCTCGAAGCCGAGATGAAAGCGCTGGAGGACCTCTGGCCGCTCGCCGACGGGCTGGCCGAACCGCTGGAGGCGGCATTCGAGGCGGCGATCGACGCCGACGACACCGCCGTCATCGTCGGCACCATCGACGGGATTCCCTTCGGGTTCCTCCTGGGAAGAGCCGAACCCATGCTCCCTCAGGCCGACGGCCGCAGGATCGCGGCGATCCGGCTCATCTTCACCGATCTCGAGGCTCGTGAGGTGGGGGTCGGGGAGGCGATGGCGGAGCGCTACCTGAGCGCCGCCCGGGCGGCGGGCATCGAGCTCTTCGACGCCCACGTGGCCCCCGGCCACCGTCTCGCCAAGAACTTCTTCGAATCCCACGGCTTCTCGGCACGCCGGATCGTGATGCACCGGGGGGAGGGTTGATGGAGCCGATTCCCGCCGGCGAGGTCGGCGAGCTCCTCACCGCGCTCATCGCCAATGCTTGCGTGAACGACGGCACGCCCGACAGCGGCCACGAGTTCCGCTCCGTTGCCACGCTCGACGGGTTTCTGGGGACGCCCGAGCGCGTCTTCGAGCCCCACCCCGGGCGGCAGAGCGCGCTCTACCGAGTCCCGGGAAGGGATCCCGGGGCGCCGAGCCTCATGCTCCTCGGACATCTCGATGTGGTGCCGGTGACGCCCTCGGGCTGGTCGGTCGACCCGTTTGCGGGGGAGCGAAAGGACGGATTCATATGGGGACGCGGAGCCGTCGACATGCTCAACCAGACGGCGGCCATGGCTGCCGTCTTCAAGCGGTTTCGGACCGGTGACGCCGACCCGCTCCCCGGCGATCTGCTGTTCCTGGCGGTTGCCGACGAGGAGGCCGCCGGCAAGCTGGGAGCCAGCGTGCTCGTCGCCGAGCACTGGGATCAGGTGGCCTGCGACTTCCTCCTCACCGAGATAGGCTCTCCGATGCTCTCGGGACGCTCGGGACCGGGACTCCCGGTCACCGTGGCCGAGAAGGGCCCTCACTGGCGCCGGTTGGCCACCGTCGGGGTTCCCGGCCACGGCAGCCAGCCCTACGGGACCGACAACGCTCTGGTCCCGCTGGCCGACGCCGTGGCCCGTCTCGGCCGCGAAGGATCGGCCGTCGTCATCAGCGACGAGTGGCGGCGGTTCGTGGAGGCCTGGGATCCCGAGCCCGATCTTGCCTCGGCACTCGTCGACCCCGACCGCATCGACGACGCCATCGAGGCACTGGCGCTCGACGATCTCGGCATGGGTCGGTGGGCCCACGCCTGCACCCATCTGACCGTCAGTCCCAACACCCTGCGCGGCGGAGTGAAGGCGAACGTCGTCCCCGACCGGGCCGTCGCCGAGATCGACATTCGGCTGCTCCCCGGCCAGGACCGGGCCGATCTCGACGATCACTTCCGCAAGGTGCTCGGACCATCCGCCGAGGAGATCGAGATCCACGAGATCGAATCGACGCCGGCCGGCGGCTCGGCGCCAGCGGGACCCCTGTGGGAGGCGATCGGCGATGCACTCGAGGTGATGGCCGGCCATCGGCGCATGGTCCCGACCATGATCCCGGTGGCGACCGACGCCAGGTTCTTCCGGCGGCACGGCACGGTGGCGTTCGGGATGGCTCTCTTCGACGACCGGCTCCGGTTCGGCGATCTCCTGTCCATGTTCCACGGCAACGACGAACGCGTGAGCGAGGCTTCCCTGGCACTGACCGCCGACCACCTCGCCGTCACGGTGACCAGGTTTGGCGAACGAACGGCCTGAGCGCGGCAACCTCGTCTTCGATCTCGACGGCGTGATCTACGTGGGCGCCGGGGGCATCCCCGGAGCGGGACCGGCACTCCGAACCCTCGCCGAGAGCGGCTTCCACCACGTCTTCGCCACCAATGCCGCCACCCGAACGCCCACCACCGTGGCGAGCGCGATCGCGGCGGCCACCGGCTACCCGGCCGACCCCGGCCGCGTGGTGACCTCGGCCGTGGCGGCCGTCGCTCTGGTCGGCGACGCCCAACCCGTACTCCCCGTCGGAGAGCCCGGCATGACCGACACCCTCCGTGAGGCGGGCGTGGGGATCACCCCCGATCCCAAGGCGGCCCGGTCGGTCGTCATCGGCCTCGACCGGGGTTTCACCTATGAGCGGCTCGACCGTGCTGCGATTGCGGTCCGTCACGGCGCTCGTCTCATTGCCACGAACACCGACGCCACCTTCCCCACCCCCGAAGGCCCGGCGCCGGGCGCAGGGGCGCTCGTCGCCGCGCTGGAGGCCGCAACCGGCATCAAGGCCCAGGTCGCCGGCAAGCCTCACCCGGCGATGATCTCGGCCGTCTCTCACCTCCTGGTCCCCGGACCCGTGTGGGTGGTGGGGGACCGTCCCGAGACGGACCTCGCCCTCGGGGCGGCGGCCGGGTGGGGCCGGATCCTGGTGCTCAGCGGGGTCACCGAGGACCCCGCTGCGGTGCCGCCGCAGTGGCGGCCCGACGCCGTGATCTCCAGCATCACCGACCTCCCGGCCGCGCTCGAGCGTCTGTGAAGCAACCCGTTCGTCAGAGCCCGAAGGGTCGTTCGGCCGGTTGGGGAGCTCCCGCCAGCGTGCGCCGCAACAGCGCCCGCCGGAAGGGGAAGGCGAGGGCCGCGCCGAACACGAAGCCGGCGACGTGAGCCTCCCAGGCGATCCCGGACGACTGATCGACGAGGGCGAACTGGCTCACCAACCAGATCCCCAGGAAGATGATCGACGGGATCGCCACGATCCGAAACAGCACGAACGTCATGACCAGATGGCGAGGAAACAGCACCAGGTATGCCCCCATCACCCCGGCGATCGCCCCGCTGGCTCCGACGAGGGGAATGGTGAGGTCCTGATTGAGGACCACGAACCCCAGGGTGGCGGCCAGTCCGGCCGCCCCGTACATGGCCAGGTAGCCGACCGGCCCGAACGCCTCCTCGACGTTGTTGCCGAAGATCCAGAGGCTCCACATGTTGAAGAGCAGGTGGGCGATTCCCCCGTGCAGGAACATCGACACCCCGACGGCCGACCACACGTTCTTGTCGGGGAACACCTCGGTCCCGCGATCCGCTTCGCTGCAGACCCCGGTCACGATCTCCTGTTGATCGAGGGGGTCACCGGTGGTGACTTCGCACGCGATCGCCGCGTTTCGATAGACGAACTCGTCGGATTCCGGCGACTCCTGGGGCTGGAGGGCGAAGTAGACGAACACGTTCGCGGCGATGATGGCCCAGGTGATCAGGGGCCGGATTCTGGTGGGGTTCACATCGCGGATGGGAAACAAGTCGGCTTCCTGTCGCGCCGCACGGCGATAATGGCGCCCATGGATACTACGCCGAGCGAAGAATTGCTCCACGAACTCGAGGAGGCCGATCCCGCCGACGCGCCCGATCTGGCCGACCAGATCGCGGCGGCCCTCGCCGAGGATCTGGAGGCCACCGAGGCCGAGGAGGATCACGACTGAGTCGCCGTCGTCTCGATCTCGAGTTGGTGCGACGGGGGCTGTTCGGCTCGCGCACTGCGGCCCGCCGGGCTATCGCCGAGGACCGGGTCATAGTCGACGGGGTGGTCAGCCCTCGCCCCGCCACGATGGTGGCGCCCTCCGCCGGAGTCTCGCTGCGCCCGGATGACCCCGCCTGGGTGAGTCGGGGGGGCGACAAGCTGGCCGGTGCCCTCGACGTGCTCGAGGTGGCGGTCACCGATCGCCACTGCCTCGACGTCGGTGCTTCGACCGGCGGGTTCACCGACGTCCTCCTGGCCCACGGGGCCGCCACAGTGGTTGCGCTGGACGTCGGCTACGGGCAGCTGGCGTGGCGGCTGAGGAACGACGATCGGGTCACCGTGGTCGAGCGCACCAACATCCGACACGCCGACCCACAGGCGATCGGAGCCCCCTTCGACCTCATCGTCGCCGACGTGTCGTTCATCTCGATTGCCACCATCGCGGCGGCGCTGGCTTCCTGTGGCAGAGCCGGCTCCGACTACGTGCTGCTCGTCAAGCCGCAGTTCGAGGTCGGCAAGGACGATGTCTCCCGGGGCGGTCTCGTCACCGATCCGGTGCTCCATGCCCGGGCAATCGAGGCCGCCGCTTCCGCCCTCGCCGACCACGGGGTCGGTCCCCTGACGGCGACCCCCTCTCCGATCACCGGTGCCAAGGGCAATCGGGAGTTCTTCCTCTACGCCCGCCGCGGAACCACGCCCGCTCTCGACCATTCCGTCGTCGAAAGGCTGGTCGTCGGATGAAGATCGCCCTGGTCGTACATCCCTACCGATCCGAGGCGACGGAGATCGCGGCGCAACTCGTCGCCGAAGCCACCCGACGGGGATTCCCCGTCTCGGCCAACGAAGAGGACGCCTCCCGCGTTCCCGGGACCGAGGTCCGCGGCCCCGGGCCCGCCGACGCCGACGTCGTGGTGGCCGTCGGGGGCGACGGCACCGTGCTCGAGGGGGTCAGGCTCGGCATCGAGGCCGATCTCCCAGTCCTCGGCGTCAACGCCGGGCACATGGGCTTCCTCGCCGAGGTCGAACCCGCCATGGTCCCCGAGGCCGTGGCGGCCCTGGCCGCGGGCGAGTACAGCGAGTCGCGGCGCATGACGCTGGCAGCCCGGTTCGACGGTGCCGACACCGTCATCGGCATCAACGATGCGGTGATCGAGAAGACCGTGAGCCAGCACATCCTTCGAGTCGCGGTGTGGGTGAACGAGGAGCGCCTGATCGGCTACCGCACCGATGCCGTCATCGTGGCAACACCCACCGGCTCCACGGCCTACACATTCTCGGCCGGCGGCCCCCTCGTGGACCCCGAGCTCGAGGCACTCGTCGTCACCCCGGTGGCGCCGCACACGCTGTTCGGCCGGCCGCTCGTCTTCCAACCGGGAACGACGCTGACGTTCCACATCGAGGGCGACCGGCCGGGGCGCGTCAACATCGACGGCCGTTCCCATGCGGTCCTCGAACCGGGGGAGCAGGTGGTGATCACCCGCGGCGAACCCAGCGCCCGATTCATCCGACTCGTGCCCCGCAACTTCGCCACGGCAGTTCGAGAGAAGTTCCACCTCCACGATGCATGACGATGCTTGACGAGTTGCGGGTCGCCAACCTGGCCCTGATCGCCGAGGCACACCTCGAACCCGGATCCGGGCTGATCGCCCTCACCGGCGAGACCGGCGCAGGCAAGACGCTCCTGCTCGGAGCGCTGCGCCTGCTTCGGGGGGACCAGGCCCGCTCCGACCGAATCGGACCGGCCGGTGACGAAGCCCGGGTCGACGGCAGGTTCCTGCTCGACGATGCGGAATTGACCGTGGCTCGCCGAGTCGGTGAAGGTCGATCCCGCGCCTACCTCGACGGCGTCATGTGCCCGGCGCGGATCCTGGGGGAACGCCTGGCCCCCGTGGTGGAGATCGTGGCCCAGCACGAGCACATCGGCCTCACCAAGGAAGCGACGGTTCGCGCCATCGTCGACGGCGGCCTCGATGCCGAGGGCCTCGAGGCCGC
>JBFELU010000016.1:0-40531 GCA_041551965.1 Acidimicrobiia bacterium
GTGCCGGCGGCCCACCGCACCCCCTCTCAGTGTCCGAGTGTCTCCAGCCGGCGGGCAACATTGAAGATCCCGGTCGGGTTGTCGATGCCAACGATCTCGGCCACCAGCTCCAGGGTGACGGCGTCGTAGACCCGCACCGTGTGGCCGTCCCAGTCGCTCACGTAGACGTAGGCCCCGTCGTCGGTGAACTCCGGGTGCAGGGTTCTGACCCCGTCATCGATGACGCCGACCAGTTCGAACGGCGGCTCCTTCTCGAACACGGTGATCGAGTGGGGTTCCGCCGCGAACACCGAGTCGGCCCACACATAGGGGCTGTCGTGGTGGGCCCGGATGAAGAGCCCGGCCCCGGCCGTCTCCACGGTGCCGACCACCTCGTTGGTCTCCAGCTCCCAGATCGACACCAGCCCTTCCCCGGCGTGGACGGTGGCCCCGTAGACCACCCCGTCGACCTCCCAGGTGGCCCCTGAGCCGGGGTGGGGGGTGACCCCGGTGGCGATCTTGTTCACCACTTGCATCGTCTCCACGTCGATGGCGGCCATCCAGTCATCGGTCTGCGAGGCCAGGTAGAAGGTCTGGTTGTCCGGCGACAGGAATCCGTCGTGGAGTATCCGCCCCACGTCGTGCACCGCCGTCACCGGGAAGCCCGGTTGTGACCAGTCGACCCGCCACACCTGGCCGGCCTCCTTGAGCCCCACCATGAAGTAGGGCCCGGCCAGTTCCGGTGACACGTCGAGGATCGTGGCGATGCGGGATTCGACCGGCTGGCCGTCCGGGTCTATCCCGACGGCTTCGAAGAGCTTGAGCGGCTCGAGCGTGTGGGCGTCGAGGATCATCGCCGTGGTCGGCACGTAGTTGCCGGCGATCAGATAGTTGCCGTCGTCGGAGATGGCGACGGACCGGGCGTCCAGGCCGATGCGCACCTTGCGGACCGGCTGCAGGCTGTAGAGGTCGATCTTGAAGACCCACCCATCGCGGCCCATGTTGTAGGCCCACCGGTCCTCGGTCGGCGAGAACGTATAGCCGTGGGCCCGATAGGAGGCCGGCACGTGGCCCAGCAGCTCATGGGAATCGCCGTCGATGACCGCAATCGATTGCGTCTCCCGCTCGGTCACCAGCATCAGGTTGTCGACCCGGGCCCCGTGAGTGGGCGAGGCCGGCAGCGTCGTCTCGTCGACCAGCACCTCGAGGCTGGCGACGGCATCGTCGAAGGTCCATTGCGGCGGGCCTTCCCCGGTGTCGCTCTGGATGTAGGCGATGAGGGTCTCGACCTCCTCGGGGGTCACGAATTGCCCAAAGGGAGGCATCACCGTGCCCGGTTTGCCGTCGGTGATCACTCCGGCGTAGTAGGAGACGTCCTGGGTGAGCCGTTCGGGCAGCAGAGCCGGTCCGGTTGCGCCCCGGCGATCGGTGCCGTGGCACCCTGCACACGAGTCCAGGTAGTAGGCATCGACCGGAATCCCCTGCACCTCACCGAACGACACGGCGGCTTCCACTGCGGTTCTCTCCGAGGTGGTCGCCGGAGCATCGGCATCGTCGCCGGCGTTGAAGACGCCGAACAGGCCGAGGGCCACCGTGGCGACCGCCAAACCGCCCAGCGCCCCCCAGGCGAAGATCCAGCGTTTGGTGCTCTTCTCCTGCATCCCCTATTCCCCTCCCTGCCCTACGGGCGTCTGATTGAGTTCCTCGAGGAGCGCTCCGCGCGCTCTGGTCCAAGCGTCGTGAAGAGCGCAGCGGCCCTCGACCTCGCAGCGCCCTCGGCCCAGAACGCACTGGCCGTCCTCGGGGGCGCCCTCCATGGCTTCGATGAGTTGGAGCACCGACACGTCGTTGGTGCCCACGACGATCTCGTAACCGCCCGATCGGCCGGGCTCCGAGGCGGCCCACCCCGCCTTGACGACCGGGCCCATGACCTGGGCGAGGAAGTCCGGTGTGGTGCCCACGGCAGAGGCGAGGTCGGGTCGCTTCACCCGGGATCCGGCGCGCTCGAGGTGGCGGAGCGCCCGGAGGGCGAGATCGGTGCGGCGAGAGAGTTCTAGCCTCATGTCATACCCATATCTTGATTTATTGAGTCAATATATCAGGATATGTGGGGGATGGAAAGCCCCTGAACGCCGCCCCCCTTCCCCAAGTTCCGCATCTCAACTCACTGACATGCCACAAGATCCTCAAGAAGGGCATCCCGGCCAAGTCCCCACCCAGTCGATGATCATGCCGTCCGCGGAGTGCCCGGCCGAGCCATGTCCCGGCTGAGAAGCGGTGGATCCTCGGCGTCGGGTGAGCCCCTATCGTTGAGTGCACGCGATCAAGGGGATCCCATGGGTGCGTTCGACTACCAACCGGGCGAGCAGGAGATCGGCTCCTGGACGGTGAACTACAAGCCGCCGTGGGGCGGCCGCTACACCGGCAAGCTGTACGTGACCGACCGTCGCCTGTTGTTCGATGCCAGGTTCGACACCTCGGTCACCGGCGTACTCGTCGATCTGATCGACGTCTCGATGGGATCGGAAGGCCATCTCGTGATCCCAAAGGACCGGATCGCCAAGAGCGGCCTCGATGGGCGTTCCAAGGTGCTGGTCACCCTCGACGATGGGAGCGAGCACCGCTTCGACTACGGCCTCCTGCTGTCGGCGAAGAAGATCGCCGCGGCCGTCGCCGGGTAGAAGGCCGACTCCCCCCGAATCCCGACGCCGGCCGGGTGACCGTGACTATCGTGAGAGAAGGAGTCCGGATTGGACTCGAGGGGATGTCGCGGCGAGGCCGCGGCCTGAGACGGGGGTTCTTCATGGATCGTTCCAGAAGCGGTTCCGCAATACGCATCGGCGGCATTGCGGGCATGGTGTTTGCCGTCGGCATGACCGTGCTCGGATTCTTGGTGTGGTTCGACCAGCCGCTCTACACCGATTCGATCGCCGAGATTCGCGAATACTTTGCCGACAACGAGACCACCATCAACGTGGCCAACTGGCTGGCGGCGGTCTTCTTCGTGGGAGGCTTCCTCCTGTTTGCCTCGGCTCTGCGCGCCGTGCTGCGCCGGGATGACGACGACGATGGGGTCTGGTCTCGGGCTTCCTTCGCCGGAGCGGTGGCCTCGGTGGGAGTTGCCGGTGCCGGGGTCTTCCTGTCGGCTTTCACACTCGGGGGCATGGAGGACCTCTCGGACGGCGTCGTCCAGGCCTTCGTGCGCGCCGATTCCATCCTCTACAGCACCATCCTCCCCTTCGGTTTGGCCCTGTTCGTGATCGGCGCGTCGGTCGTCATGCTGCGGGGAAGCACCTTCCCGACCTGGTTCGGGTGGCTGGGAATGGCAGCGGCCGCCGCCATGGTGGTCGGTGCCCTGTGGCCCGTCGACGGTGACCCCGAGGGCGCATTGGCCATCGTCGGGATGATCGGGTTGCTGGCGGGCTTCGTCTGGATCCTCCTCGGCGGTGCAGTGATGGCCCGCAAGTAGCACCGAAGACCGTCAAGGTCGATCGTGCCCCGCCGTCGGCGGGGCACGATCCTTTGGCCGTTCGCGGCGCACCACGGCGAACCTCGGTGACGCGCCCGGGACGATCCTCAGGACAGCGCCGGAATGACGCGCTCCCCGTAGGCCGCCAGCGTCTCGTCGATCTGGTCGTGCATCAGGTAGAGGGCGAAGTGATCGACGCCCAGATCCCGTAGCTCCTCGAGGCGGCGGATGTGATCGGCGGCCGTCCCCACGACGCAGAACCGATCGACCGCGTCGTCGGGCACCCAATCGGTGGTGGGGTTCCCGGCGCGTCCGTGATGCGAATAGTCGTAGACCTCCCGGGCCTCGATGTAGTCGGTCAGCCCTCGGGGAACGCTCGATCCGTCGGCGCCGTATCGGTTCACGATGTCCACCACGTGGTTCCCGACCATCCCACCGAACCACCGCAGCTGGTCCCGCTGGTGCCCCAGGTTGTCGCCCACATAGGCGGGAGCGGCTACGCACAGCTTGATCTCATCAGGATCGCGCCCCGCATCGCGGGCGGCCGCCCGCACCACATCTCTCGTCCACACCAAGATCTGGGGGTCGGCGAGCTGGAGGATGAACCCGTCGGCGTGGCGGCCGATCAGATCGAGTGCCTTCGGCCCGTAGCCGGCCACCCACATCGGGAGATCCCACCCCCGATCCTCGTCGAGCCACGACAGCGTGACCCGCGTTCCCTGGTAGTCGACTTCCCGTCCCGCCACGAGACCCTTGATGACCTCCATCGACTCCCGCATCGTCTCCAGGGTGCGCGGCTTGCGGCCGATGACCCGCAGCGCCGAGTCGCCCCGTCCCATGCCGCACACCGTCCGATCGCCGTAAGCGTCGTTGAGCGTGGCGAAGAGCGAGGCGATCACCGTCCAATCACGGGTGCCGGGATTGGTCACCATGGGACCGACCTTCACCCGCTCGGTGGCATCCAGCATCAGTGCGTAATGGACGAAGGGCTCCTGCCACAGCATGTGAGAGTCGAAGGTCCACACGCAGTCGAACCCGGCGGCCTCGGCATTCCTCGTGAGCTCGACGACCCGGGTGACCGGTGGATCCGGCCACAGCACAACCCCAAAGTTCATCACCCCTCCTCGCTACTCATTCACTTCTCGGGAACCCGAGGTCGACGCCGCGATGCAGAGGATCGGGCCACCGCGTGATCACCACTTTCTGCCTCGTGAAGAAACGCACCCCCTCCGGCCCGTACATGGCATGGGCCCCGAACAGGGACTGCTTCCAGCCGCCGAACGAGTAGAACCCGAGCGGGACCGGGATGGGCACGTTGATGCCGACCATCCCCACCTGGATCTCGTTGTGGAACTTGCGGGCGGCCCCGCCATCGTTGGTGAAGACGGCGGTGCCGTTGCCCCAGGGGTTCCGGTTGATCAGGTCGATGGCTTCCTCATAGGTGTCGACCCGAACCACCGAGAGCACCGGTCCGAAGATCTCATCCCGGTACACCTTCATGTCGGCGGTGACCCGGTCGAACAGCGACACGCCGATGAAGAAGCCGTCCTCGTGGCCGGGCACGACGAAGCCGCGCCCATCCATCACCAGATCGGCCCCTTCCTCCACGCCGCTGTCGACATACGAGGCCACCCGGTCGCGGTGCTCCCGGGTGATGAGCGGTCCCATCTCGGCGCCATCCTCCAGACCGGGAGCGATCTTGATGGCCCCGATCCGCTCCTTCATCTTGGGGATGAGCGTGTCGGCGGCGTCGCCGACCCCCACGATCACCGACACCGCCATGCACCGCTCCCCCGCCGAACCGTATCCGGCCGACACCGCCGAATCGGCGGCCAGCTCCATGTCGGCGTCGGGCAGCACCACCATGTGATTCTTGGCCCCGGCGAGGGCCTGAACCCGCTTCCCGTGCCTGGTGCCGGTCTCATAGATGTAGCGGGCCACCGGGGTCGACCCCACAAAGGTCACGGCGCCCACATCGGGATGCTCCAGCAGCCGGTCGACCGCCACCCGGTCGCCGTGCACCACGTTGAACACCCCTTCCGGCAGCCCCGCCTCGGCGAACAACTCAGCGAGGAGCATGGCGACCGACGGGTCCCGCTCGGAGGGCTTGAGCACGAACGTGTTGCCACAGGCGATGGCAATCGGATACATCCACATGGGAACCAGTGCCGGGAAGTTGAAGGGCGTGATCCCGGCCACCACCCCGACCGGCTGGCGGACGGTGAAGGTGTCCACCGATGTCGACACGTTCTCCGAGTAGTCACCCTTGATGAGGTGGGGGATCCCGGTGGCGAACTCGATCACCTCCAGGCCCCGGTTGACCTCACCCACGGCGTCGGCGGTGGTCTTCCCCTGCTCGGCAGTGAGGACCCGCCCGATGTCGGCGGCGTGCCGTTCCACCAGATCCCGGTAGGCGAACAGGATCTTCTGCCGACGGGTCACCGCGGTGTTCTGCCAACGCGACAGTGCCCGACGCGCCGACTCCACCACCGCGTCGACGTCTCCCTGGGAGGCGAACGCCACCTCCGCCTGCACCTTGCCGGTGGCCGGGTCGAAGACCTCCCCGGTCCGCTCCGGCGGGGTCTCGACGACCCGGTTGTCGACCCAGTGGTTGATGAGCCGCATCGTCACACCAGCATCTGGCTGGTGGCGCGGGGCAGGTACTCGCCGTCGCCGGGCTTGCCCAGGTACTCGTCCTCGTCCACGATGACCCGGCCCCGGGACAGCACGGTCTCGACCCGGCCCCCCACCTCCATGCCCTCGTAGCAGGAGTAGTCCACGTTCATGTGATGGGTGGCGGCCGAGATGGTCCGCTTCGCCTCCGGGTCGAACACCACGATGTCGGCGTCCGAGCCCACCGCAATGGTGCCCTTCCGGGGGTAGAGCCCGAACATCTTGGCCGGGGCGGTGGAACAGGTCTCGATCCACCGGTTGGCATTGAGCCGGCCTTCCGTGACCGCCCCATGGAACATGAGTCCGAAGCGGTCCTCCACCCCGGGCAACCCGTTGGGGATCTTGGTGAAGTCGCCCAGCCCCAGCTTCTTCTGGGTTCCCAGCTCCGGGTGATCGTCGAAGCAGAACGGGCAGTGGTCCGTCGAGACGATCTGCAGGTCGTTGGTGGCCAGTCCCCGCCACAGCCGCTCCTGGTGCCCGCCTTCACGCGCCCGCAGCGGGGTGGAGCACACGTACTTGGAGCCCTCGAAACCGGGCTGGGCGAGATCATCGAGGGACAGGTACAGGTACTGGGGGCAGGTCTCCCCGAACACGTTGAGCCCCCGGTCCCTCCCCATCATGATCTCGTCGACCGCTTCGGCGGCGGACACGTGCACGATGTAGAGCGGGCTCCCGGCGAGCTCGGCGAGGGCGATGACGCGGTGGGTTGCCTCGCCCTCGGTGATCGACGGCCGGGTGATCCCGTGGTGCACCGGGTCGGTCTCACCGCGCGCCAGGGCCTGTTCCCGCAGCACGTCGATGGCCATGCCGTTCTCGGCGTGCATCATGATCGTCGAGCCGTTCTCGGCAGCCTTCTGCATGGCTCGCAAGATCTCGCCGTCGTCCGAGTAGAAGACCCCCGGGTAGGCGGTGAACAGCTTGAAGCTGGTCACCCCTTCACCCATGGCGATGTCCATCTCCTTGAGGCTCTCGGTGGTCACGTCGCCGAGGATCATGTGGAAGGCGTAGTCGACGGCACAGTGGCCCTCGGCCTTCGCCATCCAGGCCTCGAATCCGTCCATGAGGGATTCGCCCTTCACCTGGACGCCGAAGTCGATGATCGACGTGGTGCCGCCCCACGCCGCCGCCCTCGTTCCCGTCTCGAAATCGTCGGACGCCACCGTGCCCCCAAAGGGGAGCTGCATGTGGGTGTGGACGTCGATACCACCCGGCACCACCCACTTCGCCGAGGCATCGATCACCCGGTCGGCGCCCTCCTCCCAGGCGTGGGAGCCCGGGGCGGCCAGCGCCACCACCTTCTCGCCCTCGATCAGCACGTCGGCTTCCATCGTTTCGGTGGCGGTGATCACCGTCCCGTTCTTGATGACGATCCGCATGATTCCTCCTGTCTCTCCCTACGGCGCGACCAGCGGGCCGTAGGCATCGGGGCGGCGGTCCCGGTAGAACGCCCAGGTCTTGCGCACCTCTTCGACCATGTCGAGGTCCAGGTCCCTCACCAGGAGCTCCTCCTCGGTGTCGGAGGCGGCCCCGTCGACCAGCTGGCCCCGGGGATCGGCGAAGTAGGAAGAGCCGTAGTAGTCGTTGTCGCCGAAGGGCTCCTTGCCGACCCGGTTGATGGCCCCGACGAAGTACTCGTTGGCCACCGCCGCCGCCGGCTGCTCCAGGTTCCACAGGTACATGGACAGCCCCCGGCTGGTGGCCGAGGGGTTGAAGACGATCTTGGCCCCGGCCAGCCCCAGAGCCCGCCACCCCTCCGGGAAATGGCGGTCGTAACAGATGTAGACGCCGATCCGTCCCACTGCGGTGTCGAAGATCGGGTAACCCAGGTTGCCGGGTCGGAAGTAGAACTTCTCCCAGAACCCCGACACGTGCGGCAGATGGGTCTTGCGGTACTTGCCCAGGTAGGAACCGTCGGCGTCGATCACCGAAGCCGTGTTGTAGTAGAACCCGTCGTCTTCCTTCTCGAAGAGGGGTACCACCAGCACGATCCCGGTCTCCTTGGCGAGATCCTGCATGAGCTTCGTGGTGGGACCGTCGGGGACCGCTTCGGCGTAGTCGAAGTGGTCGTTCTCCTGCACCTGGCAGAAATAGGGGGAGTAGAACAGCTCCTGGAAGCACAGGACCTGCACCCCCTGGGAGGCGGCTTCCCGGACGTAGCCGACGTGCTTGTCGAGCATCGAGTCCTTGTCACCCGTCCATTCGGCCTGTACGAGTGCTGCCCTCACGACATTCGCCATGCGACCTCCCTGCGCGCGATTCAGCCGGTTTCGAATCTGGCGACCGGCGGTCGAAAGTTAGCCACTCCGGCCGGACTACGCCGGGGAATCGCGCTCCCCCACCGGGGCGACACGCCGCGCCAGGAGGAAGACCACGGCGAAGAGGCCGGCCAACAGGGGGAACCAGACGCTCCGTTCGATGGTCTCATAGGCCCACCCCGACGGAAGAGCGGCCGCCCCGGCGGCGAGGAATCCGACCGCCTCCAGCAGCCCCTGACCCCGAGCCACCATGTCGGGCGGGCTTCCGTGGGCCACCAGCGCCGCCCCGGCCGGGCCGATGGCGGCGCTGCCGATGGCATGAACCACTCCCGCCAATGCCAAGGCAATCGGCGCCCCCAGCCACCCGTAGGCGGCGAAGGCGGGGACCAACAGCACGACCCCCACCCCTGCGACCAGCATCGGAGATCGGCGATCGACCATGCGCCCAAAGGGGGTGGCGAGGAACACCAGGGGTCCGGCGATGATGGTGAAGCTCAACCCCACGAACGTCGTCGAGGCGCCGCGGTCGGTGAGAAGCCGAGCCCAGATCGCATCGAAGGCACCGAACGAAGCGAACTCGACCGCCCCGATGGCGATGCCGGCCACCACCAGCCGGCTGCGTAGGAGGCTCAACAGACGCTGCCCGGGCACCATCGGAGGTGGTGTTGGCGCCCGCAGTCTGGTGACCACCGGCACCGCCAGCAACAGGATCCCGGCGGGCACCAGGAACGGCACCTCGAGACCGAAGTGCTCCGCCAGCACGGCCCCGATCAAGGGCCCCAGCGCAAAGCCGGCGACGGCAGCGGCCACGATCCTGCCGAGGACCTCGCCGGGTCGATCGGGGGTCCAATCCAGTACGACCCGGCGCACCGCCGGAACGAACGCTCCCTCGGCGAGCCCCAGCAGAGCCCGGGCGGCCACCAGCGTCCACAGGTCGCGGGCGAGCGCCGCCATGATCAGTGCTGCGGCTCCGCCCAGGGTTCCGCCGATGAGCAGAGCCTTGGCGTGCCCGCGGTCGGCGTAGCGCGAAAACCAGACGAAGCCGACGAACGAGGTGAGGAACGCGGCGGCCGCCACCAGGCCGAGCCCGGCGGTGGGCAGGCTGTAGGCCTCCTGAAGTTCGGCGAGGAGCGCCAGGATCACCCCGAGGCCCGTCGTGTTGGCGGTCACCGCGAGGTGGAGGATGACCTGGTCGAAGCGGCGCGCCCCACTCCCCTGGGGTGGGGCTCCGCTCAGGGCGCCCCACCCATCTCACCGAGATAGGCAGCGATCTCCGGCATCCCGGTCAGCTTGTCGCGGAAGAAGTTGTTGACCACGTTGATCACCCGAGCCCGAGCCGCATCGGCGGCCACCGAGCCGGCCATCCCTTCGGTGACCACTGCGGTCCGCAGCGTCAACAGTTCCGCAACGATCTCCTCTTCCTCAGCGCCCTCCAGCGTCCGTACGACGTCGAGGATCAGATCATCCAGCTGCCGCGTCACGGTGTCCAGCGTGATCGTCGAACCGGGCTCCGAGGCTTCATCGACCGTGCGGATCAGCGCATGGACCTGGTACAGCAGCGCAGCCGGCTCATCGAACAGCTCCCGTATGTAGGCGGCCTCGGCATAACGCCCCGACAGGCGGAACACGTTGTACATCCGCTTCGCCGCCTTGCCGTAGTTGCGGGGATCCTTGGCCACGTACTTGCGCACCTCGGACTCCAGCTGCGCCACGTACTCGGCGAGTGCATCACCCGATACGTGCTCGGCGAGCTTGGAGAACAGGGGAATGGACTCGGCCTCGAGGTAGACCTCCTGGAAGTAGGGGTCGAGGTACCCGTCGAGGGGAGTGATCGAGCCATCCGGTGCCTCCCAGGTCACATCGAGCATGTTGGAGGCATTGGCCACCTCCCCCCGCACCGGATCGGCAACCACCCAGTCCAGCTTGCACCAGCCCGGATCCAGCGCCACCTCGTCCCAGCGGATCGCCGCCGGATCGCCGTTGGGCGTCTCGGCGTGGATCTCGCCCGCCTCGATCTCCTCCGCCGACCAGGCGATCGGCGAGCCGGCGGGGATGGTCCTGCCCTGGCGCACCACCTCGACCGGGTAGCTGCCGAACTTGGCCTCGACGAACCGGTAGGTGTCGCCGGCGAGGGTGGCGAGCACCTTGTCGCGCATCAGAGTCGCCAATCGCCGGCACGCCGCCTCCCGGGTGGGTGCGTGGATGTTGACCCGCTCGAAGTAGTCGCAGTCGCCGGGGTAGGTCTGGATCTTCGACTGGGCGGCGGAACCCGAAAGGGCCAGCGCCGTCTCGACGTCGTCGGTGTCCTCGAACTCGACCAGGCGTCCCACGGCCCGGAAGTGGGCGAGGTCTTCCGGGCTGAAGTCGAGCATCGTGACGTGATGGCCGAAGACTCCGGTCGCTTCGTCGACGGTGATGGGTGTCTCCGCACTTCGAGCCGCGGCGATGGCGGTCAGCCACTGCAACGCGTCCGCCTCGTCGAGTTCCACACCAAGCCGGGCGGCCGAGGCGACGATGCGGTCGAGAGCGGCGGCGGGGGTGTCGGTCACAAGGCTCCTTTCGACTCGGCGAGGATACGGCGAAAGAGCTCTGCCTGGAGGCGGGCGTCCTCCAACGCGTGGTGCGGGAGTGACGACTGCATCCCGAATCGCTCGGCGAGCGCCACAAACCCCGTCTCCATCCAGCCGGTTCCCGCCACGCCCATCGCCAGCGCCTTGATGTCGAGGGCGCTGTGCCCGAAGGGATTCCTCCCGAGGTGCCGTTCGAAAGCGTCGGCAACGAACATCCAATCGAAGGGAGCATTGAATGCGACGAAGACGGGCAGGGCACCATCCGGGGTGCTGTCGGCGATCCAGTCGGCAAAGCGCGACAGGGCCTCCCCCGCCGGCTCTCCCTCGGCCTCGAGTCTGCCCAACGACAGTCCGCTCACCGCCAGAGCCGTCTCGTCGACATCATCGGATTGGGGCTGCAGCTCGGCGTAGAAGCCGGTCTCCGGGTCGTCGACGAGGCATGCCCCGATCGCCAGCAGCGAGAAGCGCTCGGGAGTCGGTCCGGCGGTCTCGACGTCCACGGAGATGAAACACGGATCCACGGCCGCCACCGTAGCCCACCCCGCCGGGAGGCTATGCTCCGCCGACCATGCCGATCCCCGACACCCTCCGAACCGCTGCTGCTGCGCTCGATCGCTGCGACGAGGCGTTGCTCGAACTGGAGAGCAAATGCTGCGAGCCGGGGCGGAGCCCGAGCATGAAGGCTCTCGGGAGCGTGCTCGCCGAAGCCAGGTCGGGGCTGGAAGACGCCTTCGGAGACGAGGGGAGCGCCGCCATGGCGTCCCTCGAGGAGGCCGGGGCCCGGGTCGGCCGCCTCCAGGTGGGCTGCTGCGCTCCGAGCCGCCTGCCGTTCTACGCCCAGATCCTCGAGAGTCTCACCAACGCCCAGATCGACCTCAACCGGGCCCTCGGTCGCGGGCACTGAGCCGGCCCCCTATCTTCGGGACACCATCCCGAAGGGAGCACCGATGGAGTCCACCGAGCGACTCGAGGTCGAGGCCCGGGGGCACGTCCTCACGATGGGCCTGAACCGGCCCAAGAGCTTCAACGCCTTCGATCTGGCCCTGTGGCACGACCTGGCCCGGGCCTACGCCCACCTCGACGAGGAGCCCGAGCTGCGGTGCGGCCTGGTGTACGCCAACGGCAAGCACTTCACGGCCGGGCTCGATCTGCCCGAGTGGGTGCCGGTGTTCTCGGCCGGTGCCTGGCCCGAGGTGCCCCCCGGGGAACGCGATCCGGTGGCGCTGCGGCCCGAACATCGGGTTTCCAAGCCGCTGGTGTTCGCCATTCACGGCATCTGCTACACGATCGGGATCGAGCTGGCCCTGGCCGCCGACATCCGCATCTGCGGCCGCGGGGTCCGTTTCGGCCAGATCGAGGTGAAGCGCGGCATCTACGCCGTGGGGGGAGCCACGATGCGGATGGTCCAGGAGTTCGGCTACGGCAACGCCCAGCGCTACCTCCTGACCGGCGACGAGTTCGGCTCAGAGGAGGCACTGCGAATCGGATTGGTCCAGGAGGTGGTCGAGGACGACCGCGTCTTCCAGGCCGGCCTGGCAATGGCGGAGAGAGTTTCGGCCCAGGCTCCGCTCGGCGTGCAGGCCAGCCTGGCGTCGTCGCGCAATCACTTGCGGAACGGGCTCGACACCGAAGCCCGGGAACTCCTCCCCCGTCTGGCCCCACTCATGGCCAGTGAAGACGTGCAGGAAGGGGTGGCCTCGTTTCTGGAGCGGCGGGAGGCCGTGTTCAAGGGGCGCTGATCGGTTCCACTCGATCGGCGAGATCCGGCACGAGCACCAGCGAGCGACCCTCCAGCACCACCACGTCGTCGACCCGGCACCGGCAGTCCAGATCGACGAGACCCTTGTCGGGCCGCAGCCGGGTGATCTCGACTGCCGCCGCGACGCTCACGCCCGGCGGCGCCGCGGCCGGGAAGGTCATCTTCTGCTTCATCCACATGGTCCCCTCGCCGGGGAGCTCGGTTCCCAGCATGTCGGAGATCATCCCGGCCAGAAGCGGGCCGGGGACGCCGGGGCTCTCACCGAACCCGAGCCCAACATCGCCGCAGAGGGACCGATAGGCGGCGAGGTCCCCGCCCGTGAACACGCGCTCCCGAACGGCCCTCAGCCCAACGGCGAGTCGCGTTGTCACGTCGATTCCCCCGCCAGAAACCGGTCCATGCCCTCGGTCGCCTCCTCGGTGACCACCTGAGCCACAAAGGCCTCGCGCTCTGCGTCGAGGGCCTTCGCCGCTGCGTCGCGCCCTGCGACCAGGCGCTTGGCGGCCGCCATCGCTCTCACCCTCGAGGCCGCCATGCGACCGGCGAGATCGAGGGCCACGGGAAGCGCCTCACCGCCTCCCACCACTCGATGCACCAGCCCCCACCTCCGGGCCGTGGATGCATCGATCTCCTGATCGGCCGCCAGCACCGACCGGGTGCGACCTGCACCGATCGCCGCCGGCACCAGCACCGTCCAGCCTCCATCCGGGGCGAACCCGACGGTGACGTACCAGGGACGGATGGTGACGTGCTCCTCAGCGACCACCACGTCGGACGCCGCCAGCAACCCCACCGAACCGCCGGTCACCATCCCGTGCACGGCGGCAACGATGGGAACCGGGAGATCGAGCATCATCAGCAGAACCCGATTGAGCCGTCCCACCAACCGATCGGCGTAGGAGGCCCGGTCGGCTGCCTCTCGAATCGCACGGACATCACCTCCGGTCGAAAAGGACCGGCCGGCGGCGGCCAGCACGATTGCCCTCGATCGTCCGGCCTCTCGCTCCAGTGCCGCACCGAGGTCGTCGAGGAGTTCGGGCACCAGGGTGTTGTGCCGCTCCGGCCGATCCAAGGTCACCACCGAGACCGGACCCTTGCGATCGATCCGGATCAGGCTCATCTCGGCACCCGGAGGAGGGAGACCCCCGTGCAGGTCGATTCACCCGAGGAGTCGCGTATCTCCACCGCCACCTCGACTCGGTCACCCTCGACCGTGGTCACCTCGACCGCGACTTCGAGATCGTCGTCGGCGAAGGTCGGGCGGCGGAACATGAGCTCTTGCGAAACCTGCACGGCACCCGGCAGCACCTCCGACAACACCCCGCAGATGACCCCGTAGAGCAGCATGCCGTGGGCGACGGTTCGACCGAACCGGGTGCGAGCCGAGAACTCGGGATCGACGTGGATCGGGTTGTCGTCCCCGCTGAGCCGGGAGAACCGGTCGAAGTCGTCCTGGCTGAACCGCCGGCGGCGCGCCGCGCGAAGTCCGGGCTCAACCATGAGCCTCCCTCAGCTCGGTCTTCAGCACCTTCCCGGCCGGGTTGCGGGGCAAGGCGTCGACGAATACCACCGACTTGGGAACCTTGAAGTTCGCCAGCCGTTCGGCGCAAAAGGCGATCAGGTCGTCGCCCGTCGCCTCCGCCCCATCAGCGAGGACCACGATCGCCCGGCCCACCTCCTGCCACTTGGGGTCGGGCACCCCGATCACGGCCGCCTCGGTGATCGCGGGGTGGGCGAACAGCACGTTCTCCACCTCCGCCGGGTAGACGTTCTCACCTCCCGAGATGTACATGTCCTTCCACCGGTCGACGATCGAGTGGTAGCCCTCCTCGTCGCACTGGGCCACGTCACCGGTGTGCAGCCAGCCGTCGACGATCGTCTCGGCCGTCACGTCCGGCAGTCGCCAGTATCCGGGGGTCACCGCCGGTCCCCGCACCAACAACTCCCCCCTCTCTCCGGTGGGCACATCGACCCCGTCCCGGCCGACGATCCGCACCTCGACGTGCATCTGCGGCTTCCCCACCGACCCCGCCTTGGACAGCGCATGCTCCTCGTCCACCAGGAAGACGGTGGGTCCGGTCTCCGTCATCCCGAAGCCCTGCCGAATCCGGATCCCCCGTTCGGCATAGGTCTCGAGAAGCGAGACCGGCATCGGGGCCCCGCCACAGGCCCACGAGCGCACCCCGGACAAATCGGTGTTCTCGAAGTCGGGGTGCTGGCTGAGGAACAGGTACACGGCCGGCACCCCGAAGAAGGCGGTGGTTCGCTCGGCGAGCAGCGAGAGGGTCTCGGAAGGTTCGAACGCCTGCTGGATGATGGCGGTGCCGCCGGCGATGATCGTCGGATTGGCATACAGATTGAGGCCTCCGGTGTGGAAGGCCGGAAGCACGTTCAGGGTGACGTCGCGTGACGTCAGGTCGATCGGGACCCCGATGTTGAGATAGTTGAACAGCGCCATCCCGAAGGTCTGGATCACTCCCTTGGGGCGGCCTGTGGTTCCGGCCGTGTAGAGGATGTACCACGGGTCCTCGAGCGGGCGGGGCGACATGGTCATGCCCGGGCCTCCGGAGGCGACGTCCTCCAGGGCGGTCGCGGCCCCGGTGGCGTCCGTGCCGGTATGCATCCGCCGTCCGGAAGGGATCCCGGGCAGCAGCGCTTCCGCTTCCTCGACGAAGGCGCCGTCGTGGACCAGCCCTTCGGGCTCGCCGTCGGCCACGATCCCTTTCAGTTCCGGCACCGCCAGCCGCCAGTTGAGCGGAACCAGGATGGCGCCGGCCTTGGCGGTGGCATAGAGGAGATCGAAGACGTCGGTCGAGTTGTGCCCCAAGAAGGCGATGCGATCCCCCGGCTCCACTCCCCACTCCTCGTTGAAGAAGCGCGCCAGACGGCCGGCTCGAGCGTCGAATTGCCCGTAGGTCCATTCCCTGTCGGTGGCGGTGTCGACGAGTACCACCGTGTCGGGCGTCAGTTCGGCGCGCCGTGCCAGCCAGTCGAAGGCCGTCATGGTCCACACCTCCCGGCGGGCACGGCCCGCCCTATCTCGACAGCGCTCGCTCGATGAGGGCTCGTAATCGTCGCCGACCTTCTTCGATGCGGAGCTTCTTGGCCCTCCAGGTGCCCACGATGCCAAACGGCAGGTAGAGCACCAACACCACGTAGATCGTCCCGATCAGCAGATCCGAGGCGCCGCCGAACCATTTGTCCAAGTAGAACTGGAGAAGCCGGAATACCGCAGCCCCGATCAGGGCACCGCTCACCGTTCCCGCACCACCGATCAAGACGATGAGCAACACGGTGACGGTGAAGGGAAGCCCGGCGACGTTGGGGGTCACGATCGGCTGGTGCATGGTGTGCAGAGCGCCGGCGAGCACGGCGGTGAGGGACGACACCGCCAGCGCCAGCGTCTTGAACCAGAACGTGTTGTACCCGAGCATCAGAGTCCGGTCCTCGTTCTCCCTGATGGCCACCAGCACCCGGCCCATCGGGGAATCCACGAGTTTGGTGTACCCGACGTACACGGCAATGACGATCGCCACCATCAGGAGGTAGAAGACGAACCGCTCGTTGGTGGTGTCGAAGAACCACACCGGGGCGTCGACACCCTGCAAGCCGATCTCGGCACCCGCCCACTCGGCGAGATCGCTGGAGCGAATGACGATCCAGAACACGGCGGCGATACCCAGGGTGACCAGGGCGAACGTGAGCCCCTTCACCCTCGGGAGCAGAATGGCGAACAGCAGCGCCTGGATCAGCGCCAGCCCGACAAGGACCACCAGCGCCAGCAACCAGTGCAGCTCGAAGGTCTTGAGCAGGATCCCGAACCCGTAGGCGCCGACGGCGAAGAACATCGCGTGACCGAAGGAGATGATTCCCGTCACCCCCAGCAAGAGGTCGTAGCTGATGGCGAACAGTCCGAGGATGAACACCTCGATCGCCAGGCCCTGCAGGAATCGGGCGTTGCCCTGGGCGTTGGTCCACACCGCCGACGGGCCCTGGCCGTCGATCAACAAAGAGATCGCAAACGGGAACAACACCAGCAGCAACACCACGACGAGCACACCCCGTCGGCGGCGCACCAGCGCCCCCAGGCCCCGCTCGGTCGTGAGAGCCGTCATCGGCTCCCCCTCCCGAACAGACCGGCCGGAAGCACCAGCAGGACGATCACCATGAGGATGATCGAGGCGGCCGGTACCACCGTCGGCGACGGTTTGAAGGGCTCGGACAGGAAGGGCAGGTCGATCCCGGTCTGACCGAGCCGGATGATGATCTGCTGGAGGAGCCCGATGAGCAGCGCCCCGGCGGCGGCTCCCGGGAAGCTGGTGAGCCCGCCGATGGCCAGAGCCACGATCGCGGTGAGCAAGAAGAGCGCCCCCATCTCGGTGCTGAGCCCGATGGACGGCGCCGCCAGCACGCCGCCGAGGGCCGCCAACCCGGAGCCGAGCGCAAACACCTGGGTGAACAGCCGACGAACGTTGATACCGAGTGCCTCCACCATCTCGGGGTCTTCGACGCCGGCACGGATCGTCATCCCGATCCGGGTTCGCTTCAGCAGCATGCTGACGCCGACGAGCACCAGGATGCCCATCACAACGATGAACCCCTCGTTGTAGACCCGCAGCCTGCTCCCGAAGACGACCAGGGTGGCGCAACCGCTGAAGAAACCACCGAGACCCTCGGCGGGACACCCCTCCCCCGTCCCGTTGAAGGCTGCCGGCCGCGCCATCGTGAACTCGGGGCGGCCCCACACCTCACGTGCCATCTCGATGAGCACATACCCAACACCGAGGGTGATCAACAGCGTGAAGATGGGCCGGTCGTACAGCGGCCGGATGAGGACGACCTCGATGAGTGCCCCCAGAGCCGCGCCCACCGCCACCGCGATCCCCATCGCCAAGAAGAACCGCCAGGTGGTACTGAGTCCGAAGATCCAGTCGTTGAGGGGTTCCTTGACGAAGTGGAGCACCACGGCGGCCACGATCATCCCCACCATGCCGGTGAGGTTTCTGCGCGTGACCGACCCGGGGAGAGCATGAGACCGCAGGGTCGTGAGCCCCAGGGCCAAGGCGGCCCCACCGCAGAAGAGCACCACGACCGCCAGGACCATCGGCCATCCAAAGCTGTCGGGAGTCAAGGGCTCGAGCATGCCGAGATCGATCTGCACCGACATGTTGACGGGCGTACGGGCAAAGTCCTCGGCGTCCCAGATGACGAGGGGGAACTTGGTGATGGACAGCACGATGAGGACGCCACCCGACACCAGCAGCCCCCACGCCGCCGCCCGCCCCCAACGACCGACCGCAGCGAGACGCGTCCCGAGAGCCCGCCACAGCGGAAGCAGCGCGAACGGCGCCGCCACCAACAACAGCGGGATGAGCACATCGATGAACGTGTCGAACCGGGTGTAGGCGGTCCACCCGACGTAGGCGCCCAGCATGAAGATCTCCGCGTGAGCGAGGTTGAGCACGTCCATGAGCCCGAAGATGAGTTGGAAACCCGATGCCACAAGGAACACCAGGGCGCCCACCGAGAGGCCCTGCATGATCGTCGAGAACCACTGATCCGACTCGAGGCCCGCCATCGCGGCGAGGAACAGGAACAGCAACACAGCCAACACGGCGGTCCGGGCCCGATTCCTGCCGATGGCGTCGGCGATACGGCGGCTCCTCGAGGTACCGGGAGCTTCGAGCTGCCGGTGCTGCTTGGAATCGCTCATCACACCCCCAGGTACCGCTGGATCGTCTCGGCGTCGTCCACCAGATCGGCCATCGCTCCCGCCTGCACCGACCGCCCTTCCTCGATGATCACGTAGGACTGGCCCAGCCGGCTGGCAACGATGAAGTTCTGCTCCACCAGAAGCACGGTGGTGGTGGCCGAGAGACGGGAGATGGCCTCGATCATGGCTTCGATGAGCACCGGGGCCAGGCCTTCGCTGGGCTCGTCGATGAGAAGCAGCCGGTTCTCCGGCACCAGCGCCCGCGCCACCGCCAGCATCTGCTGCTGGCCCCCGGAGAGGTCGGTGCCCGGCAGGTGGATGAGCCGCCTCAAGTCGGGGAACAAACCGAAGATGAGATCCTCCCGACGTTCGAGGTCGCCGCTGGATCGCTCGGCGATGCGGAGATTCTCCTCGACGCTCAGATCGGCAAAGATCGCCCGGTGCTCAGGCACGTACCCGATGCCCATCGCAGCGATGTCGAAGGTTCGTCGCTGGGTGATCTCCTCGCCATCGAACACGACCGATCCGGAACGGGCGGGAGTGAGTCCGAGGATGGTCTTGAGGGTGGTGGTCTTCCCCGCCCCGTTGCGGCCGAGCAGCGCCACCACACCCCCCTCCGGAACCTCGACCGATACCCCCTCGAGGATGTGGAACTGTTCGATGAAGGTGTGCACATCGCTCAGCTCGAGCAGGCTCATGCCCCACCTCCGTGGGCGGTCTCTCCGTAGAGGGCGCCGAGGTACGCGGTCTGAACTTGGGGATCGGCAGAGATCTCGGACGGGGTCCCCTCGGCCAGCACCGCCCCCTGGTGCATCACGGTGATCCGATCGGAGACCGCCATCACCACATTCATGTTGTGCTCCACCAGGATCACCGTCTTGCCGGTCTCGTGAATCTCCTGCACCAGATCCATCAGCTGCGGTACCTGCTCGGCGGCCATGCCGGCGGTCGGCTCGTCGAGCATCAACACCTCGGGATCGGGCGCCAGGATCATGCCGAGTTCCAGCTTGCGCTGATCGCCGTGCGGCAGGGTCCCGGCGAGCTGCAGCGCCCGGTCGGCGAGCCCCACACGTTCGAGCACTTCCTGGGCGCGCACCAGGTAGTCGGGAAAACGGCGGTGCGACGCCATCATGCGAAACGAATCGCCGCCGAGGGCCTGCACCGCCAACCGCACGTTTTCGAGGACGGTCAGGTTGGGGAAGATGTTGGTGATCTGGAACGACCGTCCGATACCCCGGTGGATCGTGCGGTGGATGGGATGGTGGGTGATGTCCTCCCCCCGGTAGAAGACCCGGCCGGCGGTGGGTGAAAGGGTGCCGCTCACCAGGTTGAAGAACGTGGTCTTGCCGGCCCCATTGGGTCCGATGATGGAGTGGAGCGTGCCTTCGGTGATGGCGACATCGACGTCATCGACGGCCACCAGCGCCCCGAACTCGCGACGCAGCTTCTGCGTTTCGAGGATCGTCTCGCTCACATCTCCCTCCCCGGCGCGATGGGGGCGGGCGGCCAACCCGCCCCCGTGCGCCTTCGGTCTGTCATCCGGTCATTCGATCGGCTCGTTCAACCCCCCAGGCTCCCGACCGGCAGATCCCCACAACGGGAGACGTACTCGCCCTCGAGCAGGCACGGGGGCACCGGCCGCACCGTGGCCACCTGCTCGTATTCGGGACCGGTGTCGGTGAACCCGGTGAGGGTCACGACGTACATGTCCTGGATGGCCATGTGGTCCTCGGCCCTGACCTCGATCGTGCCCTTGGCTCCCTCGAAGACCATGCCCTCGAGGGCGTCGCGCAGCGAGGCCGCATCGGCAGCACCGCCGGTGGCCTTCAGGGCTTCGACCGCCATGATCGCCGCGTTCATGCCGTCGGCGTCGAACAGGTCGGGCACCACACCGAACAATGCCTGGTCCTGGGCGACCAAATAGTCGTTCGCAGCGTTGTTGGGTGCCTGATATTGGTACAGGATCACCGAGGTGGTCCCCACCGCGTTGCCGAAGAACGCCGGCATCACGACGTTGTCCACGAACGGGGAGCCGAGCACGGTGTCCTCGTCGATCACGCCGAGGTCCAAGGCCGCCTGCAGCAGCGGTACGAACCCGCCGCCCGCCCAGGTGACCAGGAAGGCGTCGGCCTCGGTGCCCGCCAGCGGCTCGAGGAATGACGTGAAGTCGGTCGTGTCGGCCGGGGCGAAGATGTCGTCGGCGATGAACTCCCCGCCGAAGTACTCGCAGGCATCCTTGTACGCCTGCGCCCCGCCGTAGCCGAACGAGTAGTCGGGAGCGATCTGAACGAAGGTCTCGTACCCGTCGCCGTTGACGAACTGGTCACAGATCGCCATCCCGTCCTGGTAGTTGCTCCGACTGGCCCGGAACGTGTTCGGGTCGAAGTCCTTGCCGGTGATGTCGGTGGCCGCAGCCGGCGCCGCAATCAGGATCACGTCGTTCTCACGAGCGATCCCCTGCAGCGTCGCGGTGACCCCCGAGCTCACGGAGCCGATGATGATGCTGGCGCCCTCGACCTCGATCAACTCGCGGGCGGCGGTGGCGCTCAGCTCGGCGTCGCTCTGGTCGTCCTTGAACACGACCCGGATCTCACAGTCCTCCAGCATGTAGGTCTGCTCGAGACCCTCTTGGGGCTCACCCCCGGTCGCATACGCGAATCCGATCGGTATGCCCCGGTTGATGTGAGCGCCGTAGATCGCCAGTGCACCGGTCAGGTCGGTGATGACGCCGATGGTGACGCCTTCGCCGCACGACAGCCCTGCGGGTGCCTCCGTCGTCGTGGCGGCCTCCGTCGTCGTGGCGGCCTCCGTCGTTGCGGCGGCCTCCGTCGTTGTGGCGGCCTCCGTCGTTGTGGCGGCCTCGGTCGTGTCGACCGCATCGTCGTCGTCGCCACAGGCTGCGGCAACGAGCGACAGCGCCACGACCAGGATGCCGATCTGCAGGAGTCTCCTGCGCATGTCTCCTCCCTTTGGTCGTCTCTGTTGCATCTGGTTGGCTCCCTCGCCTCTCACGGTGCGTGCTCGGCGAGGAAGGTGTGAAACACTTGGTCGTATTCGTCGGTGTGCGAGATGAACGGCACGTGGGCCGCTTCCTCGATTACCACCTCCCGGTAGTCGCCGCCGGCGGCGGCGTAGCGGTCGAGCACCGCCCGGGTCTGGGCGAGCATCGGTTGTGGCGGATACGCCTCTTCTCCCGGGTATCCGGGGACCAGCCCCAGCGGGCCCCAGCGCCCCGGGTCGCTGGCGGCGGCATCGTTGATGGCGAGGTCCTTGCCTCCTCGGATCCACAGGATCGGCGGCTTCGGCTCCACCTCGACCATCCGCTGCGGATCGGCCAGGTACTTGGGGGACAGCCCGTTCGAGGCGCCCTTGACGCCGGGAGCGAAGTAGGGCCAATGCTCGGAGGCCACGAAATCGCCCGGGTAGTCCTCCTCCCCGGTGCGGGTCGCCATCGTCGCCGCGATCAGGGCGTCCTCCCACTCGGGTATGAACGGCGGACCCCACACCAGGAGCCGGATGGCGCTGCGCGGTGAGAACTGATGCTCGGCGGTGTCATCGCCCTCGCTGAGGAGGCGCACCATCTCCCGGTTGATCACCCCCGCGCCGGAACCGGCGTAGTCGGGATTGGTCGGCGTGCCGGCGGCGTCCTTGGTGCCCCCGAACCCGTAAGGGGAACCGGGTCCCGCCTGGATCACCCCGAGGAGCCGCCCGGGATGATCCATGATCATCCGCCAGACGATGTTGCCGCCCAGCGAATTTCCGCAGACGAAGAACCGATCGTGTCCGAGGTGGTCCATCAGGGCGACGGCGTCGTCGACCATGTCGCCGAGCCCGAGGGTGGCGTCGATCTTGACCGCCGGATCCGATGCCCCGTAGCCGCGCTGGTCGGGTCCGATGCCCCGGTAGGTCACGGGCATCCGCAGCATGGTCCTTTCCCACCAGGTGGCGCAGGACAGGTTGCCGTGGAGAAACAGCACGGGAACACCGGCGTCGGGTCCGGTGAACAGCACCCGCGTGGTGAGGCGGTCGGTGGTGACCGTCCCGGTCTCGACGCCCGGAGTCACCGGAATCGTCATGCGGTGTCTCCTTCCGCCAGGAGCTTCTTGTCGATCTTCCCGATCGCCGTCAAGGGGAGTTCGGGGAGGAACGTGATCGAACGGGGAAGCTTGTAGCGGGCCAGGCGTTCGCCGAGGAAGCCGCGCAGTGTCTCCTCGTCGAGGTCTGCGGATCGCCGAACCACGTACGCGGCGCCGATCTCTCCCCACTTCACGTCGGGCACCCCCACCAGGGCCGCCTCCACGACGTCGGGATGGGCGAGCATGACGCTCTCCACCTCGGCCGGGTACACGTTCTCGCCGCCGCTGATGAACATGTCCTTGGATCGGCCCATGATCGTGTAGGCACCATCGGCGTCCTTCCGGGCGATGTCCCCAGTGTGGAGCCAACCGTCCACCAGCGTCTCTGCAGTCGCCTCGGCCCGGCGCCAGTAGCCCGACATCACGTGGGGGCCTCTGATGAGCAGCTCACCTTCCTCGTCGGGATCACACTCCGATCCGTCGTCGCGCACCACCTTCATCCCGATGTGCATCAGGGGATAGCCGACCGACTGCTGCTTGGTCGCGACCTCGTCGGGCGGCAACCAGAAGTTGTTGCCCGAAGCCTCGGTGAGCCCGTAGCCCATCTTGAAATCGACGCCCTTGTCCCAGAAGCGCTGCATGATCGGCAGCGGGCACGGGGCTCCTCCGGATATGACCAACTCGAGGCGAGAGAAATCGGCCGTCTCCCACCGCGGGTGCTCCTGCATCATCTGATACATCGTGGGAACGGCCACGTAATGGGTGATGCCCCCCTCGGCGATGAGGTCAAAGGTCTGGTCGAGGTCGAAGCCCTCGCACAGGATCGTCGTTCCCCCGGTGTGCACCAACGGCACCATGAAGATGTTGGGTCCGCCGACGTGGAAGAACGGCAACTGCAGGGGCGCCACGTGCCCGCCGTGCAGACCCCACGAGGTGATCGTATTGATGCTGTTCCAGGTGACGTTGCCGTGGGTGAGGATCGCCCCCTTGGGGAGCCCGGTGGTGCCCCCGGTGTAGTAGATCCCCCACGGGTGATCGAGCCCGAGTTCGGGTTGCGCCGGAGCGGTGGGGCCCTCGTTCATCCTGGCGGCCAGGGCGACATCGGCCGGTGCCGGATCTCCCATCGCCACCACATGCTTCGCGGTGAGGCCGGGCCTCAGCTCCTCGACTTGCTCGGACCACTCGGGCGAGTAGACGAGCAGCGTGGGCTCCCCGTCGGCCACGATGCCGGACAGCTCGTGGACGGTGAGCCGCCAGTTGAGGTTCTGCAGCACGATCCCGGTCTTCTGGGCGGCGAAGAAGAGATCGAGATACTCGGCCCGATTGCCGGCGTAGACGGCGACCCGGTCCCCGGCCGTGGCACCGAGTTGCAGCAGGAACCGAGCGGTTCGGTTCACTCGCTCGTCCCACTCCCCGAACGTGATCTGGCTGCCGTCGACGGTGTCGACCAGGGCGGTGCGATCCGGGGTCAGCCGGGCCCTCTTGTCGAGGAAATCGGTGACGCTCATGATCCCTCCACCGGGCCCCACTCCACGATTCCTGCCGCCCAGACGTAGCCGATGCCCGCTCCGACCATGGCGACCAGGTCGCCGTCGTGGAGTTTGCCCTGCCGCTCCCCTTCGATCAGCGAGATGACGGTGTCCTGTTCCCCGATGTGGCCGATGTGGCCCAGGTACACGGATTGCTCCTCGGTGAGACCGAGTCTGTCCAGCATGTCGCGGTGTGCCGAGGGCTTCACCAACAGCATGTCGAGGTAGCCGATGTCATCACGGGTGAAGGGAGAGCCGTCGGGTCGGGTGCCGCTCTTGCGCAGTGCCTCGTCGATGCAATGCATCCAGTTGTCCATCGATACCTCGTTGAGCCTGGACTTCATCGCCTCCGGCTCGACGAGGTCGAAATAGAACTCTCCGTCTCGGACCGCCTGATCGGTGGGATGCTTGATGGTCCCCCTGGCCGGCACGATGACGTGGCGGGCCATCGAACCGTCGGACATCAGATGGGTTCCGAGGACCCGATTGGCCGGATGGCCTCGCTTCACCAGCAGTGCCCCGGCCCCGGCACCGATGTTGAAGAGGAACGAGGTCCTGGGGTTGGTGAAGTCGATGAATCGGGAGACGATGTAGCCACCGGCGATCATCACCGTGTCGATGTCGTCGTCGTCGGCCATGAGCGACCGGGCCATCTTCAGCGCCGACACCGTGGTGGCGCACCGCATGTGGATGTCGAAGCCCCACGCGTTGCGAGCCCCGATCTCGTGAGCGAGGTCGATGCCGGCGGTCCAGAGCTGGTATTCCTTCCACTCCTCCGTGGTGCAGATCAGCACGTCGATGTCGAGGGGGTCGATCTCCGCCTCGGCCAGGCATTCCTTGGCGGCATAGACGGCCATCTCGTTGGGATGGGTGTCCGGCGTTGCGAAGTGCTTCTGCGTGATCCCGAATTTGTCTCGCACCACCCACAGCGGGGTGCCGCTGGCTTCGGCGATCTCCTCGGCCGTCATGATGTTTGGGGGCAGGTAGTGCCCGGCGGCCACGATCCCCATGTCGACGCGACTCATTGCGGGCCCTCCCGCAAATGGTCCTTGAGGATCTTCCCGGCGCCCGAGACGGGCAACTCGTCGAGGAAGGCGATCGAGCGGGGCAGTTTGAATCTGGCCAGGCGGCCCTCGAGGTGGTCCAGCACCGCACTCTCGTCCAACGTCACCCCGTCGACGGTCACGATGAAGGCGGCCCCGGTCTCGCCCCACCGCTCGTCGGGAACCCCGACCACGGCGCACATCGCCACCCCCGGGAGCTCGTAGAGCGCGGCCTCGACCTCGGCCGGGAACACGTTCTCCCCGCCGCTCACGTACATGTCCTTGAGGCGGTCGACGATGAAGCAGTACCCCTCGTCGTCGAAACGGGCCATGTCTCCGGTGTGGAACCAGCCTTCCGCCTCGAAGGCCGCGGCCGTCGCTTGGGGATCTCCGAAGTACCCGGTCATCGACGCCGGTCCTCGCAGGAGCAGCTCGCCCACCTCACCGGCGGCGAGGTCCTCGCCCGTGGTGGGATCGATCACCTTGGCGTCGACGAAGAAGTTGGGCTTTCCGATCGATCCGGCCTTGCGGACCGAGTCCTCCGACGAGAGCGAGAAGACGTCGGGCCCGAACTCGGTCATCCCGAAGCCCTGGCGAAACACGACACCCTTCTCGGTGGCGTAGCGCTCGATCAGCGGCACCGGCATCGGCGCCCCACCGCTGAGGCAGTAGCGCAGGCCCGACAGATCGGCGGCCGCCCAGCCGTCGGCGGCGGCCAGCATCTGAAACACGGTGGGGACGCCGCCGAAGATGGTCACCCGCTCGGCCTCGATGATCCGCAGCGCCTGGTCTGCGTCGAAGGAGATGGGCTGGACGACGGTTCCGCCCATGATCAGCAGGGGCACCGTGAAGGCGAAGAGGCCGCCGGAGTGGAAGAGGGGAAAGATGTTGAGGAAAGTGTCCGTCGGGCGCACGTCGGCGAGGAGAGCGTTGAAGGTGTTCCACACGATGTGACGGTGGCTGATCTCGGCGGCCTTCGGTACGCCTGTGGTGCCGCCGGTGAACAGCAGGCACGCAGTGGTGGATTCCGTCACGGCTTCCTCAGTCACCGGGGTGTCGGGACCGGAGGCCCACTCGCCGGCCGCTTCGGCGAGCGGGACCAGCGGGGGCATCGAGGCCGCTGAGGCGAGGTGCTCGGTGATCTCCGCAACCGATTCGTCGTGCACCAGCACACCGGGCTTGGTGCGGGCAATGAGATCTTCGACCTCCCGGGGGTGGAGGCGCCGGTTGAGGGGCTCGAAGACGGCACCCAGCTTGGAGCAGGCAAAGAACAGGTCGTAGGCGGCGATCCCATCCGCAGCCAGCAGCGCCACCCGGTCGCCGAGACCGATCCCCCGGGATTGCATCCAGTGGGCCGTCCGGTCGGCCCGGGCATTGAGGTCGGCATACGTGTGGCGAGCAGGCGCCTCCGCGGTCACGTCGACCAGCGCCACGTCGTCGGGCCCGTACTCACACCGCCGGGCCAGGTAGTCGCCGACGTACATCAGTCCGAGCCCCCCGCCAGCAATCCGCCGACGGCGAACCGCATCATCTGCTCGAAGACTTCGACGGGAACCGTGTCCCCCCACAACACCCACCGCATCCCGACGAAATCGCCCATCCCCATCAGGCAGTAGGCGGCCACCTCCGGATCGAGGTCGGCGGGCAGCTGACCGTCCAAGATGGCCCGCCGCAGCCCCCGGGCGTAGCCCTCGGCGAGACGGAGGTAGTGGGCCCGATAGACCTCGGGCTCGACGAACTCGGCCTCCCGGATGAGCCGATAGACCGCCCGGTGCCGATCGATGTAGTCGAAGAAGGCGGCGAACCCCTTGCGTTCCACCTCGAGGCGATCGGTCACGCCCTCGATCGCCTTTGTGGCCGCGGCCCGCATCCCCCGGGACAGCTCCCGAACCAGTTCCACGAAGATGGCCGTCTTGTCGGGGAAGTGGGTGTAGAAGGTCCCCTGAGCCACCCCGGCTCGCCGGGTGATCTCGCTCACCGAAGCCTCGTCGAACGTTCGCTCTCCGAACACCGACTCGGCGGCGTCGAGCAGGGCCCGCCGGGTGGCCCGGCCCCTGGCCGTCTGCGGTGTGAACGGTTCCCCGCCGATGGCTCCCACTCCCATCACCGCGAGTTGACACCCGATTCAGGTGTCAGGTCTAGTCCTCACCGGAGCCCACTGTCAACTGGTCCCCGGAGCGGAACGACGGCGCTCGGCCTCTCGTAACGAATCGGCCGCCTTAGCCTCTGGCAGCGTGGAGCACCACGGCGACGTCAAGGTCGATCTCGGTACCAGCGGCAGGCCTCCCCGGCGCGGGCCCACCTCGGCCGCTGCGATCGTTCTCCTGCTGATCGTGCTGGTCGGCTTGAACGGGTTTCGAGGCTCCGACGCCACCGCCCCGAGGGAGGATCTCCCCGACCTCGGACCCGACCCCCTGGAGGCAGCTCGCCTGGTCGTGGGGGGTTTCGCCGCAGCCTGGAACGACGGCGACGTCGGCGCCCTCGACGGCCTCATCGCCGCCGACTGGGACACGATCCTGCTCCCCGGGCTGGCAGATGACCGACTGAACCAGCGCGACGGGCGGGACGAGCTCACCGACGGGCTTGCCTTTCTCACCGCGGTCACCACGTTCACCCTGGGGCCTTGCGAGGTGGGATCGGCCCCACCGGCCTCGGCGGCGACGGCCGTCGTCCACTGTGAGGAGGCCGGGTTCCGGGGCGACTACCTCGATGCCGTCGAGCGCAACATCTGGGAGGCGACCGAGGCCGCGACGGGCACCATCGCAGACGCCACCGGGATCACGTTCCGGGTGCGGGATCGCGAGATCATCGCCGTCGAGGCCGCCGTTCCCGCCTTCACCCCGCAGGCCTATTGCCTGTGGGCCGAGGAGACTCATCCCGACACCGCGCCGGGCCTCTTCGACCTCCACTGCCACCCGGTCACCACGGGAGCCACCGGCCCGGCCCATGCCGAGCTCGCCGGCGACTTCCTGGCCGCCGATCCGGCCCTCCCCTCCCACCGCACCGCCAGGGCCCGGCTCGCCGCCGGCTACGTCGACCGCTTTGCGGAGCACCACAATCTCGGCGACACCCGAACCGCCGCAGGGTGGCTGTCGCCGGAGGTACCGGCCTCCGGCCTTCCGGGGTTCGCCGGCGGTCCCCACGACACCGATCCCGCCGGCTTCCTCCCCTGGAGCGCCGCCGTGCAGTGGATCGACATCGGACCGTGCTCCATCGAGACCGGCGACGCCCACACGATCGTCACCTGCCCCGAGCTGACGGTCTCCGGGCCCCTCGTCGCCGGGCCGCTCCCGCAACCCACGCGGTTCACGCTGGAGAGCTCTCGGGCCCGGGGACGGGTCGCCCGGGCCACCGCCAGGATCGTGGAGGTCGAACCTCTGGGAAGACGGCAGGTCCCCCTGGCGACGATCTGTGGAGAGCTGCGGCGCTCCGACCCCTCGGTGGCGGAGCAGGTGTTCTCGGCGGACTGCTCGCCCGTGTATTCGAGGGAGGCGGGCCGGGCCCTGGCGGCGATCCTCGAATCATGAGGCTCCGCAGTTAGGGCTGGCGGCGCAATACCCTGCAACGCCATGGGCGACAGGGGTGACATCAGGGTCCACGGTGAGCCGGCGCCGAGGCGTCGTGGCAACCCGACGGCGCCGATGGCCGCCCTCGTCCTCCTGCTCGCGGTGCTGGTCGGACTGAGCGGTTTTCGCGGCTCCGACGCCACCGCACCCGGCGAGGAGCTGCCCGATCTCGGCCCCGACCCGCTGGAGAAGGCCCGTCTAGTCGTCGGGGACTTCGCCGAAGCCTGGAACGAAGGCGATCTCACCGTCCTCGATCGCCTCATCGCCGACGAGTGGGACTCCATCGTCCTTCCCGGATTCCTCGATCCCCGCTTCGTCGGCGAACGGAAGGAGCTGCGGGACGCGATCACGTTTCTCAGCTCGGTCGCCGGGCTGTCCCTGGGTCCCTGCGACGCGGTCGAGGCGCCTCCCGACACCCGTGCCACGGCACTGGTGCGATGCGAGGAGGCCGGATTCGACGGCGACTACCTCGAGGCCCTGCGGCGCGACTTCCGAGTCGACCCGGCGTTCCTGGGCGACTCCGGGCCGGTGCCGGGGATCACGTTCGAGATCCTCGAGGACCGGATCGTCGGTCTCGAGACCGACGCCCAGGACTTCGCCCCTCAGGCCTACTGCAACTGGGCACAGGGCGTCGACTCCGGTTACGCGGCCTCGCTCTTCGATCTCTACTGCTACCCCACCACCACGGCGGCCACCGGCCCCGGTCATGCCGCCGCCTCCGAGCGGTTCATCGCCGCCGGCGCTCCGCTCCCCACGTCGGAGGCCGTGGAAGCCCGGTTCGTCGCCTCCTACGTCGACCGATTCGCCGAGAACCTCAATCTCGGGAGTCCGTACGCCGTGCTCCGTTGGCTGTCGGCTGCGGTGGATCCGGGGCAGCTGCCCGGCTACGCCGGATCGACCGAGGAGCCTCTCATCGCCGACTACCTCGAGTGGGTGTCGGCGCTCGTGGAGATCGAGACCGGTGGTTGCACCGTCGACGTCGCTCCCGGCTCCACCGTGGTGACCTGCCCGGACCTGACGTTGCGCGGCCTCCTCCTGGAGGAGCCCCTCCCCCAGCCGACCCGGTTCACCCTCGTCGACTCGGTCACGAGGGAACACTGGGGCCAACCGTTCGATCGGATCGTCTCGGTGGAGCGGCTCGCCGGGGAACTGGTGCCGGTCACGGAGATCTGCCACCGGGTGCGGCGGCTGAGACCGGCCGTGGCGTCCCAGGCGTTCACCGACGATTGCCTCCCGGTCTACAACCGGACGGCCGCCGAGGCGCTCGCCGCAGTGCTCGAACTCTGGCGGGAATCCCCAAACCACCCGCCGGACATGATCGGCCTCGATCTCGGCACGGGTCAACAGCACGGCTGAGCACGACGCCCGGTTCCGGCGACTCCCGAGGCGCCCCATCTCGTCATGGGAAAAGAAGGAGCAAGCGAGAGCCTGCGGTCTTCAGAGGTCCATCGCAGCGGCGCCGGGCAGGGACGAAGCCGCAGGCCCGGCGGCGATCAATCCCCCGGGGAGACTCGCCGCTTCCCAGGAGGACATGCCGGCCTGCCCACCCCGGGTACACTCATCGGCCGGCTTGGGCACGATCCTGCCGGCACTGTAGGGTGCCGCCGACACGGGAGGGGATCAAGACGTGCACCGTTGTGCAGCCGTACTGATGATCGCACTGGGTTTCGCGGCCGTGTCATGCGGTGACGATGATGCCGGGAGCGGGGTCGACATCCCGGAGAGCGCGACGTTCTGCTCCGTGTTCACGGGCGAGTGGCGCGAGGCCATCAACGCATCCCCCGTCGCCGACCCGACAGCACCCGAACGCGCCGCCCACTGGTCTGAGGTACTCGCCGCGCTGGCCCCTGATGAGATCGCCACCGAAGCCCGCGATCATGCGCGATACGCCCGCGATCTCGCCGAAGGTGCCACACCGTCGGAAGCCCAGCAGGCCGGCAGCAGGGCGTTCATCGAGTGGGCAGGCGACAACTGTTGAGGGAGAGGCAGGCGAGATGAGACGCGGGTGGACGGCTGTTGCGTTGGCCTTGCTGGTGGCGGCGTGCGGAGGCGGCGATCCCACAGGAACCGACCCGGTGGACGACACCGTGATGCTGCCGGAGACCGCCGATTTCTGTTCCGTCTTCAACGGGGAGTACGACGAGGCGCTCCGCCGTGCCGTGCCCGTCGGCGACCCGGCCTTCGAGGAGAGAGCATCGGCAATCGTCGCCTGGGCAGAGGCTCTGGCGACGCTCGCGCCCGAGGAGATCGTCGACGAGGCGCGGGACAACCTCTCCTACCACGAGGCGCTGGCCGCAATCGAATCGGCGGCGGAGTTCATCCCGGGCAGCAATGCGATGCACGCCTGGGCCGTCGACAACTGCTGATCGGGCGCGGCCGCGAGCCGTCTGCACCAGACGGGGCCTCGAACCCACGACGTGGGCGACACGACGGCCTCGTGCTCCACCCCGGCGGTGCCAAGGCAAGGTGTCCCGGCAGCGAGCTCGCCGATGCCGTGGATTCCGTCTGAGGGGATGAGGTTCGGTATCCCGTCGCCGAGCGGCACGCTCCCCCTCAGTTCGCCGAACCGCCACTGTCGACTCGCCTCCCCCGATCTGCTCCCGTCGTGACAGACCGAGCCGGGCCGCAACGACACACCCTGCGGCGCGTGACCTCCGGAAAGCGTGAGCGGACCTCAGCCGGCGAGACGGATGCCGGCGATCTCCCAGAAGCGATCCGGGTCCACGTAGCAGATGGCGGTGACGTCACTGCCACCCTGCAGATGCCATACCTCGCGGGCCCCGCCGGGCGCGACGATCTGGAAGGACTCGGTCCACCACTCTGGCAGTTCGGTGTCACCCGAGGCTCGGTAGGCATCCCGTTCGGCGAGGGTGGTCCCGGGGTCGTACCTTCCCGTGATCAGCGCCACGATCTCCGACCCGTCGTTGTCGACGCGAACAAAGAGGTCATCGGGGAGTGGATCGGGACCCGAATACGTGCACGCCGTACCGTCCCAGGTGACGACGGCGTCCGGCTCCCACGTTGCCACGCCGGGATCGCTCGTGCCGAGGATGGCCTCAAGGAAGTGCCGCTCGAAGCCGGCCGGATCGGCATCGACGGCGATCCGCACCGGCCGTCCGTGGGTGACCTCGACGGTGGCACCCTCATTGGGCGAACCGGAATCGTTGACCATCACCAAGCGGTCCTCGATGGTGACGATCGACTCGTCGGTGGCGACGACCGCGGCCAGCTCGTCCCAGTGATACATGCCCCCCAGGAGCGGAGTGGCTTCGAGATAATCGGCCATGAGCCGCGAGACCGGAGACACGTCGGCGTGCGCGGCCACCGCGTCGTAGAGATAGGGAGTCACCGGCACCGCGTTGGTGGCGTCGAGGGGGATCATGGTGATCGGCACGTCGGTGTCGAAGACCACGGCGGCGGCATGCGGATCGGCCCACACGTTGAATTCGGCGTTGGGGTTGCCGTAGAGCACGTTCCCGCCCACATCGACGGCCCCGCCCATGAAATAGACCATCTCGACACCGTCCAGGACGGATGCATCGGCGAGCACGGCTTCCGCAACATTCGTCAGCGGCCCGAGCGCAACGAGCACCACGTTGTCGAATTCGCCGAGGGTCTCGGCGAGCAGACCTGGTGCCGATTCGTCGAGTGACCGCGGTTCGGGAAGGTCGATGCGCCCGAGAGTGTCGGCTGCGTCACGCCACATCTGCGGGGCCTGGTTGTCACCGGCCAGGGGTGTGGTTCTCCCACAGGCGACCGGGATGTCGGGGGCGTCGAGACGTTCGAGCACGGCAGACACGTTTTCCGCCGCCTCGGGACAGTGGGCGATCCCCGTGCCCGACAGCGTCAGGGCAATGACCTCGACGTCGGGCTGCTCGAGGAGGTAGACGATCGCCTTCACGTCGTCGAATGCGCCGTCGCTGTCGATCACCACCGGCGTGACCTCGGAGTCCACTCCTGAACCGCCTCCGTCGCAGGCAGCGATCGTCGCGGCGAACAGAACGAGGACGACGAGAAAGCGGGTTCGTACCATGCACCACCCCCGTGACCCATGCAACGTCGCGAAGGAAACCGCAGATCACCAGAGCCGAACGACCCGGCCGTGTTCCCGTGGGGTGCCGCCCCCCGGCCCTCGGTCTGCTTCGACGGGATCGGCAAGCGCTGTGAGGGCCGGTGGGTGCCGTCGGCCTATCCGAACGTGTCGGTGCTTGAGTGCCCGGGGCGGGACGGGGCCTACGGGGAAGGAGAGGCCGCCACGGCACACGAGACCCGGATGGGGTCCTCGAACCCCTTGAATCGCATGTCGCCGCGCTCCTCGAAGCGGAAGCTCTTCCCCATCGCCAGGCCCCGCACGACATCCGACACCAGCACCTCACCGGGACCGGCGGCGTCGCAGAGCCGACTGGCGAGGTTCACCGAGAGACCGAAGAGCTGGTTTGAGTGGTCGATCGGTTCCCCGGCGTTGAGCCCGATTCGCACCCGGATAGCCTCCGGACCGTCGGCGGCGATCCGGTCCTGAATGGCCAGTCCGCAGGTCACGGCGTCCGACACCGAGCGGAAGAAGGCCATGAACCCGTCGCCGGTGTGCTTGATCTCACGGCCGGAGTGATCTGCCAGGGCGCCCCGGATGATCTCGTCGTGGAGCCGAACCAGGTCCATGGCACGCCGATCGCCCAGCATTCCATGCAGCTCGGTGGAGCCGACGATGTCGGTGAACATGATCGTCCGGAACGCCGGCTCGTCGATGGCGACCGTTTGGGGTGGATCCACGGTTCTGCCCAGGAACGCCCCGACCTCGGCGGGATCCACCGGACGGACCTCACTGGGGAGATCGCCGTGGGCCCGGCGATGCACCTCGAGGGCCGTCTCCTCGTCGGGGGCATCGACGAGGCAGAAGGTGTGCTGCCTCTCGTAGTCGAACCGGTACGTCACGTAGCGAACCCCGCACGGCTCCTGGACCGCCATGTCGGCGGCATGCGCCCGCGCGATGTCCTCCGAGGTTGCGTCGCGCACGTCGTGGCGATCCAGGTAGAACGGCATAAGGGCTACCAGGGTGGAACGCCAGCGCCGCCGGGGCACGGTGCTGCACCGCCGACGCCGGAAGGTACCCTCCTCCCCTCATGTCCTTCGAGTTCGTGTTCATGGCCGACTGCCAGCTGGGCGCCTACGCCACGTTCAGCGGCATGACCGAGGCCGACATCGCCGGCTTTGCGGAACGCGACATGCGGGTCGAGATCGTGCCCCGGGTGGAGGGCTTCGCCTGGGACGCCGACCGCTATCGCGTCGCCATCGCGGCGGCCAACGCCCTGCGACCCGACTTCGTGGTCATGGGCGGCGACATGATCGACAATCCGGCCTCACAGGAGCAGTACGACGCTCTGATGGCGATCACATCAGGCCTCGACCCGGAGATCCCCATGCGCTGGGTGCCCGGGAACCACGACATCGCCGACGACACCGTCGTTCCCACCCCCGGTCGAATCGCGGCCTATCGCGAGGCGTTCGGCCCCGACTACTACGCGTTCGAGCACGGCGGGGTCCGCTTCATCGTGCTCAACACGGTGGTGATCGATCACCCCGAGAGATCCGGCGATGCCCTCGCCGAGCAGATGGAGTTCCTGTACCGGGAGATCGACCTGATCCTGGAACGCGGAGTCCGGGGAATCGTCTTGGGCCACCATCCCCTGTTCACGCGAGACCCCGACGAAGAGGACACCTACTGGAACTTGCCGGTGGAGAGGCGCCGGGACCTGCTCGCCGAGCTTCACCGGGGAGGCATCACCCACGGGTTCGCCGGCCACTGGCACCGCAACTCCCTGGCCCGAGACGGCGACTTCGAGATGGTCACTTCGGGGCCGGTCGGGTATCCGCTCGGTGAGGACCCCTCCGGCATCAGGGTCGTCCGGGTTGAACCCGCTCGCATCATCCACCACTATCACCCTCTCACCGACTTCGGGGGGCAAAAAGAGTGAGCAAGCCGGCGATCATCAGCGTCGACGACGACCCGCAGGTACTCGCCGCCATCGGCCGGGACCTGCGATCCCGCTATGGGGAGGGCTACCGGGTCCTGCGTGCCTCCTCGGGGCAGGAGGCCCTCGAGGCCGTCGACGAGTTGCTCGGCCGGGGAGACCGCGTGGCCCTGTTCCTGGTGGATCAGCGCATGCCCGAGATGGAGGGCACCGAGTTCCTGCTCGAGGCCCAGACCCGGTTCCCCGATGCCAAGCGCCTGCTGCTGACCGCCTACGCCGACACCGACGCCGCCATCCAGGCGATCAACGAGGTAGGGCTCGACCACTACCTGATGAAGCCATGGGATCCGCCCGACGAGCGGCTCTACCCGATCCTCGACGACATGCTCGAAGATTGGCAGGCCAACCTGCCGGCGCCGTTCGACGGCATCCGGGTCGCCGGAACCACCTGGTCACCCTCCACCCACCGCCTCAAGGACTTCCTGGCCCGCAACCAGATCCCCTACCGCTTCCTCGACATCGAACGGGATCGGGAATCGAAGCGGCTCGCCGAGGCGGCCGGCGGGGGCACCATTCCGGTCGTGTTCGTCCCCGAGGAGGACCCGCTCGTCGATCCCGATCTGCCCCCCCTCGCCGACCGGGTCGGCCTGAAGACCGAGGCCGAGGGCAGCTTCTACGACGTGGTGATCATCGGTGGGGGCCCGGCCGGGCTCGCCGGAGCCGTCTACGGCGCCTCGGAGGGCTTGCGCACCGCCCTCATCGAGCGGGCGGCGCCCGGAGGACAGGCCGGCACCAGCTCCCGGATCGAGAACTACCTGGGGTTCCCCAGCGGGGTCAGCGGGGGGGACCTGGCCAGACGGGCCGTGAGCCAGGCGACCCGGCTGGGGGCCGAGCTGGTCACCGCGGTCGAGGTCACTTCGGTCCGCCTGGAGGACAACGTGAAGGTGGTGGAGCTGTCCAACGGCACCGAACTCCGCTGCCACGCCGTGCTGATCGCCAGCGGGATGACCGTCCGGAGACTCGATGTGCCCGGCTACGAGCAATTCGAAGGGGGCGGCGTCTACTACGGCGCGGCGCCGAGCGAGGCCGCGACCTATGCAGGCGGGCACATCTTCGTGATCGGGGGCGCCAATTCGGCTGGCCAGGCGGCGATGATGTTCAGCCGCCACGTGGTAGGCGTCACGATGGTGGTGCGAGGGCCCTCCCTGAACCTGAAGATGTCGCAGTACCTGATCGATCAGATCGCGGATACCGACAACATCGAGGTATTGACCGGCACGCAGGTCGTCCAGGTGGACGGTTCGAACGTCGTGGAGCGGATCACGCTGAAGAACGTCGAGACCGGAGAGATCGAGGAGCGGTCGGCCCAGGCGATCTTCATCTTCGTCGGCGCGGTGCCGCACTCGGGGTTCGTGGCCGATCTGGTGGCGACGTCGGAGAAGGGCTTCATCCTGACGGGGCGGGACATCTTCGTGGGTGACAAACGGCCGCAGACCTGGACCGTCGACCGTGACCCCTTCCTTCTCGAGACGAGCGTCCCGGGCATCTTCGCCGCCGGTGATGTGCGGGAAGGGGTGATCCGCCGGGTGGCCTCGGCGGTCGGTCAGGGGTCGATCGCCATTTCGATGATCCACCAGTACCTCGAGACGGTGTGACCCCCGATGCGTGACGCCCTCCGCTCGGCGGCCCTCTTCGCCGATCTCCCCGACGAGGATCTCGACTGTCTCGTCGCCGGGGCCTTCGAGGAGAAGGTGGGAGCCGGCGAGCTGCTCTTCGCCGAGGGAGACGACGGCGACCGGGCCTGCCTGATCCTCGACGGCGAGGTCGAGATCCTCAAGACGTCGGGCACTCGTGAGGTCTTGCTGGCCGTCCGCCGGGCGGGAGACGTGATCGGGGAGATGGCGCTCCTCGACGCCGCTCCCCGAATGGCGACCGTCCGCGCCAGGACGGAGAGCCGGCTGCTGTCGATCCCCAAGCAGCAGATGGATGAGCTGCTGGAGAGTTCGGTGACGGCGGGGCGGGCCCTCTTCGCCGTCCTGCTCGCCCGGTGGCGGGAGACCGAAGCCCGGCTCCGCCAATCAGAACGGATGGCCCAGATCGGCACGCTGACCGCCGGCCTGGCACACGAGATGAACAATCCGGCGGCGGCCATTGCGCGAGCGGGCGCCCAGCTCGGTGAGGCCGTCGATCGGATGGAGAAGGCGAGCGGCGCCCTCCGGGCGGCCGGTATCGACCCCGATGGCGACCCCGTCGCAGCGGTGCTCGCCCGCGCCGGCGAGGTGCCGGCCCCGCTGAGCACCGTCGAGCGAAGCGACCGCGAAGCCGAGGTCGAGGATCTCCTCGACGACTCCGCGATCCCCGAGGCGTGGCGGCTGGCCCCGGAGGTCGTCGGGGCCGGGCTGACGGCCGGGGAGCTGGGCCCGGTGCTCGACGCCATCACCGACGATGCTCGGGGGACCTTCATCGAGGCCATCGCCGCCACCGCCGACGTCAGCGGACTGGTGCGAGAGGTCGAGGAGGGGGCGGCCCGGTTGTCGGCCATCGTCGGAGCCCTCAAGTCGTACTCCCACCTGGATCGGGCGGCGGTGCAGGAGGTCGACATCCATCGCGGTCTCGAGGACACGCTCACGATCCTCAAGCAGAAGCTGGAGTCGATCGAGGTGCGACGCGAGTATCGGCCGGGGGAACTGCTCGCCGAGGTCTATGCGAGCGAGCTCAATCAGGTGTGGACCAACCTGATCGACAACGCCGCCGATGCGCTGGCGGACACCGACGGGGCCACCATCACGCTCCGGACCGAAGCCGACGACGCGTGGGTCACCGTCGAGGTGGAAGACAACGGGCCCGGCATCCCGCCCGACACGATCGACCGGATCTTCGACGCATTCTTCACCACGAAGGCCCCCGGGGCCGGCACGGGCCTCGGTCTGGACATCTCCCACGGCATCGTGGTGGACACCCACGGCGGCGAAATCACCGTCACCTCAGAGCCGGGACGCACGGTCTTCCGGGTCGTGGTGCCGCGCCGCCAATCCGACTGACGACGCCGGCCCGGGTCAGACGATCTCGATGGCCCCGGCCGACGCCAGGTCGCCCTTCCAGCGCTCCACGATCTCCCGCCGCTGATAGGGGCTGTTGTCCAGCCAGGCCTCGACGTCGATCGATGGGAACCGCTCCCCGATCAGCTCGGCGGTGGCCCGGGCTCGCCGCTCCATGCCCAGCTCCGACTGGGCGGCCGCCAGCACGAGCAGCGCCTCGAGGTTGTTGGGTTGGTACTCGAGCACCTCCTCGGCGATGGCGGCGGCCTGATCCAGCTTTCCACCGACGAAGAGGGAGCTCGCCTTCACGGTCGGGTACCAGGGCTTGTTGATGCCGGTGAGACGCATGGCGGTGTCGAGGAGCTCGACGGCGGCCTGCCAGTCTCCCACGTAGCGCCGCAGGCTCCCCTGGAGCCCATAGGTGACATCGCAGGTCGGCCTGATGATCTCGAGGCCGTCCAGGATCGCCAGGGCCTCATCGGGCATGCCCTCGAGCATGAGGATCGCCGCCTCGACCGCCTGGGCCATCCCGGTCGGGTCCCCCAGCGCCGCCCCGGATGCGGCCCTGCGATGAGCGTCTTCGAGCGCCGCAGCGGGGTCCGGCACCCAGCCGTTGGCGGCCCCCAGCCACAGCGAGAAGGCCGAGAGCACGTGCCCGTAAGGCTGCTCGGGATGGGATCCGGCGACTCGCTCGAACAGATCCAGCGCTTTGGCCCACCCCTCGAGATTGCCGCTGCGCAGGTGGTACCAGCCGAGGTAGACCTGCTCGATCGCCGCCGGGTCTTCGAGTTCGGCGTAGAGGCCGGCCGGTTCACCGACGATGAGCTCGATCTCGACCGCCCGGGCGGTCTCCTCGGCGACTCTCTCTGACAGGCTGAGCATCTCGTCGACGGCCGCCATCCACTTGTGTGACTTGACGACGTTCATGGTCGTCACATCGAACAGGGTCACGAACACCCGGACCTGCTCCCCGAACTGGTGGACGCCCGACTCGAGCATGTACCGGGCGGTGTCGCCCCCATGGTCTTCCCGGGGATCGATCCCGGCGTCGACGACGTTCAGTTGAGGAACGCCCGCCAGGCGGTGCACCAGGTCCTGGCGGATCATGGCGGCGGCGCTGCGCACCCGGTCGTCGACCTCCTCGGTGTGGATCGGCAGCACCGCCAGGGTCGGTGACTCGAGGGACAGCGACCTCGGGCCGGACACCCGGCCCTCGTCGGCGGGAACACCGGCCAGCTCGTACACCTCGATGTGCTCCGGAATGTTCTTGAGGCTCTGCCGGCCGACGGGCCGGAAGCGCAGTGCCGGTTCGTCGAGGCTCCGGTACACCCTCCCCGAGACGCTGATGCCGCCGGGCTGGGCGATGGCCTGGATCCGCGCCGCGATGTTCAGAGCATCGCCGTGGTACCCACCGGCGGCGAATCCGACTTCGCCCTGATCGAGGCCCATGCGGAACCGGACCCGGCGGGAGTCCGGCACGTCGGCATTGCGGGCCTCGACGGCGGTGGTGATGGCGATGGCGCACCCCACCGCGTCTTCCACTTCGTCGAAGACGGCCATGAAGCTGTCCCCCACGAAGTTGGCCACGGTGCCTCTGTGAGCCGCCACTTCGGCGTCCACCAGCCCGTGATACTCGGTCATGGCGGCCGTGGTCGCCTCGTAGTCGTCGGCCAGCAAACGGCTGTACCCGACCACGTCGGCGTTGAGGGCGATCATGTGCCCCCTGTCGGTCGACTCGTCCTTGCTCGTCACGGTGATTCCCCCTTTTGGGCCTCGGCCCAGGCTTCGGCGACGACCCGGTTGAGCGTCACCATCACCTCATCCACGACCCCGACGAAGGTGCCGCCGAGGTTCTCCCAGTGGTCGCCACCCGGGTCGGCCAGCAGGGCGGTGAGCCTGGTTCCCTTCTCGGTGGGCTCGAGGCGGTAGGTCCACAGCCAGTCTTCGATCCCCGCCACGTGATAGAGGAGGCTGAGATGGGAGAACGGCCGCCAGTCTGCGATCTGCTCGATCGTCACGTCCTCGCCGTGCATGCAGTGGTTGACGCTTCCCGCCTGAGGCCGCCCCCCGCTCACCGATATGACCTGGGTCACACCCGGCTGCCATTGCGGCCGCTTCTGCCCATCGGTGAGGTAGTCCCAGACGACCTGGGCGGGTGCCGCCGTCTCGAACGACGCCTGATAGACGGCGTCTTCGGCGGCGACGAGCACGTCGGTGGCCTCCTCCTCGGCGGCCCAGCGGACCTCCATGTCCTGCACGAAGACCTCCACCGGTCCGGTGTCATCGAACACCTCGGTGTGCGGTACCAGGTCCAGTGAGGCCGGATCCCACCCCATGACATCCATGATGGCGCGGGTGTAGACCGCGTAGCCGTGGTCGTCGACCACCTCGGCCGCCGTTCCCTTCGCCAGCCGGTGCAGGACGATGACGTCCATGCCGCTCAGCTCCTTGAATCCGGCGACTCGGCGCACCGCGTACTCGCCCTCGTGGAGGAAGAACTTGAGATCAAGCGTCGGGATCCTCACGCAGGCCCGGCACGGGCACGAGGTGGCGTGGGCCACGTCCCGCAGCCGCCTCCTGAAAGCGAAGTAGGCGGAGTCGACGGTGTCCATCAGGATCGCCGGGCTCAGGGCACCGGATTCGGCGTAGGCGAAGGCGGCGTCTCCTTCGATCCTCGAGATCTCGAAGGTGGGTGTGATCACATCGACGATCGTCTCGATGAGATCCGCGATCACATCCTGGGCATGGGTGATCTCGGTGTCGCCGATGTACTGGCTGTATCCCGTGATGTCGGCGAACAGCAGGCAGCCGTGTTCGGTGGCTCCGAGTTCCAGCATCAGGGGTGACCGAGGGGCATGGCGATGGATCGCATAACGGCCGGGAGCATAGCCA
>JBFELU010000017.1:0-37775 GCA_041551965.1 Acidimicrobiia bacterium
GAGAAGATGAGCCGCGACGTCTGGAACGAAGTGCTCGACATCAACCTGCGGGCGGTCCTCGAGACGGCGCAGGCGGCCTATCCCCATCTCAAGGCCTCCGGCCGGGGCAAGGTCATCACGATCGGATCCGCCTACTCGATCTTCGGAAGCCCCTACTCCGCCGCCTATTCGGCCAGCAAGGGGGGCGTGATCCTGTTGACCCGGTCGCTGGCGGTCTCGTGGGCGCCCGATGCCATCCAGGTCAACGCGATCATCCCCGGCTGGATTGCCACCGACATGACGCGCCCGGCAATGACCCGAGCCGAGATCAGGGAGATGATCGAGGACCGCACGCCGGCGGGGCGCTTCGGGCGGCCGGAGGAGGTCGCCCCGGCTGCCGTGTTCCTGGCATCGGCGGCATCCGACTTCGTGACGGGCCACGCCCTGGTGGTCGACGGCGGCTACACCATCGCCTAGGAGAGAGCCCGCGCCACCCGGCGGACTGCGGTGACCACCGCCGCGGGTGGCTCGGTTGTGTAGCAGAGACGGAAGAACCCCGGCTCTCCGTTGTGACAGGCGGATCCGGGAGTGAGGTTGACGTTGGCACCCTCGAGAATGCGGCGCCACAAGGCATCCTCGGCTTCCCAGGTGGGCGCCTCCATGAAGTCCCGCAAGTCGACCAATAGGAAGAACCCCGCCTCGGCGGGCACGAACGGAATCTCCTCGTCGACGAGGGCGGTGGTGATCTCGGCATAGGCATCCCGGAGCCCGCCCCGCATCGCGACCAGGTACCCGTCGACCCACTCCTCGTCGGCGACCATCTCCGACAGGAGGTGCTGGGTGTCACCCGACACCACCGACCAATAGGCCAACCCGTCCACGGCGGCCATCAGCGTCTCGTTCTCGGTGATCAACACCCCGCAGCGCAGACCGCTGGCCCCGAAGTCCTTACTGAACGCCCAGACGACGTGGACCCCATCACCCAGCGACGGCAGCAACGAGGCTCCGCTCACAAACGGCGTGTCGCCGAAGACCGACAGCGCGTACACCTCGTCGAGGACCAGGTGGAGACCGCGCCGTGCGGTCCAGTCGAGCACCATCTCGACCTCCTCGGCGGGAGCGACCGAACCGAGCGGGTTGTTCGGATTGGTGTACAAGAGGGCCTTGACCGGTCGGCTTGCTGCGGCCAGCGCGGCGTCCAGCAGGTCCGTCGTCAACCTGAATCCGTCGTCGCTGCGGGTGTGAACCGGGATGATCGAGAGCTCGTCCCGGGTCTCCAGGTCGGCCCAGAACCCGGCGTAGCTGGGGGTGTGCACCAGCACCCCGTCGCCGGGGTCGCCGAGGGCGTAGAAGAGGATCTCGAGCACGCTTCCCGATCCCGCCAGCGCCGCAACGTGGGCGGGTTCGACCTCGCGACCCAGGAAGGTGCGGCTCATGAAGCGAGCCAGGTTCTCGCGGAACCCCCTGGTCCCGATCATCTGGTCGTAGCAGACCGCCTCCGGCGGCACGTTGCGGGGCTGGTGGAGCCGGGGCCTGAGAAGATCCCACACCAGCTTGTTCTCGGCGACCGCGAGACCGAAGTAGCCGTCCGGATTGGCGACCGGGTCGTAGCGATCCTCGATCCGCTCGAAGTGGGCGGCGATATAGGGCTTCATCGGTGCCTCATCCACGAGGTGACGGCCGCGATCCGACAGCGGCGGCGAGGCGCTCATGGCGGTCAGCCTATAGCCCCCAGCCCGGCGATGGCCGGGGGGCACCTCCAAGGGACTCGGCGAGTGTTCGGGAGACCGGCAAAGCGCTTTCGCCGCGCCTAACGTGCCCTGAAGACAGGAGGGGCTCGTGGCCACAGATCGCATCGGAGTGCTCGGGTTCGGCGGCTATACCCCCGATCGAATCATGACGAATGAAGACTGGTCGCGCCTCGTCGACACGACCGACGAGTGGATCCTCACCCGGACGGGGATCGAACGACGCCGATTTGCCGCCGAAGGGGAAACGAGCGTCGACATGGCCGAGGTGGCGGCCCGTCGTGCCCTCGACGACGCCGGCATCACCCCCGACGACATCGACGAGATCATCGTGGCCACCGATACCCCAGAGGTGTACACCCCGGACACGGCCGCCTTCCTGCAGCATCGGCTCGAAGCCCGGTCCGTCCCGGCCTACGACCTCGGCGGCAGCGGGTGTGCCGGGTTCGTGCTCGCCGTGGACCTGGCCAGGACCCGCATCCAACAGACGGCTCGCAAGGTCCTGGTGGTCGGGGTAGAGCTCATCTCCCGCCTCATGAACTGGGAGGACCGGACCACCTGCGTCCTCTTCGGAGACGCCGCCGGAGCGGTGGTGATGGGACGGGGCGACGTGCAGGCCGAGGTGCTCGACGCGGTGGCGGGCACCGACGGCGCCAAGGCCGGGATCCTGACGCTCGAGACGGGCGGCACCCGGCGCCCCTTCACGATCGAGGCGGCGCAAGCCGGCGATCACAAGAACTTGGTGATGCAGGGTCGCGAGGTGTTCCGTGAGGCGGTGCACCGTATGAGCGAAGCCGCTCACGAGTTGCTGTCGAAGATCGGGCGCAACCTGACGGACGTGCGGCTGGTGATACCCCACCAGGCCAACAAGCGGATCATCGACGCGGTGCGGAACAAGCTGGGCTTGGCGCCGGAGAAGGTCTACGTCAACGTGCACGAGTACGGCAACACCGGGTCGGCGTCGGTGCCGCTCGCCCTGTGGCAGGCCCGTCGGGAGGGCCGGATCAGGGAAGGGGATCTGGTCGTGCTCACCGCGTTCGGGGCCGGCTTCCACTGGGCCGCAGCGGCCCTCCAGTTCTAGGCCGTACCATCGCCCGATGCATTCGGGCCCCCTCTTCGTGTTGCTGGCCGCAGCGCTGTGGGGCACCACGGGGACCGCACAGGCCCTCGGCCCGGACGGCATCTCCCCGCTCACCGTAGGGCTGATCCGCATGGCAGGCGGGACTCTGCTCTGGCTGTGGGTGTGGGCCCGCCGGTTGCCGGTGGCCTGGCGCACGGTCTTCGGCGGATCGGGTGCGGCGGCGGTGGCCGCCATGGCCGCCTCCCAGCCGCTGTTCTTCGCCGGCGTGGACCGGGCCGGCGTCACGATAGGCACGATCGTGACCATCGGCAGCGGCCCCGTCCTGGCCGGCGCTCTGGCCTTCGCCCTGAGGGGAGAACGGGTGGACCGCCGCTGGGTGTTGGCCACCGCGCTGGCCATCGTGGGAGCCGTCATGCTCCTGTCCGGCGGCGAAGGAGCCGGCGTCGATCCGGCCGGTGTCGGCTTTTCGCTGGGCGCAGGGGTGGCATGGGCCGTCTATCTCGTGGCCGCCAAGGATCTGCTCGGTCACCTCCCCCCCACCGTGTTTGCGGCGCTGGTGTTCACCGGAGCCACGGTCCTGCTGTTCCCGGTGTTGGCGTTCCAGAGCCTCGAATGGGTGACGACGGGCCGGGGCGCCGTACTCGCCCTGTGGCTCGGGATCGGAACGACCGCCGTCTCCTACCTCTTCTTCGCCGACGGGCTTCGGGCCACCCCGGTGGCCACCGCCGCCACCCTCACGCTGGCCGAGCCGCTCACGGCCGCCCTGCTCGGGCTCATCGTGCTCGACGAGCGGGTCGGGGCCGTCGCCACGGCGGGTGCGATCCTGTTGATGGCGGGCCTGCTGATCGTGTCCGCCGGGTCCCGTCCGAGAGCCCCGGCCGGAGGCTGAAGGGCTCCACCAGGGTGGGCAGGACCAGTTCGTGGGCGTCCTCCTCGATGGAGCGGGAGGCGCCCTCGATCTCGCGGACCTCGGCCTGGGGCAGGTCTCGAGCCACATCGGGAATCCGTCGACGCCGCCGGGCCGCCTCGGCTCGTAGGGCGGGGGTGCGGATGCAGTTTCCGTTGATGGTCCAGTCGACGGTCATCGGCGGACCTTGGGCCGGTAGTGCGGTTTGGGCCCTCAGGCGGCCGCCAGCCGCGGCATCAGGCACCGCCGCGCCGCCGCCCGGCCCGCTTCGAACAGCGCATCGCGCTCCTCCGGCGTGATGTCGAAGCGGAGCGGGTCGCCGGCCACGGGAATGTCGACCACCCGGGCCTGCTCCATCAACGGCGAGGGAAGGCTGTCGGCAGCGCGAATCGCGGCGCCGATGACGGCCCGGGCCAAGGAAGCCGGACCCCGAACCGGGGTGTGGAGGTGCTCTCCGGGTCCCGGTACCAGGCGAAAACCGATCACCGGGAGACCGCCGCCGTCGGCCAGGCGCAGCGGGAAGTTGGCGGCGAGGGCTCCGTCGACCATGAGGGAACGGTGACGCTTCCGTCGATCCCGAAGCCGCAGGGGCCGGAAGACGAACGGCACCGCCGCCGACATCCGCACGGCGCGAGCCACCGGGAAGGACTCCGGATCGTATCCGTACTCCTTCAGGTCGTCGGGCAGGACCACCCCCTTCTGGTGGGTGATGTCCGTGGCCACGACCCGCAGAGCGCCGGCGGGGAGATCGCCGAAGCCCACCACCCCCTTCCGTCGCAGCAACTCGGCCCAGATCTCCTCGAGCCGGTCCCCCCGGTAGAGGGCCCGCCCGAGGAGCAGGGACAGGTGCTTTCCGACGACCGGGGTCCTTCCCCCAAAGCCGGGGTCGCCCAGATCGCCCCACGGCACATGGCGAACGCCCATGGCGAGCTCTCCGGCCCGATACCCGGCGGCGATCAGCGATCCCGTGAGGGCCCCGGCCGAGGTGCCCACCACCCGGACGAAACGATGACCGGTGAGGAGAGCCCCGGCCGCCGCTCCGGCCAGTGCGATACCGCGCATGCCTCCTCCGGCGAACACGCCGGTGACGTCACGGGGCATCGTTGCGTCGGCCATGGAACTCTTTCGCCTCACGACAACCATCGGTCGGGTCGGCCGCGGCGTTGAGGGGGATCCGTCTGGGCCGCATCACTCCCGTTCTGCGCCGCCGTTTCCTATGCTCTTCACCCGTGTCGGAAGCTGCACTCCAGGAGGTCCTGGCCCCCTTCGCCCCCATGGGCCGGTCGGGGCTGCTGCCCGCGCTCCACGCTGCGCAGAAGGCGCACGGATGGCTCCCCCCGGACGTCGCCGCCGAGGTCGCCCGAACGCTGGGCGTACCCCTCGCCGACGTTCATGGGGTCGTCGAGTTCTACAGCCTCTTCTACCCCGAACCCGTGGGCAGGCGGGTCATCCGAGTCTGCGGCGATCCCACGTGCGCCCTCAAAGGGTCTGACGCCATCCTGGAAGGGTTGTGCGCCGCCGCAGGGATCTCACCCGGTGGCACCAGTGCGGATGGTTCGGTCACCGTGGAACGAGTGCCCTGCCTCGGCTTGTGCGACCACGCCCCCGCCGCTCTCGCCGACGAGTGCGTCGCCGTCGCCGCCGATCCCGCCCATCCGGAGCGGCTCACCGACGAGCTCACCACCCATCCTCCGTCGGTCATCTACGGTCGGAACCGGGTCCTCACAGCCGTCTGTAGTGAGGACACCACCGGGCTCCGCGACTACGAGGCCTGCGGCGGATATCGAGCCCTCAGCAAGGCTGTGGAGATGGGGCCCGAGGCGGTAATCGCCGAGGTGACCGCGGCCGGCCTGGTGGGCCGGGGCGGCGCCGCTTTCCCCACCGGTGTGAAGTGGGAAGCCGCCCGCAGCGAGCCGGCCGACCCCAAGTACGTCGTCTGCAACACCGACGAATCGGAACCCGGCACCTTCAAGGACCGGGCCCTGCTCATCGACAGTCCCCACCTGACCGTCGAGGGGATGGTGATCACCGGCTTCGCCGTCGGCGCCTCCAAGGGTTACTTCTACGTTCGCGGGGAGTACCCCTACATCGTGCCGGTCGTCGAGCGGGCGATGGAGGAGGCCCGCCGGGCCGGTTACCTCGGCGCCGACATCCTGGGTTCGGGGTTCTCATTCGACATCGAGATCCGGGTCGGGGCCGGCGCCTACATCTGCGGCGAGGAGACGGCCCTCTTCGAGTCGATCGAGGGGAGGCGCGGGTTCCCCCGGATGAAACCGCCCTTCCCCACCACGCACGGCCTGTTCGGCAAGCCGACCGTCATCAACAACGTCGAGACCCTCTGCAACGTCCCCCACATCATCCGGGACGGAGCCGCGGCCTACCGGAGGCTCGGCACCGAGGGCTCCCCGGGGCCCAAGCTGTTCTGCCTCAGCGGCGACATCGCCCGGCCGGGTCTCTACGAGTTGCCGTTCGGGGTGACGATCGGGGAGTTGGTCTACGAACACGGAGGGGGCCTCCCCGGCGACCGGGATCTGCAGGCGGTACTCCTCGGCGGGGCCGCCGGAGCGTTCGTCACTCCCGACCGACTCGACCTGCGGCTCACGCTGGAAGACCTCCGGGCCGAAGGCCTCAGCCTGGGCTCGGGAGTGGTGATGGTCTTCGACGAGACCCGCGATCTCCGCGACGTGCTCGCCCGTCTGGGTCGCTTCTTCGCCCACGAATCGTGCGGCAAGTGCTACCCGTGCCAGATGGGCACCGAGCGGCAAGCCGAGATCCTCGATCGCATCGCCGCCGGGAAGCCGGAGGCGGACGACGTCGCCCGGCTCCGGGATGTCGGCTGGACGATGGCGGATACCTCGCTGTGCGGTCTGGGCCAGACCGCCGCCACGGCGGTGCTGAGCGCGATGGAGCACTGGCCTGAGCTCTTCGAGGTGACGCCGTGAGCGAGGTGACCCTCACCATCGACGGTGCCCCGGTGAGCGTCGCATCGGGCACCACGATCCGCGAGGCGGCCCGGGAGGCCGGAACCGCCGTCCCCGCGATCTGCGTGCATCCGGCCACGACCCCCAACGCCCTCTGTCGGGTGTGCGTCGTCGAGGTGGAGGGCATGGGCCGGCTCCAGCCCTCCTGCGTGGTCGAGGCGGCCGAAGGAATGGAGGTGACCACGCGATCGGATCGGATCGAGCGAGCCAGGCGGACCCTCCTCGAGATGCTTGCCTCCACCGTCGACCTCACCGAGGCCCCGTCCATCACCGAGATGATCGAGGACTACGGAGCCGACCCCGACCGCTTCCCCGACGCCCGATCTCGCCGCGTCGAGGTGCTCGACGACAACCCCATGTACGTGCGGGACTACTCGCAGTGCGTCTTGTGCTGGCGGTGCGTGCAGGTGTGCGCCGACGACGCTCAGTACACCTTTGCCATCAACTTCTCGGGCCGCGGCTACGACACCCAGATCGGGACGTTCTTCGACGCCCCCATCCCCCAGACCACGTGTGTCTTCTGCGGGCAGTGCCTCGGCGTGTGCCCCACCGGGGCCCTCAAGCCGCGCCGGGAGTGGCTGCTCGACCAGGGCATGACCCCCGGGGAGGTCACCGCCGCCACCCTCACCGAGCGCCGCCGGAGACGACGATGAGCGACCGCACGGTCACAACGACCTGCCCCTACTGCGGGGTCGGCTGCAAGCTCGAGCTGTGGATCCGCGACGACTTCGTCTACAAGGTCACCTCGCCGTTCGGCGCCGTCGTCAACGCCGGGAATCTCTGTGTCAAGGGCCGATTCGGCTACGACTTCGTGTACCACCCCAACCGGGTGACCACACCGCTGATCCGACGGACACCCCAGCAGCCGGGGGAACGGACCCAGGCCTTCGATCGTGCCGAGTGGCGGGAGGCCTCTTGGGACGAGGCCCTCGACTACACCGCAGATCGACTCGTCGAGATCTACCGTCGCGACGGGCCGGGGGCGATGGCCTGCTACTGCTGTGCCAAGGCCACCAACGAGGACAACTACCTGCTGCAGAAGATGTGGCGGGCCCTGTTTCGCACCAACAACGTCGATCACTGCACCCGGTTGTGCCATGCCGGGTCGGTGGTGGCGCTGCAGCAGGCGCTCGGCTCGTCGGCGATGAGCAACACCGCCGCCGAGGTGGCCGAAAGCGACGTGTTCATCGTCACCGGTTCCAACACCACCGAGAACCACCCGATCATCGCCCTCCAGATGAAGGCGGCGGTCGCCGAGCGGGGCGCCAAGATGATCGTCGTCGACCCGCGGCGCATCGAGCTGGTCGATCTCGCCGAGCTGTGGCTGCCGCTGCGCCCGGGCACCAACGTGCCGGTGTTCGGCGCCATGGCCCAGGTGATCGTCACCGAGGGACTCGTCGACACCGACTTCGTGGCATCCCGCACCGAGGGCTACGAGGAGTACGTTGCCTCGCTGGAGCCGTTCACCCCCGAGTTCGCCGAGTCGATCTCGGGGGTCCCCGCCGGCGACATTCGTCGTGCCGCCCGGTTGTATGCCGGGGCGGAGCGGGGTGCCATCTACTGGGGGATGGGGATCTCCCAGTTGTCGCACGGAACCGCCAGTGCCCTCTCGCTGATCCACCTGGCCTTCCTCACCGGCAACGTGGGGCGCCGCGGCACCGGCCTCAATCCGCTGCGAGGCCAGAACAACGTGCAAGGGGCGTCGGACATGGGAGCCATGCCGTTCCACTACCCGGGCTACATGGCGGTCGACGACCCGGCCAACGCCGAACGCTGGGAGCGAGCCTGGGGACTCGAACCGGGCGACCTGAGCCGGGAGCCGGGCCTCACCACCACGGAGATCCTGTCGGAGGCCCATCCCGGCGGGGTCCGCGCCCTCTACATCATGGGTGAGAACCCGATGATGACCGAACCGAACCTCAACGCGACCCGGCGCCACATGGAACAGCTCGAGTTCCTCGTGGCTCAGGACCTCTTCATCAACGAGTCCGGAGCCTTCGCCGACGTCTTTCTTCCGGCCACCTCGTTCGCGGAGAAGGCGGGCACGTTCACCAACACCGACCGCCGGGTCCAGCGGGTCCGTCCGGCGCACGCCCCATTGGGCGACTCGCGACCAGATTGGGAGATCCTCTGCGATCTGGCCCGGCGTCTCGAAGCGAGGATGGGCCGTCCCCAAACCGCCGGCTGGACCTACGCCGGCCCCCCCGAGATCCTCGCCGAGGTCGCCGCGGTCGTGCCCGAGTACCGGGGCATCACCTACGACCGCATCGAGGGCGAGGGGCTGCAGGTCCCCGTATGGGACCGAACGCATCCGGGGACCCCGTTCCTCTTCGAGGAGGAGTTCCCTTCGGGACGGGGGAAGTTCACGTCCCTCGCGTACGTGCCGGCCATGGAGGAGACCGACGACGAGTTCCCCTTCGTTCTCACCACGGGGCGGGTGCTCGAGCACTGGCACGGCGGGACGATGACCCGCCACTCGTCCCTGGACGACCTGTGGCCGGAGGCCACCTGCGAGATCCACCCCACCGACGCCGAACTCCACGGCATCGCCGACGGCCAAGCAGTGCGGGTCACCTCGCGCCGTGGCGAGGTGGTGCTCCGGGCCCGGGTCACCCCCAAGTCGACGGTCGGAGTGGTGTTCATCCCGTTCCACTTCGCCGAGGCCGCCGCCAACCTGCTCACCAACGACGCCCTCGACCCCGAGGCTCTCATCCCCGAGTTCAAGGCGTGCGCGGTGCAGGTCTTCCCGGCCCGCGACCGGGACCTGCCCGACTCGGCCGTCCCCATGGAGCGGGGGCGCCACTAGGCGTCGGGCAACAGCGGTCCCACGCTGGAGAAGGAGTGGGTGGCGTGCGGCAACTCGAGTGCCGCCAGGAACTCCTGCTGGAACTCGGGATCGACCGGGAGCTCGACCCGCCGAAGCCTCCCCACCACCTCGGCCGCCTCCTCCCGCCGGTACCGATTGAGCAGGGCGATCCGAGCACCATCCCCGGCGGCATTGCCGACCGCGTGCACCGCCTCGACCGGGCAGTCGGGGATCATGCCCAGGAGCAACGCGTGGGTCGGGTCGATCCCGGCGCCGAAGGCACCGGCGAGCACGATCTCGTCGGGCCGATCGAGACCGGCCTCTCGCAGCAAGACCCTGGCGGCCGCATACAGCGCCGCCTTGGCGAGTTGGACCTGGCGCACATCCTGGATCGTGATGGGGATGTCCCGCCCGATCGTGGTCTCCTCTTCGCCGGCCAGCACGTACTCCCATCCGAGGTCGCCGCGGCGGATCCGCGGCGACTCGATACCTTCGACGAAGCGACCGTGGGCATCGATGATCCCCACCCGGAACATCTCGGCCACCGCATCGATGATGGCCGATCCGCAGATGCCCTTGGCGAGACCCGGTTCCCCACCCGGGTCCGGGATCACCGAGTAGCTCGGTTCGAGCGTCGCCGAATCGATCCCGACCCGCTCGATGGCCCCGGGCGCCGCCCGCATCCCGTACTCGATGTGGGCCCCCTCGAAGGCGGGGCCCGTCGGGGTGGAGGTGCACAGCAGCTCCTCCCGGTTTCCCAGCACCAACTCGGCGTTGGTGCCGACATCGATGATCAGGCGTTGCTCGTCGCGACGGTGAGGCTCTTCGGCGAGGAGCACACCGGTGGTATCGGCGCCGACGAAGCCGGCCGCGATCGGCAGGAGGTGGACGTTGACCGATGGGTTGACGGCGAGACCCACGGCACCCGCCGTGAGGTCGAGGGCCCGCTGCACGGTCGGCACGAACGGCGCCGTTCCCAGGTGTTGAGCCGTCAACCCCAGGAAAAGATGATGCATGGTGGTGTTGCCGACCACCACGACGTCGAGCACGTCGGCGGCCTCTCGATCGCCGATGGCTCTCTCGAGCAGCGTGTTCACCGCACCGACGGCGGCGCTGCGCAGCGCCTCGAGACCATCGGGGTCCATCATCTGATGGGTGATCCGGGTCATCACATCGTCCCCGTAGGCGGTCTGGGGGTTCATCATCGACTCGGCGGCCACGACCTCTCCCGTTGTGAGGTCGCAGAGGTAGAGCGCAATGGCCGTCGACCCGAGATCGACGGCCGCCCCGTAGGCCTCGTCGTGATAGCCGGGCCGAATGTCGATGATCTCCCTGTCCTTGCGAACCGCCACGCTCACCTTCCAATCGCCCCCTCGCAGGACTGCAGCCATCCGCCGCAACACCGGGAGGTCGACGGTGATCTCCCCGGGGTCGGTGGGCTCGGCGCCCGTGTCGATGCGCGCCCGGGCTTCGATGAGCCCGGCCGCCAGACGTTCGACGTCGCCGAGGGGATCCTCCAGCGAGGGGGGATCGAGTTCCAGGTAGTACCACCGCACCGCCGGGCGCACCTCGATGGCCCGATCGGTCGGTTCCTTGCGCACGATCTGACGATTCCCCCTGCTCCGTTCGGGCACGAACACCACGACGTCTCCGCACACCCGCGCCTGGCATGAGAGCCGCAGCCGATCCGTGTCGTAGCCCATGCGCTCCCAGGTGCCGGCGCGCTTGCCCAGGAAGTCCCGCTCCGCGGGGCCCATGGGGGTGACGTGATCGATCATCGAGGCGACACCCGCCCTGGTGCCGTCTTCGATCAGCACCAGGCACTTGCCGCAGGTTGCGATCTCGGCGCAGACGCTCTCGATCTCGACGCCCAGGCTGCGGGCGGCGCTGCGGAGATGCACACCCCCCGGGACCTCGCCCCGGGATCCGGAGGGTTGGAACACCACGGTGTGCCGATCGGTCACGCCTTGGCCCGCTGCGCGGTGATCCACGCCTTGGCGTACCGGTCCCGCTCCAGCAACAGATCGGTGGCGAGCACCGTGGTGACGATCTCGGGATGCAGCGGATTGGTGATCGCCGCATTGAGGCCCCGAGCGATCATCATGGCCAGGAAGGTGAGGTTGAGGTCGCGGCGCCCCGGGAGCCCGAAGGAGACGTTGCTGGCCCCGGAGATGGTGTTGAGCCCCAACTCCCTCCCGACCCGTTCGGTGGTCGTCATCGTGCAGGACGCCGCGCTCTGGTCGGCACCGACCGTCAACGTGAGCCCATCGATCACGACGTCATGGCGATCGATACCCTCCGCCGCGGCGCGGTCGGCGATCGCGGCCGCCAGTTCGAAACGCTCCTCCTGAGTCGCCGGGATCCCCCGCTCGTCGTTGGTGAGACCGATCACCGCCGCCCCGTACTCGGCCGCCAGGGGCAGGATCGAGTCGAGCTGGGCGGCTTCGGCGGTGGTCGAGTTGATGAGCGCCTTGGCCTCGGAGCCACAGACCTCCCGGTAGGCGGCGAGACCGGCTTCGACCACAGCGGGATCGGCCGAGTCGATCGCCAGCGGCGCATCCACCACATCGAGCACTGCCTCGACCGCCACCGGCATGATCTCGACCTCGATCCCGACCGCCGTCCCCACGTTCACGTCCAGGACGTGAGCTCCCGCCTCGATCTGGGCCACGGCATCGTCCTGGATCACGCTCATGTCCCCGGCGACCAGGCCGTCGGTCAGTGCCTTTCGGTTGGTGGGGTTGATCCGCTCCCCGACGATCACGAACGGCCGGTCCGGGCCGATGATGATCTCCGTCTCGCGCGATCTCAGGACGGTGTGGGGCACGGTCATGCGGCAGCACCTCCCGGAGTTTGCGCCGCGAGTGTACGCGGCCGGTCACCGACCTCCGGCTCGGGCTCTCATGGGAAGCCGGGTGCGCCACACCCCGTCGGCGGCGTGCAGGGCCGCCGCCACCGCCCCGGCGGTCGGAACGAGACCGATCTCCCCGACTCCCTTCACGCCGTACGGGGCCTTCGGCTGGGGCACCTCCACCAGCACCACCTCGATCTCGGGCACGTCCTTGGCGCGGATGATCCCCAGGCTGCGAAGGGTCATGGCGGTCGGTCGGCCTTGATCATCCGTCGGGAAGTCCTCGGTGAGGGCGTAACCCAGGCCCATGTGCACCGAACCTTCGATCTGGCTGCGGCACAGGGCGGGATTGACGGCCCGGCCGACGTCGTGGGCGGCCACCACCTTCTCGATCGCACCGGTTTCGGGATCGGCGACGACGACCTGCGCGGCGTAACCGAATGCGGAGTGGATGATCGGGTGCGGCACGCCCTCGTCGAGGCTGTTGGTCCAATCGATGCGGTATTCGCCGACGTAGTCGACCCCGGTTCGGCACCCGGCTTCCCTGGCGACCCGGCAGGCCGCAGCGACCGCCCCGGTACCCATCAGAGTGCCCCGGCTGCCGGTGGTCTGCCCGGCTCCCAGCTCCCGGGTCGTGTCGACGATCACCTCGACGCGCTCGGGTGCCACGCCCAGCTCCTCGACGGCCACTTGCTGCGCCACCGTGTGGATCCCCTGGCCCATCTCGGTCCAGCAATGGCGAACCTCGACGATGCCGTCATCGCGAAAGCGGACGACGGCCTTGGCAACCTCGAGGGCGCCGTTGCCGAGACCCGAGTTCTTCAGCCCCAGGCCGACGCCGACGGCCTTGCCCGCCGCCGCCGCCTCGTCGTAGGCCCCCCTGACGGCGTCGAGGCAGGCTCTGGCTCCCCCGGCTCCCTCGTCCATGATCTGGCCCGGACCCCATTCCACGCCCGGTTCCACCACGTTGCGGGAGCGGATCTCCCAACCCGAGATCCCCAGCTGCTCGGCGAGGCGGTCCAACACGCCGTCGATCGCAAAGTGGGCCTGGTTGACCCCAAAGCCGCGGAAGGCCCCGCATACCGGGTTGTTGGTGCGGACGGCCACCGCCTCGACGTCCAGGTTGGGGATCGCATAGGGACCGGGGGCGTGACCCGCCGCCCGCTCGAGGACCTTCCCACCGACCGAGGCGTAGGGCCCGGAGTCCCCCACCATGCGGGCCCGCAGCGCGGTGAGACGCCCGTCCTCGTCGCAACCGGCCCAATACTCGAGCCGGATGGGGTGCCGCTTGGCGTGCATGAGGAACGACTCTTCTCGCGAAAGGGTGCACTTCACGGGGCGCCGCAGCAGCCACGCGGCCAGAGCGGTCTGAGCCTGGTTGGCCATGTCCTCCTTGCCGCCGAAGGCGCCGCCGTTGGACACCAACTCGACGACGACGCGACCGGGGGCGATCCCGAGCACCGAGGCGATCTGGTTCCGGTCGTCCCACACCCCTTGTCCCCCCGACCACACCATGAGGGTCCCGTCTTCGGCGGGAGCCGCAAGCGTCGATTCGGGCTCCAGGAAGGCGTGCTCCACCCGCTGCGTCTCGAAGACCTCGTGAACGGTGTGGACGCTGGCGTCGAGCGCAGCTTCCACATCGCCCCGCCGGTAGCCGGAGCGGGACAACACGTTGCCCTCGAGCCCCCAGACGGCATCGTCGGCGTCGAGGGCCGAAACGGCGTCGGTGATCGGCGCCAGAGGGCGGTAGGCGATGTCGATCAACTCGGCGGCGCGCCGGGCGGCCCGGCGGTCTTCGGCGACGACGAAGGCGAGCACATCCCCGAGATAGGACGTCCGACCCCCTTCGGGGATGAAGACCGGCCAATCCCGATCGATGATCCCCACCCGCAACTCCCCGGGGACATCGGCTGCCGTGAGCACCCGAACCACGCCGGGCACGGCTTCGGCCGCCGAGATGTCGATGGCGAGCACGTCGGCCCGGGCGTGGTCGGCGAGCCGGAGGGCGCCGTGGAGCATGCCCGGCAGGCGCAGGTCGTCGACGTAGGGCTTGTCGCCGAGCACGAGTTCGGCGGCCTGGTATCGGACGCCGGACGACCCGACCCCGCCGCCGGTCTCGGGGGTGGGGCTCCCGCCCTGCGCCAGATCTTCGATGGCGTCGACGATCCGCACGTACCCGGTACAGCGACACAGGTGGGCGCCGAGCCTCCCCTCGATGGTGCGGCGGGTCAGCCCGGGGCCCTTGGCGTCGATGAGGGCCTTGGCGCGTACCACGATTCCGGGGATGCAGAAACCACACTGGAGCGCTCCGTGAGCGGCGAAAGCCTCGGCGTAGCGCCGCCGTTCCTCGTGATCGATCCCCTCGAGGGTGACGACCGATCTTCCCTCCGCCTTCTCCAGCGAGACCTGACAGCTCACCGTCGCCTTGCCGTCGAGCAGCACTGTGCAGGCTCCGCACTGCCCCGAGGGCGAGCACCCGTCCTTCGGGGAGAGGATTCCCAGTTCCTCACGCAGGGCGGCGAGGAGGTGGGGATGGTGGTTCCCGACCTCGCGGGCCGAGCCGTTGACGGTGAAACTTGCGATGACCCCTCCCAGGGCCGGGCAGCCTAGCGGGACCACCGTTCTGAGTCTCCTCCGACCGCGACGGCGACCGACGGACACCAATTGGCTACCCTCCGTGGTGGAGGAGCCGGTGGAGACGACCCCCCATGACCAACGCAGGGTGGACCGTCGAGTGCGGCGCGTCTCCTTGCACTATCCGGAGCGGAGAAGCGGATTCGACCGGCGCCTCCCCCGGGGCGGACCGATCCGGGCCGCCTCCGCCCGATTGCTGTCGTCCTATCGCGACCGTCCTCGCGTCGTCGCCTCGGTCCTGGGCGCCGTGGTCCTCCTCAACGCTGTGGATCTCATCCTCACGATGCGCGCCCTCGACCTGGGTGCCACCGAACTCAACCCGGTGATGGCGGGGCTGCTGGGCTTCGATCCGGTCGTTGCCGCCGCGTTCAAGATGACACTGGTCGGTACGGTGGCGATCGGCCTGTGGGTGCTTCGCCGGTATCGACGGGTGCTGGAGGCCTCGCTGCTCCTGGTCGGGACCTTCGCGGTCCTGACCGGCTACCACCTCGTGGTGGGGTTCGCCGCCTGATCGGTCACCCGCCCGTGACGGTCCAAGGCGGCATCCCCGCCGGCAAAGCCGGTCGCCTAGGGTGTCGCGGGGAGGCACGATGCACCGAACAGCGCCGGTGGCGGCGATGCTGGTCGTGATCCTGACCGGCTGCGGCGGGAACGACACCGCGGACACCTCCGCCGCGACCACCCCCCCGGTCCTCCCCCCGACCACCTACGTGGCTTTTTGGACCGGCCCCTTCACCGGAACGGTTGCGGATGCCGGCGGGCTCTCCGGCACGATCGACTTCCGAGTCATCGACGTGGGCACCGGAGCCACCTACGCCGAGGGGCAGGTCGTCGACGCCGACTACCAGGTGATCGACCTGCAGGTGAGCGTCACGCTCGACGGCTACGACTGTGGAGGGTCTTCGACCGACGGGGAGGCCTCACTGGTTCTTGCCGGCCCGTTTCCCCTGCGCACCTTCGATCTCAGCGCCGGTGATCCCAACATCGTCGTCGAGGGTGTCTTCCTCACGGCGAACCGGGCCTCGGGAACACTGGAGGGAACACTGTCGCTCGGTGAGGGGACGTGCCGACTGGATGGGGTCACCTGGGAGGCCTCCCGGTCCTAGCGGCCGGCCCACTCCCCCACCAGACGACCCAACGTGCCGAGCGTCACGGTGCCCGACCCGAGCACCACGTCGTGGAAGCCCTTGATGTCGAAGCCATCCCCCATGGTGGCCTCGGCCTCGGCCCGCAGGCGATCCAACTCCAGCCGGCCCAGCATGTAGGAGAGGGCCTGGCCGGCCATCCCGATGTAGCGGTCGACCTCGGCCTCGATCTGACCGAAGGCCATGGGTGAGTTCTCGACCATGTAGTCGATCGCCTGCCGCCGGCTCCACCCCAGGGCGTGCATCCCGGTGTCGACCACGAGTCGGCACGACCGCATCGAGTCGCCCCACAGCATGCCGAAGCGATCGAGATCGCTCTCATAGAGACCCATCTCCTCGGCGAGCCGCTCCGTGTAGAGGCCCCACCCCTCGGCATAGGCCGACACGAGGATGTGGCGCCGGAAGTCGGGGACTCCCTCGAGCTCCTGGGAGATGGCGACCTGGAGGTGGTGGCCGGGGATCCCCTCGTGGAAGGCCATCGACTCGATCTGGAACTTCCCCCAGTTGGCCGGGTCGGAGGTGTTCACGAAGAACGTGCCGGGCCGGCTCCCGTCCTCGGCCGGCGCGTAGTAGAAGGCGATGGGCCCGTCGGCCGTCTCGGCGACCACGCAGTCGACCTTCGGGAGCCGGCCGAACCAGTCCCCCATGGCCGCCTTGGCCCTGGCCATCGCCGCCTCCGACGCGGTGACGATCGACGGTCCGTCCGAGAAGTGGAGATCGGGGTCGTCGCGCAGGGCGCCCATGATCTCCGACAGGTCGGTGGTGCCCATCACGGAGGAGCCCAGTGCTCGATACTCCTCGTCCAGCCTCTCCACTTGCTCCAACCCGATCCGGTGGATGTCGACCGGGTCCATGTCGAGCGTGACGTAGCGGCGGATGGCCGCCGCATACGCCTCCTCACCGCCGGGAAGCGTGCACAGGCCCGGGGCCTCGACGGATCGAGCGGCCGGCCGTGCCTCATCGGCGATGACGTCCCGGAACCCCCGAAGCGCGGGCCGAATCACATCGGTGACGACCGAAGCCAGCCGATCCTTCCAAGCAGCGGCATCGGACTCGGAGAATGCCGCGGGGACCCGCACGCCGAGATACGGATCCTTCTCGATCGGTGAGTCGAGGGCGGCGTCGAGCCATGCCGCCGTGCGATCACAGTGGAGATCGATCGGCGTCCGTCCACCGGCGACCCCCTCCCGGATCCGTCCGGTCAACTCCCGGAACATCCGACCCACCCCCCGGTACTTCTCCTCCAGGGCCAAGGCATGCTCGGGCTCGGTGATCGGCAATTGAGGCACCACCACCGGGAGCATCGCCTGAGGACCTATGACGTGGTTGACGGCGACCTCGGCGAGACGGGCGGCGAGATGGTCGGCCTCGACGCGGGCGGTTTCGGCCAGGGTCTCCACGGTGACCCGCTCGTCGGTCGAGAGGCCGCCGGGATCGATCGCCTCGGCGGCCGCGGCATATTCTCTCAAGCGGGCAATGCAGCGGTCCTCGGCCTCACGGGACACCTCCTCGTGCCGATCGTCGAAGCGGTGGTCACCGAGCATCAGAGCCTCGGTGGGAAACGTCTCGAGACGGTACTCCCAGTACTCGTGGGCGAACCGGGCCGGATCCTGGTTCATCGACACTCCTTGGTTCTCCCGCAGGCTAGGACGACCCTGCGGCCGCTAGTTTCGGCACCATGAACAACGACCTGCGCTCGATCATCGACGAACTGTTCCCCGCCCTCCAAGGCGACCTCGAGGCCCTGGTGCGCATCCCCTCGGTGAGCGCCGCCGCCTTCGATCCGGCAGAGGTGCAGCGTTCCGCCGAGGCGGTGGCTGTGCTCTTCTCTGAGGCCGGCTTCCCCGACGTGCGATTGCTCGAGATCGAGGGAGCCCACCCGGCCGTCTTCGCGCAAGCACCGGCCCCACCGGGTGCCCCCACCGTGCTCCTCTACGCCCACCACGACGTCCAGCCGCCGGGGCCCGATGCCGAGTGGTCGACCCCGCCCTTCGAGCCCATCGTGCGCGACGGCCGCCTCTACGGACGCGGGACGTCGGACGACAAGGCCAACATCGTGCTCCACACCGGAGTGATGCGGGCCTTCGGCGGCAGGCCCCCGGTCGGGCTCAAGGTGTTCATCGAAGGTGAGGAAGAGGTCGGCTCGGCCCACCTCGGCGACTACCTGGCCGCCCACGGCGACCTGCTGGCGGCCGACGTCATCGTCATCGCCGACAGCGCCAACTGGCGGGTGGGGCACCCGGCGCTCACCGTGTCGCTGCGGGGCCTGGCAGCGGTTCTCATCGAAGTGAGGACCCTCGACAAAGGCATCCACAGCGGCATGGGGGGCGGGGTGGTCCCCGACGCCCTCACCGTGCTCACCCGGTTGTTGGCCACGCTCCACGACTCCGAGGGGCGGGTGGCGATCCCGGGACTGGTGGCGAACGAATCCGACCCCCTCGACCTGACCGAGGAGGAGCTCCGGGAGCAAACCGGGGTGCTGCCGTCCGTCCGGCTCATCGGCGAGGGGTCGCTCACCTCACGGATGTGGACCCGGCCGGCCGCGGCCGTCCTGGCCATCGACGCTCCGCCGGTCGCCGAGTCGATCAACCAGCTCGTTCCCGTGGCCCGGGCGAAGGTGAGCGTCCGCCTGGCTCCGGGGGATGACCCACAAGGCGCCCTGGCGGCCATCCGGGAGCACTTCGAGTCACTGGACGCCTGGGGCGCCGCGGTGACGGTGACCCCCCTCGAGGCGGGGGCACCGTTCGCCACCGATACCTCGGACCCCCGAATCACCGCCTTCCGGGACGCCTTCGCCGAGGCCTGGGGCACCGACGTGGCCGAGATCGGCGTCGGCGGCTCGATTCCGTTCGTCGCCGAGTTCGAGGAGGTCTATCCCGACGCGGCGATCGTGCTCACCGGCGTGGCCGATCCCACCAGCCGGGCCCACGGACCCGACGAGAGCCAGGACCTCGATGAACTCCGCAAGGGCATCCTCGGCGAAGCGATCGCTCTGCGGCTGCTGGCCGGATCGGCCGGGTAGTCGAGACACAGCGGGGCGGCGCCTCGTGGCGTGTCCGCTCTCGGGAATGTCGCCCTCGGTACCCTCAGGCGACGAGAGAGACCCCCGTCAGACGTAGGCGAGCCAGTCGCGATACTCGAGGAGCCGGCCGGTCACCGTCTCCTCAAAGAGCCGCTGCGCCAGGCGAGTGACCTCACCCGGCCGGCCGTCGCCGACCCGGCAGTCGTCGACCTCACGCACCGGAGTCACCTCTGCGGCGGTACCGGTCAGGAACAACTCCTCGGCCTCGCAGAGTTGCTCGGGAGCGATGTCGGTCTCGGTCACTTCATAGCCCTGATCCCGCAGGAGAGTCATGACCGTGTCGCGGGTGATGCCGTCGAGGCATCCCGAGTCGAGTGATGGAGTCGACACCTTGCCGCCTGCAACCAGGAACAGGTTCTCTCCGCTTCCTTCCGAGACACGACCGTCACCGGACAGCATGAGGGCTTCGTCGTACCCGGCCTGCACCGCCTCCATCTTGGCGAGGATGCTGTTGATGTAGGTGCCGGTGGCCTTGGCGTTCGGGAACGAGGTCGAAGGGAACCTCCGCCAGGACGAGGTCTTGAGCCGGATGCCGTTGAGGACGCCGTCGTCTCCGAGGTACTTCCCCCACTTCCAGGTGGCGATCATCGTCCTGACCCGGGCGTTCCTGGGGTCGAGCCCGATCGCACCGAGTTCGTAGAAGGCGATGGGACGCACATACCCGCTCTTCAGTTCGTTGGAAGCCAGAACCGCCTTCGTTGCGATCTCCAACTCACCGACGCTCCAACGCATCGACATCCCGTACGCAGCGGCCGAACGGTGCAGGCGCTCGTAGTGCTCGCGCATCCGAAAGACCGCAGTGCCGTCCGTCGTGTCGTAGGCGCGGATGCCTTCGAAGACGCCGCTGCCGTAGTGCAGAGCATGGGTGAGCATGTGGACCGTCGCGTCTTCCCAAGGGATCAACTCCCCATCGCTCCACACGTATCTGGCATCAATCATCGGGATCACCGTTCCTGTTTGGGTGACTCGAGCACCGGTTTGAACCGGGGACGAGCCGATTCGAATGCTTCGATTGCGGCAAGACTCTGCAAGGTCAGACCGATCTCATCGAGGCCCCGCAGCAGGGCCCACTTCACGGCCGGGTCGATGTCGAATGAGGCCTCGAAACCCAGTGCGGTGACGGTCTGTGTCTCGAGATCGATGACGATCTCGGCGGTGGGATCGGCGGCGGCGAGGCCGCCCAGCGTGTCAACTTCGACGGGGTCGAGGGCGACCGGCAACAGGCCGATCTTGTGGCAGTTGGCCCGGAAGATATCGGCGAACGACGGGGCGACGATGGCTCGGAACCCCCAGTCCTGCAAGGCCCAGGGAGCGTGCTCCCGCGACGATCCCGATCCGAAGTTGGGGCCGGTGACCAGCACGGCGGCATTGCGGTATTCGTCGCGATTCAGGACGAACGATGGGTCGAGGCTGCCGTCGTCGAAGCGGGCCCAGTCCCAGAAGAGAAACGCACCGAAGCCGGTCCTCTCGACACGTTTGAGGAACTCGGTCGGGATGATCTGGTCGGTGTCCACGTTGGCCCGCAGGAGCGGTGCCATCGAACCCAGGATCGTGGTCACCGGCTCCATCAGCCCATCACCTCCCGCACATCGACGAAGCGGCCCTCGATCGCCGCCGCCGCCGCCATGGCCGGGCTCATCAAATGGGTCCGGGCCCCTCTCCCCTGACGACCCTCGAAGTTGCGGTTGGACGTCGAGGCGCAGCGCTCACCGGCCGCCACCTCGTCGCCGTTCATGGCGATGCAGAGTGAACACCCGGCATCGCGCCACTCGAAACCGGCACCGCGGAACACCCGATCGAGCCCTTCCCGCTCCGCCTGTTCCTTCACCAGGCCGGACCCGGGAACCACCATCGCGCTCACCCCCGGGTGTACGGTGCGGCCCTCGACCACGGCGGCGGCGGAGCGGAGATCCTCGATCCGGGCGTTGGTGCAGGAGCCGACGAAGACCCGATCGATGGGGATCTCGGTCATCGGTGTGCCCGGTTCGAGGTTCATGTAGGCGAGGGCCCGGGCGGCCGCCTCTCGCTCCAGCGGGTCGGCATAGTCGTCGGGGGAGGGAACCACTCCGGTGATGGGCACCGTTTGAGCCGGATTGGTGCCCCAGCTCACAAACGGCTCGAGTTCTCCGGCCGGGACCTCGACGAACTCGTCGAAGGCGGCCCCCTCGTCGGTGGGCAGCGAGCGCCAGTACTCGAGCGCCTCGCCCCAGGCCCCTCCCTTCGGGGCGTGGGCCCGCCCCTCCAGGTAGGCGAAGGTGGTGTCGTCGGGTGCGATCATCCCCGCCCGGAAGCCGGCCTCGATCGACATGTTGCAGACCGTCATCCGTCCCTCCATCGAGAGGGCTCGAACGGCGCTGCCCCGGTACTCGACGACGTGGCCGGCCCCCGCCCCCACGCCGATCCTGGCGATGATCCCCAGGATCACGTCCTTCGCCGTCACCCCGAGCCCCAGTTCGCCGTCGACGGTCACCGCAGTCGTACGGGGCTTGCGCTGGGGAAGGGTCTGAGTCGCGAGCACGTGCTCGACCTCCGATGTGCCGATCCCGAACGCCAGGGCGCCGAAGGCACCGTGCGTCGAGGTGTGGCTGTCGCCGCACACGATGGTCATGCCGGGCTGCGTGAGGCCCTGCTCCGGCCCGATGACGTGCACGATGCCCTGGCGGGGGTCGTCGAGGGCGTAGAGGGGGACGCCGGCGGCTCGGCAGTTCTCCGCCAGCGTCTCTGCCTGCTTGCGGGACACCGGGTCGGCAATTCCCCCGGCCCGCCCCACGGTGGGAGCGGCGTGATCCACGGTGGCCAGCGTCAGGTCGGGCCGACGAACCGAGCGGCCGGAGGCCCGCAACCCGGCGAACGCCTGGGGGGAGGTCACTTCGTGGAGGAGGTGGAGGTCGACGTAGAGGAGGTCGGGCCGGCCCTCGGCCCGCTCCACCACGTGGGATTCCCAGATCTTGTCGAGCAGAGTCCGGGCCCCCGTCGTGGGGGTGGAGGGTCGATCGGGGCGCGTCACCGTCATGCTCCCGTCCCCACCAGCCGAGCCACGCGGTCGCCCACCTCGATGGTGTGCAGATCCGCCGACGCTCCGGCCACCTCGGCCGAAGCCCGATCGACCGCGGCAGCCGCCTCGGGATGCCCGGTGTGCTCGAGCAGCATCGCGGCCGCCCTGATGGTGGCGATCGGGTTCACCCGACCGGTCCCCACCAGGTCGGGGGCGGTGCCCCCGATGGGCTCGAACATCGAGACACCCTCGGGATTCAGGTTGGCCCCGGCGGCCATCCCCATGCCTCCCTGAATGGCGGCCCCGAGGTCGGTGATGATGTCGCCGAACATGTTGTCGGTGACGATGACATCGAAACGCTCCGGACTCTCGATCATCCAGACGCAGGCGGCGTCGACGTTGGCGTAGTCGGCTTCCACGCCGGGGAAATCGTTCGCCACTTCCTCGAAGACCCGGTCCCACAGGTCGTGGGCGTAGGTCAGCACGTTGGTCTTGCCGCAGAACGTGACCTTGGGCCGGGTTCGCCGGGTGGCGAGCCCGAAGGCGTATCGGACGCACCGCTCGACGGCGAATCGCGTGTTGACCGAGGTCTGCAGCGCGACCTCACGAGCGGTGCCCTGCTCGGTGATACCCCCGGCGCCGGCGTAGAGGCCTTCGAGGTTCTCCCGCACGATGACCATGTCGATGTCCTCGGGACCCTTTCCCCGGAGCGGCGTGATCACGCCGGGAAGCAGCCGAACCGGCCGCAGGTTTATGTACTGATTGAGCTCACGGCGCAGGCGGAGGATGATCCCCCGCTCGAGGATCCCTGGCTTGACCTCGGGATGCCCGATCGCTCCGAAGAGGATCGCATCCGTACCGCGCAGTTGGTCGAGGACGGGCGACGGAAGCGTCTCCCCGGTCCGGAGATACCGCTCACCGCCGAGGTCGTAGTGCTCGAACTCCAGCTTCAGGTCGAACGAGCGATCGGCGGCTTCGAGCACCTTGACGGCTTCGGCGACCACCTCGGGCCCCGTGCCGTCCCCGGGGATCACCGCCACTCGCATCTACCGGCTTCCCTCCTGCGCGTCGTCGAGGGCGGCCGCCACGGCCCGGGAGGCGCTCTCGGCGAGATCCGGGGCGACTCCTCTCCCGACGAAGGCGGTGCCGTTCACCCGCACCGTGGCCCTCACGTCCGCCATCGGGGTTCCGCCGAGATCGATCCTTCGAACGTCGTAACCGGCGAGCGACGCGTCGAGACCGAGGGCGGTGCGGGCCGACTCGAAGCAGCGCGCCACCAGCGGGTGATCCTGGTCGCGGTACTCGATCGTCAGTTCCCGGGCCGCCACTCGCAGAGGTGGGGAGATCATTCCGGCGCCTTGGGGTCGATGAAGGGCATCATCGAACGGAGCCGGGCACCGACGGTCTCGATGGGATGCTCACGGTCGCGAGCCCGCAGTTCCTGAAGCAAGGGAGCACCCTTGCGGTTCTCGGCGATCCACTCCTCGGCGAAGGCGCCCGACTGCACATCGTCGAGGATCGTGCGCATCGCCTTGCGCGTCTCCTCGGTCACGATGCGAGGACCCCGAGTGAGGTCCCCGTACTCGGCCGTGTCTGATACCGAGTGGCGCATCCAGGCGAGGCCTCCCTCGTAGAAGAGGTCGACGATCAGCTTCAGCTCGTGCAGGCACTCGAAGTAGGCCGACTCGGGGGCGTACCCGGCGTCGACGAGCGTGTCGAACGAGGCCTTCACCAGTTCGCTCACGCCGCCACAGAGAATCGCCTGCTCGCCGAAGAGGTCGGTCTCGGTTTCTTCCCGGAAGGTGGTCTCCAGCACACCGGCCCTCCCGGCGCCGATGGCGGAGGCATACGAGAGGGCCAGGGCGTGTGCCGATCCCGAGGCATCCTGGTGCACCGCCAGCAGCGAAGGGACACCGCTGCCCGCCTCGAAGGTCCGTCGCACCAGGTGACCCGGCCCCTTGGGAGCCACCATGGCCACATCCACATCGGCGGGGGGAACGATTTGGCCGAAGTGGATGGTGAAGCCATGAGCGAAGAACAGGGCATCGCCCGCCTCGAGGTTGGGGGCGATCGCCTCGGCGTAGAGCTTCTCCTGGTGCTGATCGGGCACCAGCACCATGATCAGATCGGCCGCCGCCACCGCCTTCTCCGGCGTCACGACGCGCAGGCCCTCGGCCTCGGCCTTCTCCCAGGAGCGTGAGCCCTCCCTGAGCCCGACGACGACGTCGACGCCCGAGTCGCGCAGGTTGAGTGCATGGGCATGGCCCTGGCTGCCGTAGCCGAGCACCGCCACCTCACGGGACCTGACCAGAGAGAGGTCGGCGTCTGCGTCGTAGTAGATGGGCACGGTCATCGAGCTCTCCTCACTCCTTGGCTCCGTTCGCACCGTTGCCGTCGCGCGGCAAGGCGATCCGGCCGGACTTGACCAGGTCGATCACTCCGTAGGGACGCATGGCATCCAGGAACGCAGCGAGGCGACGGGGATGCCCGACCACCTGGAAGGCCACCGAGGATGACGATGCGTCGACCACCTCGGCCCCAAACGGGGCCGCCTGGTCGAGCACTTCGCTGCGGCGGGCGGCGCCGTTGACCCGAACGAGCATGATCTCCCGTTCGACCGACTCCTCCGGCTCCAGCTCGGTGATCTTGATGACGTTGACGAGTTTGTGGAGCTGCTTGGTCGCCTGCTCCACCTGATCGGCATCGACCACGAGCGTGAGCCGAGAGCGGCCTATCTCGTGCGTGGGCCCCACGGCGAGCGAGTGGATGTTGATGGCCCGGCGAGCGCACAGCGCCGAGACCCGGGCCAGCACCCCCGACTTGTCCTCGACCAGCAGCGACAGGGTGTGCTTCATGACAGATCCTCGGGTCCCATGGCGACCACGTCGTTGCTTCCACCCGACACGACCATCGGGAAACACATCTCGTCGGGGTCGACCCGGAACTCGACGACCACCGGGCGGTCGTCGTTGTGGAGGGACTTCTCGATCACCGGCGCCACCTCGTCGGGAGTCTCGGCCCGCAGTCCGACACAACCCATAGCCTCGGCGAGCTTGACGTAGTCGGGGGTGTGGTCGGTGAGATCGGTGGCATGGAAACGCTGCTCGTAGAACAGGTTCTGCCACTGACGCACCATCCCCAGACCGCCGTTGTTGAGGACGGCCACCTTGATCGGGATGCCGTGGGTGGAGGCCGTGGTGAGTTCCTGCTGCGTCATCTGGAAACAACCGTCCCCGTCGATGGCGTACACCAGTTCGTCGGGGCGGCCGACCTTGGCGCCGATCGCCGCCGGGATGGCGAAGCCCATGGTGCCCAGCCCACCCGAGTTGATCCACGACCGGGGCCGCGTGAAGCGCCAGAACTGCGAGGCCCACATCTGGTGCTGGCCCACCCCGGACACCACGATCGCATCACCGCCGGTGGCGGCATGGAGCTCCTCGATGACGTACTGCGGCTTGAGCGGGCCGCCCGGATCCTGCTGATAGTGAAGCGGGTGGGTTCGCTGCCAGCCGCCCACCGTCTCCAGCCATTCGCTGCGGGCGGGGGTCGGTTCCCCGTGGGGGCGGCGGCCCACCTCGACCACGATCTGGCCGAGCACCACCCCGACGTCGCCCACGATCGGCACGTCGGCGTAGCGGTTCTTGCTGATCTCGGCCGGATCGACGTCGACGTGCACCACCTTGGCGTGGGGAGCAAAGCTCTCCAGGGCACCGGTGACCCGGTCGTCGAAGCGAGCCCCCAGCGTGAACAGCAGATCCGCCTTCTGCATCGCCGTGGTGGCGGCATAGGTGCCGTGCATCCCGGACATCCCGAGCGCCAGCGGGTGTTCATCGGGAAAAGCCCCCCGGGCCATCAAGGTGGTCACCACCGGAGCCTGGACGGCCTCGGCCAACCGCAGGAGCTCGGCGTGGGCGTTGGCCTTGATCACGCCACCACCGACGTAGAGGACGGGCCTCTCCGACTCCATGAGCATGTCGACGGCCCGACGCACCTGGAGGGGGTGACCCGCCCCGGCCGGTCGGTAGCCCGGGAGCGTGAACTCCCCCGGTGTGGTGCGGGAGGTCCGAGCCGCGAGCACGTCCTTGGGGATATCGATGAGCACCGGGCCCGGCCGCCCCGACGACGCCAGATAGAACGCCTCGTGGACGACGTCGGCGATGTCGTCCGGATGGGTGACGAGATACGAGTGCTTGGTGCAGTGCATCGCCAGCCCACTCGTGTCCGCCTCCTGGAAGGCGTCGTTGCCCATGGCCGTCGACGCCACCTGCCCGGTGATGGCCACCATCGGGATCGAGTCCATGAGGGCGTCCTGCAGCGGGGTGATCAGGTTGGTGGCTCCCGGCCCGGAGGTGGCGATGGTCACGCCGACCCGCCCGGTGGCGTGAGCGAAACCCTCCGCCATATGGCCGGCGCCCTGTTCGTGGCGGGCGAGGACGTGACGCAGTGAGCTGTCGACCATCGAGTCGTAGGCGGGGAGGATGGCGCCGCCGGGGACTCCGAACGCGACCTCGACGCCCTCGTGTTCGAGGGCCCGCATGACTGCTTGGGCTCCGGTCTGGCTGCTCATCTTCTTCTCCGTCTTCGTCCGGGTATCAAAAAACCCTCCGGCCGGAGGCTGGAGGGTTGCGCACGCGCGTTATGTGGCACGTGCGCTACACGAGAATAATTACCAGGGTCGCGTCGAACGTGGTCATATGAGGAGCGGCAGTATGGCCGAGGTGCCGCAGGATGTCAACCATCGGCAGCCGATGCCGGGCGCCTTGAGTGATCTCGCCGATCTCGGGCAGCAGCGAGAACGTAGGATGCCCGGATGAAGATCCACTCCGACGACGTCACGAGGTGGCCGCGGGCGGCCGGAGCGAGGGCGATGCTGCGGGCCGTGGGCCTCGACGATGATGACTTCGAGAAGCCCCAGGTGGGGGTCGTGTCTGCCGGCAACGAGGTCACGCCCTGCAACCTCAGCGGACCCCGTCTGGCCAAGGCCGCCAAGACGGGGGTATGGGAAGCCGGAGGGGTCGGCCTCGAGTTCACCACGATTGCGGTCTCCGACGGAATCTCGATGGGCCACGAGGGCATGCGGGCCTCGCTCGTGTCCCGGGAGGTCATCGCCGACTCGGTGGAGCTGGTCATGCATGCCGAGCGTTTCGACGCCATGGTCACCATCGCCGGGTGTGACAAGTCGCTGCCGGGCATGCTCATGGCGGCGGCGCGGACCGACCTCCCCTCAGTGTTCCTCTACGGGGGCTCCAGCCTGCCTGGCCGCTGGCGGGGCCGAGACGTCTCGATCGTGGACGTGTTCGAGGGCATCGGCGCCACGACCCAGGGGACGATGACCGAACGGGAGCTCCTCGAACTGGAGCGGATGGCATGTCCCGGCGTGGGTTCGTGCGCCGGGATGTTCACCGCCAACACGATGGCTTCGATCGGCGAGGCGCTCGGGATGTCGCTGCCCGGCAGCGCCTCGGTGCCGGCCGCCGATCCAGCCCTCGATGGGTTCGCCGTCCGATCCGGTGAGGCGGTCATGGGACTGCTCGAGGCGGGGATCCGGCCCCGGCAGATCCTCACCAGAGAGGCCTTCGAGAACGCCATCACGCTGCTGATGGCACTGGGGGGCTCCACCAACGGGGTCCTCCACCTCCTCGCCATTGCACGGGAAGCCGAAGTCGATCTCATCCTCGACGACTTCGACCGCATCGCCCGGAGAACTCCCCACCTCGGGAACATGAGCCCCTACGGTCGATACCACATGGTGGATCTCCACAAGGCGGGCGGCGTGCCGGCAGTCTTGAGGGCTCTCCTCGACGACGGCCGGATCCACGGCGACGTGCTCACCGTGACCGGGCGGACGATGGCCGAGAACCTGGAGGACGCCGCCTTCGCCGCCGGCCAGGAGGTGGTGCACCCCCTCGACGCACCGCTGGCCCCCGAGGGCGGCATCGCCATCCTGCGCGGATCGCTCGCTCCCAGCGGGGCGGTGGTGAAGATCGCCGGGCTCTCCGAGACCGTCTTCGAGGGGACCGCCCGGGTCTTCGACATCGAACAGAGTGCCCTGGAGGCCCTCCATCGCGGCGACCTCGACGAGGGTGATGTGGTGGTCATCCGCTACGAGGGGCCCCGGGGTGGCCCGGGGATGAGGGAGATGCTGGCGATCACCGCCGCCATCCGCGGGTCGGGCCTCGGCGGATCGGTCGCCCTCATCACCGATGGACGTTTCTCGGGCGGAACGACCGGCCTCTGCATCGGTCACGTGGCTCCCGAGGCCACCGAGGGGGGACCGATGGCTTTGGTCGAGGACGGCGACCGCATCCGCATCGACGTTCCCCAACGCCGGGTCGACCTGCTCGTCGACGAAGCCGCGCTCCGGCGGCGCCGGGCCGAATGGAAACCGCCGCCGCCCCGCTACGACACCGGTGCGCTGGCGAAGTACGCCAAGCTGGTCGGATCCGCCGAACACGGAGCCGTCACACGCTAAGGGCCTGTTCTGCCGCCGGAAGGCGGTGCGAATAGGGCCGAAAGCCCGTAGGGATCGGCAGGCCCGAGAGGCGACAATGTCCCCCGAGATCAATCGAGGGGGATGGATGGTTTCCGGCACATGGAGTCGATGAACGGCGAACCGACCGGCGCCGTGATGGTCGTCGGCGGGGGTATCGCCGGGATGCAGGCGTCCCTCGATCTCGCCGACCAGGGCTTCAAGGTCTACTTGGTCGAGTCGCAGTCGGCCATCGGCGGCAAGATGGCGCAACTCGACAAGACCTTCCCCACCAACGACTGCGCCATGTGCACGATCTCCCCCAAGTTGGTGGAGACCGGCCGGCACCCCAACATCGAACTGCTCACCGACGCCGAGGTCCTCGACATCGCCGGCGAGGTCGGCGACTACACGGTCGAGGTCAAGCGCCACCCCCGCTACATCGACACCGACGTCTGCATCGCCTGCGGCGACTGCGCCACGGTCTGCCCCATCGTCGTGCCCGACGCATTCAACGAGGGCCTGGCGCCGCGGCGAGCCGCCTTCAAGCTGTATCCGCAGGCCGTTCCCAACGCCTACGCCATCGACAAGGCCGGCGTGGCGCCGTGCCGAGACGCCTGCCCGGCGGGCCAGCGGGCCCAGGGTTACATCGCCCTCATCACCGACGGCCGGTGGGACGATGCGATGCGGGTCATCAAGCTCGACAACCCCTTCCCCGGCATCTGTGGACGGATCTGCAACCACCGCTGCGAGATCGCCTGCACCCGGGGTCGGGTCGACGAGCCGATCAACATCCGGGCGCTGAAGCGCTTCATCACCGACAAGGTGTATGCCCGGCCTCGCCAGCCGGTCGAGGCGATCCCGAAGACCCACGACGAGAGCATCGCCATCATCGGGGCCGGGCCGTGTGGTCTCACCGCGGCCCAGGATCTGGCCATGGAGGGCTTCGCCGTCACGGTCTACGAGTCGATGCCGGTCGCCGGCGGCATGCTGCGGCTCGGGGTCCCCGAGTTCCGCCTCCCCACCGAGGTGGTGGAGCGCGAGGTGCAGGACATCGTCGACCTCGGCGTCGAGATCAAGCTGAACCACACCGTCGACAACCTCGACGACCTCTTCGACGTTGGCCACAACGCCGTCCTGATCGCCGTCGGCGCCCACGAAGGCGTCCGCCTCCCCATCCCCGGCGCCGACCTTCCCGACGTGCTCATCAACACCCAGTTCCTGCGAGACATGCGGCTCGGCCACTACGACGAGGGGTCCGGTGCCGACGTGCGGCCGCTGGGACGGCGGGTGCTGGTGCTCGGCGGAGGCAACGTGGCGATCGACGTGGCCCGCAGTGCGGTGCGCCTGGGTCGCGAGGTCCACATGGCCTGCCTGGAGACCCGTGACCGAATGCCGGCCCACGCCTGGGAGGTCGAGGCCGCCGAGGCCGAGGGGATCACCGTCCACCCCGGACGCACGTTTGAGCGGATCCTCAGCGACGACGAGGGCCGGATCACCGGCGTCGAGTGCCAGGAGGTCGCCTCCTTCAGCTTCGGCGAGGGCGGCAAGCTCAGCGTGAGCACGGTCGAGGACTCCACCCACGTCCTCGAGTGCGACACGGTCATCTTCTCGGTCGGCCAGCGATCCGGCCTGGCGTTCATTCCCGACGACGCCGGGGTCGGCGTGACCAAGCAGAACACGATCTCCATCGATCCCCACACGTTGGCCGCCAACCGTGAAGGCGTGTTCGCCGCCGGCGACAGCGTCTCGGGGACCTCGTTCGTGATCGAGGCCGTGGACAGCGGGCACAAGGCGGCCGCCTCCCTGCTGCGCTACTTGCGCGGCGAAGACCTGACGCCGCCGCCGGGGCCCGAGTACCCGGTCGCCAGCCCCACCGACGAGGAACTGGGGCAGAGGATCGCCTCGGGCCACATCGTGCGCCGGCCCCGGATCCCCCTTCCCGAGCTGCCGGTCGAGGACCGGATCGGCTCTTTCGCCGAGATCGAGCGGGGTTACGACGACGAATCGGCCCGGGCCGAAGCGTCGCGGTGCCTGGCCTGCGGCGTGTGCTCCGAGTGCATGAGCTGTGCCTTCGCCTGCGGGGTCAACGCCGTCGACCACGACATGGTGGCGAAGATCTCCAAGATCGATGTCGGGGCGGTGATCCTGGCGCCCGGCTATCAGGTCTATCGGGCCGAACTCGCCGAGGAGTACGGGCTCGGCCGGTACCCCAACGTGATCACCGCCATGCAGTTCGAACGGATGTTGTCGGCGTCGGGGCCCACCACGGGCCATATCGCCCGGCCGTCCGATCACGCAACGCCCAAGCGGATCGCGTTCCTCCAGTGCGTGGGTTCACGGGATCAGATCCGGGACTACTGCTCGGCGGTGTGCTGCATGTATGCCACCAAGGAAGCGATCATGGCCAAGGAGCACGAGCCCGACCTCGACATCCAAGTGTTCATGATGGACATGCGGGCCTTCTCCAAGGGCTACTGGAGCTACTTCGAGCGGGCCCGGGACCGCTACGGGGTCGAGTACACCCGGTGCCGCATCAGCGGTCTGCGGGAGGACCCCGCCACCCGGAACCTCATGGTCCGCTACAACGACGAGGCCGGCGGCCTCCACGAGGAGCCCTTCGACATGGTGGTCCTGTCGGTGGGCATGGAGATCTCCGACTCGGTGCGGGAACTGGGGAACCGGCTCGGCGTCGAGCTCGACGAGTACGGCTTCTGCCACACCGCCCAGTTCAACCCACTGGAGAGCAGCAAGCCCGGCATCTACGCCGTCGGCCCCTTCCGGGAACCAAAGGACATCCCCGAGTCGGTCATCGAGGCCAGCGGGGCGGCGGCCGCCGCCGCCGCCCGTCTCAACGAGTCCCGCTTCTCGCTCACCACCACCCCGACCTTCCCCGACGAGCGCGACGTGAGCGAGGAGGACCTGCGGATCGGGGTCTTCGTGTGCCACTGCGGCTCGAACATCGGCGGCTTCCTCGACGTCCCCGATGTGGCCGACTACGCCGGCACCCTGCCCGGGGTGGCGTACTCCGAGGCCAACCTCTACACCTGCTCCCAGGACAGCGTGAAGCACATCGCCGAACAGGTCCAGGAGCAGCAGCTCAACCGGGTCGTGGTGGCCAGCTGCACTCCCTTGACGCACGGCCCTCTGTTCCGGGACATGCTGCGCAGCGCCGGGCTCAATCCGTATCTCTTCGAGATGGCCAACATCCGCAACCAATGTTCCTGGGTCCACTCCAACGACAACGAAGCCGCCACCGCCAAGGCCCGGGACCTGGTCCGGATGGCGGTGGCCCGCGCCGGCTTGCTGGAGCCACAGCACACCTTCGAGGTCCCGGTGACGAAACGGGCGCTGGTCGTCGGCGGCGGGGTGGCCGGGATGACGGCCGCCGCCACGCTTGCCGAGCAGGGCTACCCGGTCGATCTGGTCGAACGCGAGGAGTCACTCGGCGGCAATCTCGACCGGGTTCGCATGCCCTTCCAAGGGAAGCGCCCCCAGGATCTCCTCGCCGAACTGACGAGCCGCGTCGAGAGGAATCCGCTCATCGACCTCCACCTCGGCAGCCGGGTCACCGGGTCGTCGGGGTTCATGGGCAACTTCACCAGCACCGTGCGGGAGGCCGACGGGAGCGAGAGCGAGGTCGAGCACGGCGTGACGATCCTGGCCACCGGCGGCCAGGAGTACAGGGGCCCCGAGTACGGCTACGGCACCGACCCCCGCATCGTCACCCAGCAGGAGTTCGAGCAGCGCCTCGAAACCGAAGACATCCCCGATTCGGTGGTGATGATCCAGTGCGTCGGGCCCGCCGAGAAGTACTGCAGCCGCATCTGCTGCACCATCGCCCTCAAGAACGCCCTGGCGCTCAAGGAACGCAAGCCCGACGCCCAAGTGGTGGTCCTCTACCGCGACATCCGGGTCTACGGATTCAAGGAACGCTCCTACACCGAGGCCCGTGAGAAGGGTGTGCTGTTCGTCCACTACGAGCCCGCCGAGAAGCCGGTGGTGGAGGCCAACGGCTCACTGCAGGTGCGGGCCCGGGACCCGATCCTCGACCGGGCCCTGGAGCTGGAGCCGGACCTGGTGGTGCTCAGCATGCCGGTCGTGCCCCGCGACGACAGCGACGAGCTGGCCAACTTCTTCAAGTGCAGCATCGACGCCGACGGCTTCTTCCTCGAGGCCCACGTCAAGCTCCGTCCGGTCGACTTCTCGACGGACGGGGTGTTCATGGCCGGGATGGCTCATTACCCGAAGCTGTCGGACGAGACGATGATCCAGGCCCAGGCGGCCGCCGCCAGGGCCGCCCGGGTCCTCAGCAGAGACACCCTGCTTGCGGGGGGGCAGGTGGCGGTGGTCGACCATGAGCTGTGCACCGGGTGCCTCACCTGCGTCCGGGTGTGTCCCTTCAGTGTGCACCGGATCGACCCAGACCAGCCGGGCATCGGCGGCATCCTGGGGGCGGCCACCATCGAGGCCGCCATCTGCCGGGGATGCGGGGTGTGCGTGGCGGAGTGCCCCGGCCACGCCATCCAGCTGATGCACTTCACCGATTCGCAGGCGACGGCCAAGGTGGCGGCGCTGCTCGGCCACTCCCCCGAAGGATTCGTACCGCTGGATTCGATTGGAGTGCCATCTCGATGAGCGACGACCAGTTGAACATCGTGGCCTACTGCTGTGAGCACTGTGCCTATGCGGCCGCCGATCTGGCCGGGGGCTTGCGCATGCAATACCCCTCAGCGGTGAAAGTGGTCGAGGTCCCGTGCACCGGCCGCATCGACGTGCTGACCGTGCTCCTCGCCTTCGAGGAGGGCGTGGACGGCGTCATGGCGGCCGGGTGACTGCCCGGTGATTGCCATTACCTGGAAGGTAATGTGAAGGCCCGGAAGAGGATCGCACGCGCGCAGGACCTGCTCGCCGAGATAGGCCTGGAGCCCGAGCGGGTCGAGATGTTCAACATGTCGGCCGCCATGGCGGCCGAGTTCGCCGCCGCCGCCACCGAGATGACCGAGCGGATTGCGGAGATGGGTCCCAACCCACTTCGCGTCCACCGCCCCGAGAGCGCAGGAGGGTGAGCCGATGATCATCGCCGAGCAGAAACCGTTGGAGGAGATCAAGGATCTCGTCGGCGATGCGGAGAAGGTGCTCGTCGCGGGATGCGGCACATGCGTCACCATCTGCTTCGCCGGCGGGGCCCGGGAAGCGGAGACCCTGGCCGCCTCGCTGCGCATGTCGACCAGGCTCGACGGCGCCACCAAGACCATCACCGACACCAACATCCAGCGCCAGTGTGAATGGGAGTTCCTCGACGAGCAGCGGGAGGGGATCCTCGATGCCGACGTGGTGGTGTCCCTGGCCTGTGGGATCGGGGTCCAGGCGATGGTCGAGCGCTTCCCCCAGGCCTGGGTCGTTCCCGGCGTCGACACTTCCTTCCTGGGCGTCCCCGCCGAGCAGGGTCTGTGGGAGGAGCGGTGTGCCGCCTGCGGAGAGTGCATCCTCGGGATCACGGCCGGGATCTGCCCCATCGCCCGGTGTGCCAAGTCGCTGCTCAACGGGCCCTGTGGCGGCTCGGAGGACGGTCACTGCGAGGTCGACCCCGCCACGCCGTGCGCCTGGCAGTTGATCCACGACCGGCTCACCAGCGTGGGTCGGACCGAGATCCTCATCAACCCTCAGCCACCAAAGAACTGGAAGGCGGCCCGCGACGGCGGGCCCCGCCGCATCATCCGGGACGACCTGCGGATCGTCGCGGAGCAGGAGTAGACCATGGTCACCGAAGCCCCAACCAACGGAGAACTGGCCGGATCACGGCTCGAGCGGCTGCTGCGGGAGGGCCACTTCGTCGTCACCGCCGAACTGGGTCCACCGCAGAGTGCCGACGGGGCGGTGATCCGGCAGAAGGCAGGCCTCCTCAAGGGCACGTGCGATGCGGTCAACATCACCGACAATCAGACCGCCATCGTGCGGATGTCGAGCATCGGTGCCGGCACCATCGTGGTCGACGAGGGACTGGAGCCGGTCATCCAGATGACCTGCCGGGATCGCAACCGCCTCGCCATCCAGGCCGACCTGCTCGGTGCCCACGCCCTGGGCATGAAGAACCTGCTGTGTCTCACCGGGGACCACCAGCAGTTCGGCAATCACCCGACCGCCAAGAACGTGTTCGACATCGACTCGATCCAGCTGGTTCAGATGGTGGCCGCCATGCGCGACGACAAGGTCTTCCAGTGTGGCGAGGAGTTCGAGGGTGAGGAGCCCCGGTTCTTCGTGGGGGCCGCCGCCGCTCCGTTCGCCGACCCGGTCGAATACCGCCCTCTGCGGCTGGCCAAGAAGGTGGCTGCCGGGGTCAATTTCATCCAGACCCAGCTCATCTACGACGTCGAAGCCTTCGCCGGCTACATGGAGAAGGTGCGGGAGCTGGGCCTCCACGAGAAGGCATACATCTTGGCCGGCGTCGGACCCCTCAAGAGCCCCGGCATGGCCCGCTACATGGTGAACAACGTGCCGGGTCTGTTGGTGCCCGAGGCCCTGATCGACCGGATGACCCAGGCCGGAGCGGAGTGGGTCGGCAAATCCAAGGACGAGCTCACTCCCGAGGACAAGAAGGCCCGCGCCGCCGCCTGGAAGGAGGAAGGCATCCGGATCTGCATCGACCTCATCAACGAGATCCGGGAGATCCAGGGCGTCGCCGGGGTCCACGTGATGGCCATCGAGTGGGAAGAGGCGGTCCGGCCCATCGTTGAAGGGGCCGGCCTGCTCCCCCGTCCCGAGCCGAGCGGAGCGACTGCATGACGACGGAAGCCATGCTGCCGATCGACGCCGAGCTCGCTCAACGGGTCCGGGATGAGATCGGGGACAACGTCTTCCTCTGCTACCAGTGCTCCAAGTGCACCAGCGGCTGCCCCGTCTCGGAGTGGTTCGACTGGAACCCCAACCAGATCATGCGGGCGGTGCAGCTGGGCCAGACCGAGATCGCCCTCAAAGCAGAAACCCCATGGCTGTGTGCCTCCTGCCAGGCGTGCACCACCCACTGCCCCCAGGGTCTCGACGTCGCCGGGATCATGGACTTCCTCACCCGGGAGTCCCTGGAGCGAGGCATCAAGCCGCCCGTGCCCCAGGCCGACGTGTTCAACTCGGCCTTCCTTCGGGAGATTCGGGTGTGGCGCCGCGCCTACGAGCTGGGGATGCTCGCCGAGATGAAGCTGCGCAGCGGCAACATCACCGAAGACCTGGGCCTGGGTATGAAGTTGCTCCGCAAAGGCCGCATGCCGCTGCTCCCCCACCGGTCCAAGCGCCGCGGCGAAGTGAAACGTGTCGAAGGTGCCGAGGACGCTGTCGCCTACTACCCGGGATGCTCCCTGAGTTCCACCGCCAAGGAGTTCGACCGCTCGACGAGGGCGGTGTGCGAGGCACTCGACATCACCCTCATCGAGCCCAAGGGATGGACTTGCTGCGGCGGATCGGTGGCTCACCGCGCCGACCCGGAACAGGCACACAGCCTCCCGCTGGAGAATCTGTCGCTCATCGACCGGAGCGGCTTCTCCGAGGTCACGATGCCTTGTGCCGGCTGCTTCAGCCGGCACAAGTTCGCCCAGGCCGGGAACGGTCGAGACCCCGCCGCCGATGCCGTGGAGGTCCACACGCTGATGGACACGATCCTGAGCCACGTCGGCACCGAAGCACTGGCCGGCGCGGTGCGGCGGCCCCTCCGCGACCTCAAGGTCGTCTGCTACTACGGGTGCGTCATGACCCGGCCTCCCGAGGTCACCGGCGCCGACCGGCCCGAAGACCCCCTCGAGATGGACCGCCTCATGGAGGCCCTCGGAGCCGAGGTTTGCGACTGGTCCTACAAGACATCGTGCTGCGGGGCGGTCCATTCGCTGATCCGCAAGGACATCGTCCTGAAGTTGAGCGGGGATCTGATCGAGCACGCCCGGGCGGCCGGGGCCGACGTGATCGCAGTCGCCTGCCCTCTGTGCCACGCCAATCTGGATGCCCGTCAGACCCAGATGGACCTCGACGAGCCGATGCCCGTCCTCTACTTCACCCAACTGATGGCGGTAGCGCTGGGCCTGCCCGCCGAGGCGGCCGCCCTGAACAAGAACCTGATCGACCCCCGCCCACTACTGGACGCAAGGGCGCTCCTCGACTGAGCGCGCCCCCGCTACCGTCGGGAAGGGTGCGGATTCACAACCACCACGAGCGGCGCATCGCGGCACCTCCGAATCGGGTGGGCGCCTTGATCGACACGCTGTCGTCTGACGACGACCGCCTGTGGCCCCAGGGGCGGTGGCCGGCCATGCGCTTCGATCGGCCCCTCGGCGTGGGCGCCGAAGGGGGTCACGCCTTCATTCGCTACCGGGTGTCGGAGTACGAACAGGGACGGCGGGTCCGGTTCATCTTCTCCGGCCCCCGGGGGCTTGAGGGCCATCACGAATTCCGGGTGGAACCGGACGACGGAGCCACGCTCCTGTCACACACCATCACGGGCCGGGCGTCAGGATGGTTCGCCCTCTGGTGGCCGGTTGCGGTCCGCCCCCTGCACGACGCCCTCATCGAGGACGCCTTCGACATGGCGGAGCAAGCCGTCGGCACTCCGGGACCATCAGGCCGATGGTCGTGGTGGGTCCGGCTGCTTCGGTGGGCGGCTCGGGGCCGTCGCTGAGCCGTTCGGTCTCGATTCAGATCCGACCCGTCATCGTGGGATACGATTGCCACGAGGAGGAACCACCGTGAGGACACGCACCAAGGTCATCATCGCCGGTGCCGCCGTGGCCGCCGCCTCGATCACCGGGGCGGGCATCGCCATCGGCGTCGGTGGCGACGACGACGACTCAGACACTCCGATCACCGGCATGGAACTGGAACGGGCCAGCGAAGCCGCCCTGACCCATCTCGGCGGAGGCCGGGTCACCGACACCGAGGTCGGCGACGAAGAGAGCTACTACGAGGTCGAGGTCACCCTCGACGACGGAAGCCAAGTCGACGTCCAGTTGGACGAGGAGTTCAACGTGGTCGGCGTCGAGGCCGACGACGAGTTCCCCGACAACGGCGAGGACTGAGACTCCCGTCTCGGCGATGGGCCCCGGAGGCAATCCGGGGC
>JBFELU010000018.1:0-37345 GCA_041551965.1 Acidimicrobiia bacterium
CCGGACGGCTCAACCGGCTGCACCCGGTAGCGGCCGGCCTTCCAGCCGCCTCCCATCGCCTGCCACGACAACATCGACGGTCATTGTGGCGGCATGGCCGAGTTGTGCCGGCGTGACGGGTCAGAGCTCCTCGGCGATCCGGTCGGCGTGTCCCTTGGCCCGCACGTTGCGCCATGCCCCGGTGATCGTCCTGTCGGGACCGATCAGAAACGTCGATCGGATGAGACCCTCGTACTCCCTGCCGTAGTTCTTCTTGATCCCCCAGGCGCCGTAGGCGGAAGCCACGGCGTGATCCGGATCTGAGAGCAGCGGAAACGGCAATCCGTGCTCCTCACGGAACCCTCGCAGGCGGTCCGGAGGATCCGGGCTCACACCGAGGATCTCGTAGCCGGCGGCGGTGAAGGCTTGGTGCCGGTCCCGGAAGTCACACGCCTCGGTGGTGCATCCCGGGGTGAAGGCCTTCGGGTAGAAGTAGAGGACCACGCGGCGACCCGCCAGGTCGGCCAGCCGCACCTCACCGCCGGTGTGGTCGGTGAGCGTGAAATCGGGGGCGGCGTCGCCCACATCCGGAATCATCGTGTTCCCTCCTCTTCGGCCTTGCGGACCCGCAGCTGGCCGCAAGCAGCGTCGATGTCACGTCCGCGGGTGTCCCGCAGGGTGATGGTGGCACCCGATTCGGCGACCAGCGCCACGAAGTCCGTCACCCGCCGTTCGGGCGGGGGTCGATCGGGGGAGAGTGGGGTCGGATTGAGAGCGATCACGTTGACGTGGGCCCGCAACTCGGTGGCGATCGATGCCAGCGCCCTGGCCTGTTCCGGGGTGTCGTTCACCCCGTCGATGAGGGTCCACTCGAGGGTCACCCGCCGGCCCTTGCTGGCTTGGAAGTCGGCCGCTGCGCCGATGAGCTCGTCGATGGGGTAGCGGCGGTTCAACGGCACCAGGCGCTGCCGGAGATCGTCGTCGGCGGCGTGGAGGCTGAGCGCCAGGGTCACCGGCCACGGCTCGGCCGCCAGTCGGCGCATCCCCGGCAGGACGCCCACGGTGGAGACGGTGATCGAGCGCGCCGAGATGCCCATCACGTCCACCATGCGGCGGATCGACTCACGCACGTGCTCGTAGTTGGCCAGCGGCTCCCCCATCCCCATGAAGACGACGTTGCCCAACCGGGGTGGGCTGTCGGGCATCGGGTCGGCGGCGAGGTAGGCCTTGGCATAGGCCACTTGGGCCACGATCTCCCCGGCGTCCAGGTGGCGCTCGAAGCCGAATTGGCCGGTGGCGCAGAAGGTGCAGCCCATGGCGCACCCCGCCTGCGAGGAGATGCACAGTGTGGTTCGGCGCCGGTATCCCATGAGGACGGCTTCGATGGCGGCTCCGTCGGGAGCACGAAACAGCCACTTGACGGTACGGCCCCGATCTGCGGTCTGCATCTCATCGACGGTGAAGGGCCACAGCCGGTCGGCGAGATCCGCCCGGAGGCCGGCCGGGAGGTTGGTCATCGCGTCGGCGTCCAAGACGGGGGTCTGATAGAGCCACCGTCGCAGCTGGTCGACGCGATAGGGGGGCTCGTCGGCGAGCAGTGCTGCCAGGTCCTCGGGCGCCGTCAGGTAGGGCACCGGCTCAGCGCTTCTCGAGTCGCCTCGCCTTATCGATCCAATCCTGGACCCGCGACACCGGGACCTCGACGCGTTCGGCCAGGTCCACGGCGTCGGCGGCGCCGAGCGCGGCGAAGGAGCGGATGCCGGCCCCTTCCAGCCGGGCCTGGTACACGGGACCGATCCCCTTGACCTCGCTCAAATCGTCGGCCTCGCCGGTGGTGGCCGTCGGCCGTGCGGGGGGAGGCACCCGGAACTTGGGCGCTTCTTCGGCCGTCACCGGCTGCGGCGCCGGACCGGTGAATCGATCCTTGATCATCCACAAGAGGGCGACGATTCCCCCGGCGACCGCGGCGGCGACCGAGCCGAACCGAACGTAACGCTTCACAGACTCTCCTTTCGGGACCAGTGTACCGAGGCGTCGGATTCGGATAGCCTGGCGCCTTCCCATCCCGGAGCCCGTGCTGAAGGTCGACTACTACCTGCCCCCGAGTTCACCCGGGGTCGCCGCCGAGCTCGCCCGGCGGGCCGCCCTGATCGGTTTCGACGGCGTGTTCACCGCCGAGACCAACCGGGATCCGTTCCTTCCGTTGGTGGCGGTCGGCGCCGCCGCTCCGAGCCTCGATCTGGGGACTGCGATCGCGGTGGCCTTCGCCCGCTCCCCGATGACGGTTGCCCACACCGCCTGGGACCTGGCCGAGATGAGCGGGGGGCGGTTCCTGCTGGGCCTCGGCACGCAGGTACGGGGTCACGTGACCCGCCGCTTCTCCATGCCGTGGTCGAGCCCCGGTCCCCGGATGCGGGAGTACCTCGCCGCCCTGAGGGCGATCTGGAATGCGTGGCGCAGCGGGGAGCCGCTCCGCTTCGAGGGCGAGCACTACCGGTTCACGCTCATGACGCCGTTCTTCACACCGGCCCCGATACCTCACGACATCCCGCTGTACATCGCCGGTGTCGGCGAGTACATGTGCCGGCTGGCCGGGGAGGTGTGTGACGGGTTCCACGTGCACCCGTTCCACACCCTCCGCTATCTCGAGGAGGTGACGTTGCCGGCCATGGCCGCCGGCGCCGCGGCGGGGGGCCGATCGCTCGACGACGTGGAGCGCTGCTGCGCCGTGCTGGTCGCCACCGGGAGCACCGAGGCCGAGTTGGCGGCCGCCGTCGATGCGGTCCGCCTTCAGGTGGCCTTCTACGCCTCCACGCCCGCCTATCGGGGGGTTCTCGAGACCCACGGTTGGGAGGTGGGTCCTCGTCTCTCTGCCATGTCGAAGCGCGGGGATTGGGAGGGCCTGCCGCAACTCGTGTCGGACGAGATGGTGCGAGAGGTCGCCGTCGTGGCGCCGGTGGACCGACTGGCCGCTGTGATCAAGGATCGCTACGCAGGGGTCCTCCAGCGGTTCGGTTTCTACACCCCGCTTCCTCCCGATCTCGACGACGAGGGGTGGGCAGGATTGGTGGCCGAGATCCAGGAGGGGTGAGTGCCGGTGTGGCCGGTGTCGTTGTAGGCCACCAGGCGCATCTGAGAACCCTGGAACACGGTGAGCGAGCAGTGATCGACCGAGCCGAAGGGGCCGGTGAACACATTCCGGCGATCGGCGGCGACCACCCGGAGCGTGGTGGCGAGGATCGGCCCGGCGTGGGTCCCGATCAGCACGACGTCATCGGTGTGAGACGCGGCGACCACCTCGTCGAGAGCTTCGGCGACCCGGCGGGCGACCGTGGCCCAATCCTCGCCTCCGGGACGGACGACGTCCTCACCCGACTGATAGCGGGCGAAGAGGTCGGGCCAACGGGCGGCGATCTCCTCGGCGAGGAGACCGTTCCACTCTCCGTTATCGACCTCGCGCAGTCGGGGATCGGTGATCGGCTCCAGACCGAGGGCCGCGGCGGTGGGCGACACGGTCATGCGACAGCGCTCGAGGTCCGACGACACCACCTTGGTGATGGGGAGATCCACGAGGCGTTGGGTGAGCTCCCGGACCTGCGCTCTCCCGGTCTCGGTGAGCGGCGCATCGGTCTGCCCGATGAAGCGGTGTTCGGGATTCCCCTCGGCCTCGCCGTGGCGGACCAGGAGGAGGGTGACCATGGCGATCCCTTCGGCGGCGTGCCCGAGCAGTGTAGGGAGCGCCGGGGGTCGACTCGCCGGGCCCGCTGCGGGCCGATCACCCGCGGCCGGCCGCAGTTGCGGTCGAAACCCGCGGGTCTGCCGCCGCTCGACGCGTCCCGTCGGCACCGGCGGCGATGATGGAGACCGGTCCCCATCCGGGCGGGAAGTCGGCGACGGGTTCGACGGCATGCCCCCTGGCGATGAGGCCGGCGACCACCCGTCGCGGCATCCCGGCTTCGACGCGGAGGGCCGAGCCGGTACCCGCGGCGGCGTGATCCATCTCCCATCGAGGGAGCGCCTGAGCCTCATCCGGTGCCAGGCCGACATGGAACAACTGAGCGGCCGTCTGGGCGAGGTACTGGGGCTGTTGGTGCCCGCCGCGAGTGCCGAGAAGGAGGTCGAGCCGGCCGTCGACGGTCCACAGGGTCGGGGACAGCGTGTGCAAGGGCCGCCGGCCCGGGGCCGCTTCGTTGGGGTGTCCCGGCTTCAGAGAGAACCCGGCACCCCGGTTGTGGAGGAAGATCCCGGTGTCGCCCGCCGAGATGCCGCTCCCGATGCCGGTGAAATTCGATTGGATCAGCGACACCCCCATCCCGGCTTCGTCGAGGGTGCACAGGTAGGCGGTGCCACCCTCGATCGCTCCGGCCGCAGGGCGCGTCGCAGAGGCGTCGGGGTCGAACGTGGCCAGATGATGGTGCAGCCGCTCCGGGGCGAGGAGCCGGTCGGGAGGCAGGGGCGCATGATCGGGATCGGCGACGAGCTCGTCCCGTTCCCACGCCACGGCGCGATAGGCCTCGACGACGGCGTGGTGGAAGGCCGGATCCTCGGTATCGGCCGGGGGGCCGATCCTCTCGAGGAGCCAAACGGCGGCCAACGCGAGGTAGCCCTGACTGTTGGGCGGCACCGTCCACGCGGATCGCCCGAAGACGTCGATCCCCACGGGAGAGACCCAGTCGGCATGCGGGACGGCGAGGTCGTCGGTGGTCAGGATGCCGCCGGTGGCGCCGGCCACCGCGGCGGCGATCGATCCCTCGTAGAAGGCGGAGCGACCCGCCGAAGCGATGGCCTCCAGGGTTTCGGCCAGTCGGGTACGGACGATCGTGTCTCCCGGTGAGGGAGGGCGGCCGTTCGGGTAGAGAGGGGGCGCCGAGGCTTGGCCCGCCACGAGGTCCTCGATCCTCGCCAGAGCGTCACCGAGCTCGTGCGACACTTCGAATCCGCCGGCGGCGAGATCGATCGCCGCCCGCAGCAACTCACCCAGCGGCCTCGAGCCGTGCCGGTCCAGCAGGGCTTCCCAGCCGTCGACGCAACCGGGGACGGTGATCGCCTCGGGGGCGAAGAGCGGCATCTCGGTTGCCCCCGTCGATCGCAGGGCGGCGGGGTCGAGGCCGGATCCCCCTCTCCCAGAAGCGTTGAGCACATCGGGCCGATCCATTCCGGTTTGGTGCACGAGGGCGAAGAGGTCGCCGCCGATCCCGCACGTCGTAGGGAGCACGACGCCGAGCACGGCGTTGGCGGCGACGGCGCCGTCGACGGCGTTGCCGCCCGCATCCATGACGTCGAGCGCGGCCGCGGTTGCCAGGTGATGTGGGGTCACGGCAACCGAACCGGCACCGGTGAACGACGAGGGAATCCGGCTTCCCATGGACGGGACCCTAGAGCCGGTGCCGTCAGTCCTGCCGGCTGATGCGGCGGTTGAGAGCGTCGAGGACGGCCCGCACGGTGGCTTCGCTGTCGTCACCGTGGCTCAGGGCCGAGCCGACCGCCACCTGTTCACCGTCGACGCCGGTGCTCACGATCACGGCGACCATCACCTTGCGCATCCCGATCCCCGGTGCACCGACGGCGTCGAGGGCCAGGGCCTCGTCACCGATGATGTCCTCGACGGCCCGGAGCGCGGCTTCTCCCACGAGACGGAGCCGGGCCGACGGGGCGGCCGGTCCGGTCGCCGTTCCGACATGCTCGTCACCGCGCCAACGCAACGTGACGGCCACCGTCGTCCGCGATCCCTCGGGGATCTCGTGCACCCCCATGATCGCCGGCCGATCCTCCTGCACCGCGATCCGCTCCGGGCCGATTTGGACGACGGAGATGGCGCGGCGGTCGATGGCGATGCCGAATCGGGCGAGAGCCAGGGTCTGGACGTCGCGAACCACCTGCTTCGGCGCCTTCTCGGGCGCGGCCAGGACGTGGACCTCGCGCACCTCGTCCTTCACGACGGCGACCCGCACCGCGTTGATCGAAGGCAGGCGTGCGAGGGTTTCCTCAAGTTCGCGCACGTCCATATGCCCTCCTCGCCCACTACATAGCGTAACCGCCACGGTCACTGCATGTCACTTCGACGGCGGAGGGCCCCGACCTGGAAATGCTTGGTGGGTGTGGCACCGGGCCGGTATCGTGGTGCGCGGTCCGGGAGCCGAGTGTTCCCGGCCGGGTAGAGACGGTCCGCGACCGGTCATCACAACCGTGAAGGCCGGCCCCGAACCTGCCGAAGAGCAGGAAAAGGAGCAAGCGGCCCGGGTGGCCCGGGCACCGTACGGCTAGCCCCGTGAGTTCAGCGGAGCGGATCCGCCGACGCCGGATTAGCACCGGCGTCGAGACCGAACGAAAGGGAGGCGGTAGGTGATGATGCGAAGTCATGCTTGCCGCCCACAGCGTGGGCTGGAAGATCGGTAGTCCGATAGACGGCTGGAAGATCGGGTAGTCGCACCGGCCCGAGCCACCCTCTACCCATTATGACAACCGAGACGATCTCACAGAGGCGGCGAGGAGCCTTTCTCGCAGCCACCTTTGCCGTCGCCGGCGGGGCGACGCTCGTCGTCTTGCTCGTCTTCCAGGATCTCCCCTCGCCATGGTGGTTGTGGGTCACCCTGGCAGTCGCATTTGTCGTGCTCGACTTCGGTGCCGTCGAGGTCAACGACGGCCTGATGGTGAGCGCTTCGGCAATGGTGACGTTCACCGCCGCGGTGGCCTTCGGGCGCGACAGCGCCATGCTGGGCGTGGTGCTGATGGCGGCACTCGGTCTGCTCCAGCCTCAGGACCTGCGCCGCCGTCGCTGGCGGGAACCGGCCGCCAATTTCGGTCAGCTGGTGCTCTCCACCGCCGCCGGGATCTCGATCTTCACCCTGTTCCTGCCCGAAGGCCCGATCGAGGTCCGCAACCTGCCGATGGTGGCCGTGGGAGCGGCCGCCTCCTCCGTGGTCTACGACTGGGTGAACTTCCAACTGGTCGTGCTCTACGTGCGGTTGGTCTCACCGGATCGGACCGGGAGGCCGTGGACCAAGATGATCACGAACCACCTGACGCTGATGGTTCTGGCCTCCCTCGGTGGGCTCCTCGGGGCGGCCTATTTGCTGAAGGGTCCCACCACCCTGCCGCTGATCCTCGTGACCTATGCGGTCGGGCATGTCGGATTGGTCAGCTACGGGAGGATGCGTCGTTCCCACGAGGAGACCGTCCGCGGCTTCGTCAAGGTCGTGGAGGCCCTCGACCCGCACACCAAGGGCCACACCGAACGGGTGGCCCACTTCTGCCGGATCACCGGGGATAGGCTCGGTCTCGACCCGAACCGGTTGGAACGGCTCCGGTGGGCCGCTCTGCTCCACGATGTCGGAAAGTTGGCGATCCCGGCCCCACTACTACGCCGGGAAGGGCCCCTCTCCGAGGATGAACGGAGGATGGCTTCCGACCACATGGCCGTGGTCGATGACGTGCTCTCCGAGGTCGAGTTCCTTCGACCGATGGTGGCGATCTCCGCCCAACACCGCACCGCTCTCGATCGTGGTGCCGACGAGATGCCGGTCGAAGCGCGGATCCTGGCGGCGGCCGACGCGTTCGATGCCATGACCAGCACCCGCTCGTATCGGGCCGCGGTGACGCAGCAGGAAGCGTTCGATGCTCTTCGCACCGTCGCCGATCGTCTGGGTGCAGAGGTCGTCGGCGCGCTGATCGGAGCCATCACGGATCGGGGTGAGGCCTACGGATCACCGGACGCCGAGAGCTCGGCGGAGGTGGCCCGACTCGTGAAGGAGAGGGTGCTCCGTGCCTGAGCGGTATCGCACCGTCGTGGGCGCCTTCGGCTGGGCGATGGCGCCGGCCGCGGGGTGCGTGATCGGCGTCCTCGGCGGCTCTCTCGGTGAGACGCTGATCGCCGCCGGCGCGTTCGTCGGCGCCCATTTGATCACCCTTCCCAATTCCGCGGGGCGAAGGTTGTCGCTGAGCGCAATGGTGGCCGTAGCCGCCTGGTTGCTGACCGATTCGTCCCTGGTGGTGATCGGCGGCGCGGCCATCGGCCTGCCGATCGGTCTGGTCCTCATTCGACTCCGCCTGGGTCCGAAGGCCGTGACCAACCTGTTTCCCGCCGAGTCGGTGGCGCTGGCCGCTGCGGTCGGGGTCTTGTGGGCGGGCCGCCTGGCGATCGGCTCGATCGACGAGAAGGGGGAGGTCGGTCACCTCATACTCGTGACGTTGGCGGCCGGGGCCTGGTATCTGGTGGCTGCGTTCGTGCGCGTGGTGCTTCCCATCCGACCCCGTCGGGTCTTTCGCCGGATGGTGTGGTGGGAGGCGTTGGCCGATGGCCCGGCCTATCTGGCGTTGGTCTCGGCGGGAGCGTTGTTCGGCCTCACCTACCCGGTGCTGGGATGGTGGAGTGTTCCATTGGCCGGCCTTCCCTACGCCTTCAGCCATCTCGCCCTCGATCGTTTGGCGCAAACGAGGCGCACCTACCGGCAGACGATCATGGCGCTCGGCCGGATCCCCGAGGCGGGCGGGTATGTCGAAGAGGGGCATGCTCGCCGGACGGCAGAGTTGGCCCGGTCGATCGGCGCTGAGATGGGATTCGGTCCCTTCCGCGTGCAGAGAGTCGGTTACGCCGCGTTGCTCCACGACGTCGGCCGCGTCGTGCTGAACGATCCCTCCATCGCCGAGTACACGCAGCGGGATCTGGCCCAATGGAGTGCCGCCATCATCTCGGAGTCGGCCTCGCTCGAATCCGTTGCCACCATCGTGGCCCGCCACAAGGACCCGTATCGGCGTCCCGGCGAGGAGCGAGATCCCGAATTGCCTCGTGAAGCCCAGGTGGTGCAGGTCGCCGCAACCTTCGATCGCTCGGTGGTGAGGAACGAGGTGGGGCCTCCTGAGGCCCTCGAGTTGCTCCATCGTGGCGCCGCCTACGACTACGACCCCGAAGTGGTGGCCGCCCTGCGGCGGGTGCTGCAGCGGCGCGCCGTCGAGGGCGTATAGCGCCGTCTCCGCTCGGTAGGCTCGCAACAGCCGATCAAGGAGCCGCGTGCTTCGCTACGAGGTCGACGTGCCCCGGGCGACGATGACGATCGACGACCCGGAGCGCCGCAACCCCCTGTCCAACGAGGTGATCAGCGATCTGGCGGCGGCCGTGGACCGGGCGGCGTCCGACCCCGAGGTTCGGGTGCTCGTCTTCACCGGGGCCGGTGACCGGGCCTTCTCGGCGGGCGGAGATCTCTCCGGGGGCTTCGTGGACACGCCGGTGGCGGCACACGCAGCCCGGGGAGCCCTCGCCGAGCTGTTCCGTTCGATGCGCCGTTGCGGCAAGCCGACGGTGGCCCGAGTGAACGGCCATGCCCTCGGGGGTGGTCTCGGTCTGGCGGCGGCGTGCGACATCGTCGTCGCCGCCGATCACGCCAGGTTGGGAACGCCCGAGATCTCCATCGGGCTGTGGCCGATGCTGATCTCTGCCGTGCTCCAGGAAGTGATGCCCCGGCGAGCGGCTCTTGAGATGATGCTGATGGGGAGCCGGCTCTCGGCCCACGAGGCCCGCGAGGTGGGGCTCGTCACCAGGGTCGTGCCCTCCGACGAACTGGACGCCGTCGTGGACCAGATCGTGACGACCCTGGCATCGCGCAGCCCGGCAACGCTGCGGATGGGACGGGACGCCTTCTACACCGTGGCCGACATGGATTTCGACACCGCCCTCCAGCACCTGCACGGGGGACTGACGGCGATCGCGGCCACCGAGGATGCGGTGGAGGGCGTTGCCGCCTTCCTCCAGAAGAGACCGGCCGAGTGGAGGGGCCGATGAGCGAAGCACCGATGGATCCCGTCGAGTCTTGGAGCGAGCGGATCTCCGACCTCTCCGAGAGGCGAGCCCGAAGCCTGGCGGGGGGCGGCCCGGAGCGAGTGGAGCGGCAGCACGAACAGGGCAAGCTGACCGTTCGGGAGCGCCTCGACCTCCTTTGTGAACCGGGGAGTTTCGTGGAGATGGGGCTCCTCGCCGATCACATGGACCCGTCCCTCGGGGATCGGCACCTGGCCGCCGATGGGGTGGTGACCGGGGTGGGCATCGTCGACGGCCGCAGGGTCGCCATCGCCGCCTACGACTTCACCGTGATGGGCGGTTCGATGGGGGGTGTCGGAGAGCAGAAGGTCGCCCGGATGCGCGAACTGGCGGTGCGCCAGCGCATCCCGATGGTGTGGCTCCTCGACTCGGCGGGGGCCCGCATCCAGCAGGCGGTGGGGTCGGTGTTTGCCGCGACCGGAGCCTTGTTTCGGGAACAGGTCGCCATGAGCGGCGTCGTCCCGATGGTGGCGGCCATGCTGGGCCCCTGTGCCGCCGGGACCGCCTACATCCCGGCGCTCGCCGACTTCGTGCCGATGGTGCGTGGTACTTCTTCGATGGCCCTGGGCGGCCCGCACCTCGTCAAGGCGGCCGTCGGGGAGGACCTCACCGACCAGGAGATCGGAGGAGCCGACATCCACACCAAGATCTCGGGAGTCGCCGACCTCGCCGTCGATAGCGACGAGGAATGTCTGGCGGTGGTGCGCGAATACCTGTCCTTCATGCCGTCGCACAATAGGGAGGCGCCGCCGATCGCCGAGTGCGCCGATCCCGGGGATCGGATGGTCCCCGAGCTCGCCGAGATCGTCCCCACCGCGCCGCGCCGGGCCTACGACATGCGCAAGGTGATCGAAGCGATCGTCGACGATCATCATTTCTTTCCGATCAAGCCGGATTGGGCTCGTAACCTCATCACCGGGTTCGCCCGCTTCGGAGGCCGTCCCGCCGGGGTCGTCGCCAGCCAGCCGATGCACCTCGGAGGCGTGCTCGACGTGGACGCCGCCGACAAGGCGGCTCGGTTCGTCTGGTTGTGTGATGCGTTCGACATCCCGCTCGTCTTCCTGGTCGATGTCCCCGGCTTCCTCGTCGGGAGTCAGGTCGAGAAGCAGGGGATCATCCGGCACGGCGCCAAGATGCTGTTTGCGGTGAGCGAGGCCACCGTGCCCAAAGTCACGGTCGTGCTCCGCAAGGCCTACGGCGCCGGCTACTTCGTCATGTGCGGGCGGGCCTACGAGTCCGACTACATCGTTGCGTGGCCGACCGCCGAGATCTCGGTGATGGGTCCCGACGGAGCGGTCAACATCCTGTTTCGCAAGCAGATCGAGGCGGCGCCACCAGAGGAGCAAGAGCAGTTGCGCCTGACGCTGGCGGAGCAGATCCGGGAGCGGATCGATCCCTACATCGCCGCCGGCTGGTCGGCCGTCGACGACATCATTGCCCCGGCCGAGACCCGCGCCGCCATCGTACGCGGGCTGGCATCGACCCGGACCAAGACCCTCGACCGGCCGTGGCGCAAGCACGGCGTGTTGCCGGTCTGAGACACGGAGAGGAGCGGTATTGGAGGTTCGCGCCGAGATGGTGGCCAACGTGTGGAAGGTGCTCGTCGAGCCGGGGCAGGCGGTGTCGGAGGGGGATGAACTGGTGATCCTCGAGTCCATGAAGATGGAGATCCCCGTCGCCGCTCCTGCCGCCGGAACGGTGGTGGCCGTGGCGGTGGAGCCCGACCAGGTCGTCCAGGAGGGTGAACTCATGGTGGAGCTCAGGGCTTGAGCTGGGAGGCCTGGTTCACCCTCGGGATCATCGCCGTGACGGTGGTGCTGCTCGCCCGGGAGGTGACCGTGCCCGCCGCCGTGGTCTTCGGCGCCGCCGTGGTGTTGATGGTTGCCGATGTGATCACGCCGACCCAGGCCTTCTCCGGCTTCAGCAACCCGGCTCCCATCACCGTGGCCGCGCTCTACGTGCTGGCCGGGGCGGTGGAGCGGACCGGCATCCTGGCGCCGCTGGTGCACGGCTTCCTCGGTCGCGGTGGTGGCGACCGCCGGGCCCTCACCAGGATCGTCTTTCCGGCTGCGGGGGCCTCGGCCTTCCTCAACAACACCCCCATCGTGGCGATGCTCGTCCCGGCGATCTCCCGTTGGGCCGAGAACAACGGCCGACCGGCCTCACGCTTCCTCATGCCGCTGTCCTATGCGGCGATCCTCGGTGGGATGGTCACCGTGATCGGGACGTCCACGAACATCGTCGTCTCCGGGCTTCTGGAGGCTCACGGTCTGGAGGCGATGGGCTTCTTCGAGATCGGCGAGCTCGGGCTGCCGATCATGGCACTCGGCCTCATGGCGCTGGTGGTACTGGCACCGACCCTGCTGCCGAACCGGCTCCCCGCCCACGAGAAGATCATGGGTGACGTCCGGGAATTCGTGGTGCGCATGACGGTCAGCTCGGGTGGGCCGCTGGACGGCGATACCGTCGGGAGCGGGGGCCTGCGGCACCTGGCCGGGGTGTATCTGGTGCAAATCGAGCGGCAAGGCCGCATCATCGCCCCGGTCGGCCCCTCCACCTATATCCAGGGGGAGGACCGGCTCACCTTCGTGGGCCGATCGAGCGAGGTCGTCGATCTGCAGCAGCTGCGGGGGTTGACCCTCGACGCCGGCGAGGACGTGACCGTCTTCGACACCGACCGGCTCGCCTTCTTCGAGGCGGTGGTGGGGGCGGCCTCCCCCCTCCCCGGCCGCTCCATCAAGGAGGTCGGCTTCCGGAGCCGATATCAGGCCGCCGTGGTCGCCATCCACCGCGCCGGCCAGCGGGTGGCCGGCAAGCTCGGAGAGGTGCCCCTGCGGGTGGGCGATACGCTGCTCCTGATCGCCGGCGACGGTTTCCGGGTCCGCTGGCGGGATCGGAGCGACTTCCTGCTCGTCTCTCGCCTCGGCGAGTCGGCCCCGGTTCGTACCTCGAAGGCACCGATTGCGGCGGCGGTGGCGATGGCGGTGGTGGCCGTTGCCGCCACCGGTCTGCTCGACATCCTCGACGCCGCCCTCATCGGGGCGGTGGCCGTGGTGGTGCTCGGGGTGCTGTCGCCGACCGAGGCGGTCGGGTCGCTCAATGCCAACGTCCTCGTCGTGATCGCCTCGGCGTTCGGGATCGGGGCTGCGGTCGAAGAGACCGGCCTGGCGGGCAGGATCGCCGACCTCGTCACCGACGGCTTCGCCGGATTCGGGTCGTGGGCGGTGTTGCTCGGCCTGGTGTTGGCGACCATGGTGTTGACCGAGTGGATCACCAACAACGCGGCGGCGGTGTTGATGTTTCCCATCGTGTTGTCGGCGGCGGAGACCCTCGACGCCGATCCCCGGGCGCTGGCGATCGCCATGGCGGTCGCCGCCTCGGCGTCGTTCCTCACCCCCGTCGGGTACCAGACCAACACGATGGGGTGGGGCCCCGGCGGCTACCGGTTCGGCGATTACGCCCGCCTGGGATGGATCCTGTCGCTGATCACGGTGGTCGGCATCGTCGTGCTCACCCCGGTCTTCTGGAGCCTCTGATCAGGTCAGCGAGGCGATGAGCGATTCGATGTGCTCCGGTGTCAGGAGCCCGTAGACCACGTCGACGATCTCGCCCTCACCGCTGATGAGGAACGTCGCCGGCAGTCCCGGTGCCGGATATCCGCGGCTCACCCGATCGGCCTCGTCGGCGCCGATCGGGTAGCTGATGCCGATCTCCGCGGCGAACTCCTCGGCAGCGACCGGGTCGTCGTCGACCGCGACCCCTACGATCACGACCTCGGGGTGCCGTGCCGAAGCTTCCTCGAGATCGGGCATCTCCTCGAGGCACGGAAAGCACCACGACGCCCAGAGGTTGAGGAGCACCGGCCTCCCGTCATCGCGAAGGTGGGCACTGAGCACAAACCGATCGCCGTCGAAGAGATCGACGGAGAAGTCGGGGGCTTGGTCGTCGGGAATCGAGGTGTCGGTGAGCGGCGGCAACGACAGGGGGCTGGCCTCCGCAGTCGGCTCCGGGTCGTTGCCGTCGCGCAGCAACAGGACGCCGGCGGTCACCGTCAGCACCGCGATGAGGGTCAGCATCCCAAACCGCCACCGCCGGGTCGCCGAGGTCGTCACGGCCGTAACGTTACCCGGGGGCGTCACCAAGGCGTCTCATCGCAATAGGATGCCGCCACCATGGGTTTCTTCGAGCGAAAGCGTCGGGAGCTCGCCGGGGCCGGCATCGACCCGGCCCGGGTACCCCCCGGGCAATACGTCACGGAGCGCTTCCCGGTGCTCCATGCCGGATCGGTGCCGTCGATCGATCTCGCAAACTGGGACTTCACGGTCGGGGGCCTGGTGGAGCGGCCGCTGCGGCTCACGCACGACGAGGTGATCGGTCTTCCCGCCGTCGAACTGGTGGCCGACATCCACTGTGTCACCAAGTGGTCGAAGCTCGACACCCGCTGGGAGGGCGTCGCGGTCACTCATCTGCTCGAGATGGTCGGACCGCTCCCGGAGGCGACCCACGTCGTGATCCGCGCCGAAGAGGGCTTCACCGCCAATCTGCCGCTCGACGATTTCGCCCGGGAGGAGAACCTGTTCGCCTACCGCTACGGCGGAGACGACCTCGCGCCGGATCACGGCTGGCCCCTGCGGCTGGTGGTGCCCCACCTCTACTTCTGGAAATCGGCGAAGTGGGTGCGCGGGTTCGACCTCACCGACGGGGATCAGCCGGGTTTCTGGGAACGCAACGGCTATCACATGCGCGGCGATCCCTGGCGGGAGCAGCGCTACTGGGGCGATTGAGCCCGCTCACCCGCCCCAGATCCGTACCGCGTCTTCACGCCCGGCCGCCAACCACAGTTCGTCGTTCCGCGTGATCGCCGCCAGATTGGTGACCAGCGTTCCTTCGAGCGGAACCTGCCACCCCACGACGGCCCCGGTGTCCGTGCGGCGAACGCCCGCCAGCCACTGCCGGTCTTGTGTGGGCGCCACCACCTCCAGTGCCCCATCACCGTCGGCGTCGGCGATGAGCGCCAGGTCGAGGTTGCGGGATCCGAGCACGTGGGAGGTGAGGCCGGTCACCGTGGCGACGATCTCCGGGCCGGCATCGGTGTGGCGGTAGAACTCGACGATCCCTCCGAGGTGAGGGGTGCGGACCACCACGATCTCGGTCTCTCCGGCGGGACCCACGGGACCGACCCCGATCTGATGCCGCCAGCGAGACCCCCGGCCGACCGGTGGCCCCTCGATCCACTCGCCGTCTCGGTCGACGAGGGCGATGCGAGCGCCTCCCTCGGCGTCGCTCAACGTGACCAGGATCTCGAGGTCGCCGTCGCCGTCGGCGTCGACCCACATCGGTGACAGGCCCTCGATGACCGGCCCGGGTGGGGGCGACAGGATCGTCACACCGGAGCCGGGGTCGATCATTGCGATGCTCGTCGCTTCCAGGTCGTCCCCCAACACCCCGTGGGGATACCGGTCGGTCGGATCGGTGAGCACGGCGATCCGGCCGTCTTCCGCCGCGACCAAGCGGGCATCGGTGAGCACCGAGAAGGGGTATTCGATCGGCCCGGTGCCGGGATCGTGGATCACCGAGCCCTCGACGGAGATCCACCACACCCCGTCGTCGCCGATCAGCGGCGGGCTCAGCGGTGCGGCATGCTCGTCGGCGGGAGCCGCCGGGACCGGCCCGTCGGGGGTCGCCACGGCCACCGGCGGCATTCCTCCCGGGAGGGGCACCGGGACCTCGTCGGGGTCGGATGCGGTTCCGTCGGCGACGGTGAAGGTCATCGTCCGGCCGTCGCCGAGGACCACCACCCAACCGGTGCCGCTGTCGAGGGGGACACCGGCGATCCATATCGGTCGGGCCGGAAGGGGCACGTCCACGAACGACCCATCGGGGAGGGTGCCGGCGCCCGCGTAGATCCGATTGCCGTCCCGCGGCTGGGTACCGGCAACCACCGGTGTGTCCTCCTCGGTGTCGGCGATCGCCGGCACCCGGGATTCGACCGGGATGGTCGGCGGAGGGGCCGTGGTGCCGGGGGTTGTGGTGTTGCAGGCGGTGGTGATCAGCACCAGGCCGGCGCCCAATCCCGCACCGAGCCGTCGCACCCTCAGCCGGCGGCCATCTGACGCAGCACCAGGTGGAGGATGCCGCCGTGGCGGAGGTAGTCCACCTCGACCGGGGTGTCCACCCGGGCCACGGCGTGGAATGTGACCGTCGAACCGTCCCTTCGGGTGGCCCGGACCTCGACCTCCCGGCGGGGGGCGAACTCGTCGTCGACGTCGATGTCGAACGTCTCCGTCCCGTCGAGCCCGAGGCTGTCGGCGTTCTCCCCGGCCGGGAACGTGAGGGGGAGGACCCCCATCATCACGAGGTTCGAGCGGTGGATCCTCTCGAAGGAATCGGCGATCACCGCCTTGACCCCGAGCAGGAAGGTCCCCTTCGCCGCCCAATCCCGCGACGAACCCATCCCATAGTCCCTGCCGGCCAGCACGACCAGAGGGATCCCGGCGTCCCGATAGGAGAGGCTCGCCTCATGGACGGTCTTGACCCGGCCGTCGGTGAAGTCGGTGGTGAACCCGCCCTCGGTGCCGGGGGCCAACTCATTGCGGATTCGGATGTTGGCGAAGGTGCCCCGAGTCATGACGAGGTCGTTGCCGCGCCGCGACCCGTAGGAGTTGAAGGCGGACGGCTCGATGCCCCGGGAGATGAGCCATCGTCCGGCGGGCGAGTCGGCGGCGATCGCCCCGGCCGGCGAGATGTGGTCCGTGGTCACCGAGTCGCCCAGCTTGAGGAGGGCCCGGGCACCGCGGACCGGCCGGATCGGGTCGGGGTCGCGGGAGAGGTCCATGAAGAAGGGCGGTTCCTGGATGTAGGTGCTGTCGGGGCTCCACTCATAGAGCTCTCCGCCTTCGACGGCGATGGCCTTCCACTCCTCGGAGCCCTCGAAGACCGAGGCGTACTGCTCGGTGAACTGATGCCGCGACACCTCGGAACCCACCACCGCGTCGATCTCCGCCTGGGTCGGCCAGAGATCGCGCAGAAACACTTGGTTGCCCTCGGGGTCGGAACCGATCGGCTCGGCGACGAGGTCGATGTCGACCGTCCCGGCGATGGCGTAGGCAACGACCAGCGGGGGCGAGGCGAGGTAGCTGGCGCGCACGTCGGGAGAGATGCGACCCTCGAAGTTCCGGTTGCCCGACAGCACCGAGGCCACCACCAGATCGTGACCGTGCACCGCCTCACTGATCGGCTCCGGGAGGGGACCCGAGTTTCCGATGCAGGTGGTGCATCCGTATCCCACGAGGTGGAAGCCGAGCGCTTCCAGGTCGTCCATCAGACCGGCGTCGGTCAGGTACTCGGTGACGACCTTGGATCCGGGGGCGAAGGAGGTCTTGACCCACGGCTTGCGCCCAAGACCCCGCTCACGGGCCTTGCGGGCCACCAGCCCGGCTCCCACCATCACATCGGGATTCGAGGTATTGGTGCACGATGTGATGGCGGCGATCACCACGTCCCCGTGGCCGAGATCGAAGCCTTCCCCGTCCCACTCCACCGGCGCCGCCGCGGGGTCGGGGTCGCCGAAGCCGGACGCCAGTTCGGAGCGCCAGGCGCGCTTCATGTCGCCGAGATCGATGCGGTCCTGGGGCCGGCGGGGGCCCGCCAGGGCGGGGGTGACGGTGCCCATGTCGAGCGTGAGGGTGGCCGAGTAGACGGCGCCGTGGGCATCGTCCCTCCACAGGCCCTGGAGCCGGGTGTACTGCTCGACCGTCTCGATCAGGGCCTCGTCTCGTCCGGTGAGCCGGAGGTACCGCAGGGTCTGATCGTCGACGGGGAAGAAACCCACGGTGGCCCCGTACTCGGGGGCCATGTTGGCGATCGTGGCCCGGTTGGCCAGGGGCATGTCGTCGAGCCCCGGGCCGAAGAACTCCACGAACTTCCCGACCACTCCGTGTTCACGCAGCATCTGGGTGACCCGCAGCACCAGGTCGGTGGCGGTCGCCCCTTCCGCAAGCCGGCCGGTGAGCCTGAATCCGACGACCTCCGGCACCAGCATGTAGATCGGCTGGCCCACCATGGCGGCTTCGCCTTCGATGCCGCCGACGCCCCAGCCGAGCACGCCGAGGCCGTTGATCATCGTGGTGTGGGAATCGGTCCCCACCAGGCTGTCGGGGAAGAGGGTGATGCCGTCGTCCCACACCACCTTGGCGAGGTACTCGAGATTCACCTGGTGCACGATGCCGGTGGCGGGGGGCACGACCTTGAAGTTGTCGAATGCCTGCTGGCCCCACTTCAGGAACTCGTAGCGTTCCCGATTGCGCTCGAATTCCTTCTCGCTGTTGAGCAGGAGGGCGCCGGCCGTTCCGAAGGCGTCGACCTGGACCGAGTGGTCGATGACCAGATCCGAGGGAACGAGAGGGTTCACCTTCGACGCCGATGCCGGATCACCGGTCATGCGGACGATGGCGGAGCGCATGGCGGCGAGGTCGACGACGGCCGGTACCCCGGTGAAGTCCTGGAGCACGACCCTCCCCGGCTTGAAGGCGATTTCGGTTTCGCCCACCTTGGAGGCGTCGTAGGAGGCGAGGGCCCGGACGTCTTCGTCCTCGACCACCCGGCCGTCGTGATTCCGCAGCACGGCCTCGAGCAGGACCTTGATCGAGTACGGGATCCGGTCGATGTCGGCGATCGACCGCAGGGCCTCGAGCCGGAACACCGTGCGGGGCCCCAGCGGCGTTTCGATCGCGTTGCGGGCTCCGAAGGGATCGTGGGCTGTGGCTGGCAATGGGGCCTCCGTGACGACCGGACCCCGAGGATACCGATCCCCCGTCGCTGCGCCGCTGCCTCAGATCTCGACGATGCAGGCGTCGTCGGGACCCTCGTGGGGGTTGACGACGACGGCGCCGTTCCCCTTCCGCACCGCTTCGAGGAGGCCGGCCACGATCCCTTGATCGAGACGGCACACGACCTCGGGATGTTCGGCGGCGGTTCTCCCGAAGGGGCAATGGTGGGTCACCAGGCTGCCCGACTCGGATGTAGTCCCGAACCCGATACCGAGCAGGGTCCGTGAGACCGCTTCGAGTGCCTCGGCCGTGCCCCCGGTACCGCTGAGTCCGGCTTCCGCCGCCAACCGCCTCCCGAACGACCTTCCGACCTCTTCGGCGGCTTCCGGAGCCGCTCCGGGGTCGAGTCGTTCCGCGACTTGGACCAGCAGCTCGGCGAGCAGGTCGTAGCGGCGCGGGGGATAGGCGACCGCGATCTCTTTGGCGGTGGCCGCGTAGTGCTTGGCCGGTCGGCCGACCCCCTCACCCCCGGGCCGCCCCATCTCGACCTCGAGGTATCCGTCCTCCACCAGCCGATCCAGGTGGTGACGGGCGACGTTTGGGTGGATGCCGAAGGCGTCGGCCACGTCGGCCACGGTGGAAGATCGGCCGGCTTCGCGCACCGAGACGTAGATGCCGCGCCGCGTGGCATCTCCCAATGTTGCGGCGAGGTCGCCGATGGTGCGCTCGAAATTGCCTGTGCTCATAGCCGTGGAACCGGGCGTCACTATAGTTTTCGGGCCCCCCTATCCGAGGAGAGTCGTGACCGACCTCGCAGCCGTCGAATCCGCCGTCGCAGGGGTGACCGAGCCGCTTCTCCGCCGTCCGCTGGGCGAGCTGGGCATGGTCGATGAGGTCGAGGAACACGGCGATGGGGTGAGGATCGCCGTCGCGGTGCCCTCCGAGCATTGGCCGGCCGACGACCTCACCAGGGCTGTCACCGAGTCGGTGGCCACCGAACCGGTCGTGGTCGACACGTCGGTGATGGCCAATGATCGGGTCACCTCGCTGGCGGCGTTGCTGCGGGGCTCGACCCCCGTGGTCGGTCGGGAAGGGTCGCGAACGAGAGTCGTATCGGTCGCCAGCGGCAAAGGGGGAGTGGGGAAGTCGTCGGTCACGGCCAACACCGCCGTGGCGCTGGCCCGGGTGGGGCACGACGTGGCGGTCCTCGATGCCGACGTGTGGGGATTCTCGATCCCGCGCATGCTGGGGATGCGGCGGCCGCCCAATGCCGTCGGCGATCTGTTGATCCCTGCCGCGGCTCATGGCGTGCGCGCCATCTCGATGGATTTCTTCGTTGCTCCCGATCAAGCCGTGATCTGGCGAGGGCCGATGCTCCACAAGGCCCTGGAACAGTTCCTGCAAGACGTCTACTGGGACGAACCCGAGTTCCTGCTCATCGATATGCCCCCCGGAACGGGCGACGTGGCGATCTCCCTGTCGCAGTTCCTCCCGCGATCGCAGACCGTGGTGGTGACCACCCCCCAGCCGACCGCCCAGCTGGTGGCACGGCGGGCTGCCTTGATGGCGGCCAAGGTCAACCAGGAGGTCATGGGGGTCGTCGAGAACATGTCGTGGTTCACCGGAGACGACGGGAAGAGGTATCCCATCTTTGGTGAGGGCGGTGGTGAGACGCTGGCGGCCGAACTCGACGTGCCGCTCTTCGGCAAGGTACCTCTCGTGCCCGCGCTGCGGGAGGGAGCCGACCGTGGTGAGCCCGTCCACCTGGCGGCTCCCGGATCGGAGGCCGAGGCGGCCTTCGACGAGATCGCCGCCAAGATCCGCGATCGTCGCCCCCGGGTCCGTACCCACCCGGAGTTGGTCATCTCCTGAGCCGCGCCGGAACCGGGCGGGGCTACGATCAGCGCGCAGCTCACGAGGAGACGTCGTTGAGGATCAGGATCGGACTCAGCCAGGCGCCACGGGAACTCGACCTCGAGGTTTCCGACGCCGACGAGGTGGTGGGGCAGATCGAGAAGGCGATGGCGGGCGACGCCTCCCTTGTCTGGATCACAGACCAGAAGGGGCGGCGGCACGGGCTCGTAGCCAACAAGATCGCTTTCATCGAACTGGAGGCCGAGGATTACCTGGGCGGGGTCGGATTCCGAGGCTGACCACCCAAGAGAAGAGGCCCGCCGTGGGACGGGCCTCTGCATGTCGTTGTTGGTCTCCTACGAGGCGCGACGACGTCGCTCCGCCAGCCAGCGTTTGCGAAGCCGGCGACGCTCATCCTCGGCGTACCCACCCCAGACACCCGCTTCCTGGTTGGTCTCCAGGGCGTAGTTGAGGCACTCCTCCTGTACGGTGCACTGGGCGCAGATCGCCTTGGCGACGTCGATCTGGTCGACGGCCGGCCCTGTGGTTCCGATCGGGAAGAAGAGGTTCGGCTCGGAATCGCGACAGGCGGCGAGTTCGCGCCAGTCAGTGATAGTCAGCATTGCTCTTCAGTCTCTTGGTTTCCTCCGAATGCGGCGCGCAAATGTGATTGCATTCACAAACCGCGGGCCCCCAACATAGGCGCGGTGGTGGGGCCGGTCAAGGGGTTTCTTGGAACCGGTTCCGAGCCCGCGGAACCGAGCCGCCGGCACATCCGGTACGCTCCCGGTTGGCGCCCACGAGCGAGGATCCCTCATGTCGATCAAGGACGAGTTGCAGGCCGAGTTGAAGGACGCCATGCGGTCCAAGGATCGTCGTCGTCTCGATGTGATTCGATCGGTGGAAACCGAGATATCCCGGGCGAAGGCCGCTCCGGGGTTCTCCGGAGAGGTCGACGACGACCTCTATCAGCACGTGATCGCCGCCTTCGTCAAGAAGATGGAGAAGGCCCGCGGGGAGTTCGCAGATCTCGGGGAACGGGGCCGGGAGCACGTGGAGAAGCTCGACTTCGAGACCGACTATCTGAGCCGGTGGCTCCCCACGACCCTCGGCGAGGACGAGACCCGGGCCCTCGTGAACGCCGCCGTCGCCGAACTCGGCGTCGACGACCCCAAGATGGCCGGCCGCGTCGTCGGTCACATCATGAAGTCGGGCACCGGGGGGCTCGACGGCGGCCTTGTGAACAAACTGGTGCGCCAGGCACTCGGGGGCGAGTGACCCCACCCCGATACCTCCCGATGCTGGCCACGCCGTGGCCGCGCCCCTTCGACGACGAGGCATGGTCTTTCGAGGCCAAGTGGGACGGCATTCGGGCCCTGGTCGGTTGGGATGGGGAGACCATGGTCACGGGGCGCCGCGGTACCGACATCACCACCCGGTATCCAGAACTCGCCGGTCTTTCCGCCGATCGGCCGTTCGTGGTCGACGGAGAGATCGTGGCGCTCGACGAATCCGGGACCCCCTCCTTCGAGCGGCTCCAGCAACGGATGGGCCTCACCGATGGAAGGGCCGCCGGGCGAGCTGCCGCCGCGACCCCGATCACCTTCGTCGTCTTCGATCTCCTCTTCGACGGCGAGGCGGTCGTCGCCGAGCCCTATGCGGATCGGCGGGCTCGACTCGGCGTGCTCGGCCTGCCGGCTCCGGCCGTGATCGGAGACGCCACCCTCGGCGACGGCATGGCGCTGTGGGAGGCGATCGGGGAACGGGGCCTGGAGGGGATCGTCGCCAAACGGGTCGACTCTCCCTATCGACCGGGCGTCCGGTCTTCGGACTGGCGCAAGATCGCCAACGTCCACGCCGTCCGGGCGGTAGTGGGCGGATTCACCAGGGGCGAGGGTGGCCGGGCGCACAGCTTCGGGGCGTTGCTCCTCGGTCTCTGGAAGGGCGGGCTGTTGCGCTGGATCGGATCGGTCGGGACCGGGTTTCGGGAGCGTGATCTCGCCGCCATCCGTCCGGCGCTCGACGCAATGGTTCGGTCCGAATGCCCCTTCGAGCGCGATCCCGAGCTTCCCGAGGCCACCTGGGTCGAGCCGACGCTGGTGGCCTCGGTCGGCTACCGGGAATGGACCTCGGCCGGCCGCATCCGCCACCCCCGATTCCGCGGCTTCACCGATGATCCTCCACACGCCGTCACTTGGGAGGTCGAAGGCCCCTGACTCAAGATCCGGGTGCAGACCGTCGATGGGACACCATGCTCATCGGTATCGCCATTGCCTCGTGTCTCTACCTCAGCCTCACCGCCTTCGTGATGGCGGTCCAGCTTCGGTTTGCCGAGGAAGTCGCAGAAGCGGAACGGCTCCGCGACACGCTGCTCGCCTGAGCGTCAGCCCGCCTTGCGCTTGGCCTTGGTCGCCTCGACGCTCGCCTTGAGCGCCTCCATGAGGTCGACGACACCCGTCGGCTGCGCGGCTTCGACCGAGACGATCTCCTCGCCCTCCATCTTGCGCCGGGCGAGCTCTTCCACGGCGGCCCGGGAGTCGTCGATCCAGGCATCGGGCTCGAACGGCGCTGTGAGGTTGTCGATGATCATCTCGGCCATCTCCACCTCGTCGGGGCGGATCTCGACCTCTTCCTCCAGCTGCTCGAAGGCGGGTTCGCGAATCTCGTCGGGCCAGTACATCGTCTCCAACACGATCACGCCGTCCTCGCTGCGGAGAGTCGCCGGGTACTCCCGTTCCCTGATCGCCACCCGTGCCAGGCCGACCATGCCCTTCTCTTCCAAAGCCTTGACGAAGATCGCAAAGGCCTTGACCCCGGTCTGTTCCGGAGCGAGGTAGTACGACTGCCGGTAGAAGATCGGGTCGATCTCCTCGTGGCGGACGAACTGCACGACGTCGACCGTGCCCGCCTTCCCCGACTTCAGGGCCGCCTCCAACTCCTCGTCGGTGAAGACGACGTAGCGGTCCTTCTCGATCTCGTAGCCCCTGACGATTTCCTCGAAAGGCACCTCGTTGCCGTCGGTCTCGGCGACGCGGCGGTACCGGATCCGGGCGTGGTCGCCCTGGCGGAGCTGCCGGAACTTGGGCCGCTTGCTCTCGGTGGCGCTGTAGAGGCCGACCGGGATGGTCACGAGCCCAAACGAGATTGCGCCCTTCCAGATGGGTCGGGGCATGAGGCTCCCTGGATTTCGCGAGCCTGCATCATACGCTTCGACCCCGCCTTGAGCCGGGCCCGCTACGGTGCCCGGGCATGAACGCTCCATCCCTCGACCGCGACCACGAGTTCGACGTGCGGACGGTGACGGTGTTCCTCGCATCGACGGTGCTGCTCATCGTGTTCGAGTACTGGGGTCTGGCCTCGTCCTTCTCCGGCACCGAGCTCCATCGCGACCTCGCCGGTGCTCTGGGCGATCGCCACGCCCCCTACTTCGATCTGCTGCCGTACCAGTACTGGGGCGTGTCGTCGTTGGTGCTGCGGGTGCTGGTGCCGCTGGGCATCGTGGCACTGCTGCGGGAGTCACCGAGGGACTGGGGATGGCGCCTGGTGTGGCGCTGGCATCACGTCTGGCCCTACGTCGTGTTCCTCGCCGCCATGCTCCCGCTGCTGGCCTGGGCCTCCACGTTCGGGTCGTTCCAGGCGAAGTACCCCTTCTACGAAGGCGCGGTGGCCGGAGGCTGGCACTTCTGGGGCTTTCAGCTCTTCTACGGATTGCAGTTCCTCGGGGTCGAGGCCTTCTTCCGGGGTTTCCTGCTGTTCGGGCTCGAGAAGCGCTTCGGTTGGTACGCCATCCCGGTGATGGTGATCCCCTATGTGATGATTCACTTCGGGAAGCCGGCTCCCGAGACGTTCGCCGCCATCGTGGCGGGCTTTCTCCTCGGGTACCTGGCGTTGCGGTCCCGCTCGTTCCTGTGGGGGGTCGTCCTCCACTGGTCGGTGGCGATCACCATGGACACCATGGTGCTGGGACGGGAGCTCGGCTTCGGTGAGGCGCTCGGTCGGATCTTCTAGAGGTCCCGGGGCGCCCTCGGCAGGATTCGAACCCTCGCTGGCCGGGGCGCGGGCGGCGGGAGGTGTGGAGCGGTGTCTCTCGCGGAGCCGCGGTGGAGGGGGGCACTGCTGGCGGGTGGCGCCCTCGGCAGGATTCGAACCTGCGCACCCGGCTCCGGAGGCCGGCGCTCTATCCCCTGAGCTACGAGGGCTTCCGGGCGGAGTGTACCAATGCGGCCGCGGCACCCACCGGGGGTACGATGCGGCGGCACAGAGGCGAGGTTTCCGTGTTCCCCGAAGCCCTTCACGACGCCGTGGTTGCGGCGCTCCGGACCGCTCATCAGAGAGGAGCGCTCGCCGATGCCGCGGTCGACTTCGTCATCGAGCGTCCCCGGGACCGCGATCACGGTGACTGGGCGACCAATGCGGCGATGGTGGGCGCCAAAGCGGCCGGCATGCCGCCCCGCGACCTGGCCGCGCTCATCGTCGAGAACTTGCCCCGGGTATCCCATCTCGACGGGGTCGACATCGCCGGTCCCGGCTTCATCAACTTCCGCCTGAGCCGCGACTGGTACCTGGAGGTGCTGCGCAATGCCGCCGCCGGCGGCCCCGACCATGCCCGGGACCCGGCGGGATCCGGGGAGAAGATCCAGGTCGAGTTCGTGTCCTCGAACCCCAACGGACCCCTTCACATCGGTCACGGCCGGGGTGGCGTGGTCGGTGACGTGATCGCCCGTGTCCTCGGCTACGCCGGCCACGACGTGCAACGGGAGTACTACTACAACGACGCCGGCGCCCAGATGACCCGTTACGCCGCCAGCCTCGAAGCCGGCTATCGCCGCGCACTCGGTGAGGAGGCCGAGATCCCCGAAGACGGCTACCACGGCTCCTACGTCACCGACTGGGGCAGCGAGTTGGCCGCCGAACGGGGCGATGCGCTGCTGGGACTCGACGAGGATGCCAGGCGGGTCGCCGTCCTGGAATGGGGCCTGCAGCGGGCGATGCGAGATATCGAGGAGACGCTGGAGATCGCCAGGATCCCCTTCGACGAGTGGTTCAGCGAGCGGACACTGCACGAGCGCGGCGAGGTCGATGCCGCCCTCGACCTTCTGCGCCGGCGCGATCAGGTGTACGAGTCGGACGGGGCCACCTGGTTCCGGACCACCGAGTACGGCGACGAGAAGGATCGCGTCCTCCTCACCTCCGACGGCCGCTACACCTACCTCGCTCCCGACGTCGCCTACCACCGGGACAAATTCGAGCGCGGCTTCGATCGGGTCATCAACATCTGGGGCGCCGACCACCACGGGTACATCCCGCGGATGAAGGCCGCGGTCGAAGCGCTCGGTTATGACCCGGATCGGCTCGAGATCGTCATCACGCAGATGGTGAACCTCTCGAGGGGCGGGGAACCGATCCGCATGTCGATGCGGGCCGGGGAGTTCGTGACGTTCCGGGAGGTTCTCGAGGAGGTCGGCCCCGACGCCACCCGCTACTTCCTGGCGGCGTTCAGTCCCGACACGACGATCAACTTCGATCTGGTCGAGGCCAAACGGCAGAGCATGGACAACCCGGTGTATTACCTGCAGTACGCCCACGCCCGCATGCGGAGTCTCGAGGAGTTCGCCGCCGCGCAGGGAGTGATGCGTCGGTCGATCGATGAGGTCGATCTGGGGCTCCTCACCCACCCGGCCGAGATCGAGGTCCTCAAGCAGGCCGACCGGCTCCGCGAAGAGGTCCACGAAGCGGCCGCCCACCGGGCTCCTCACCGGATCACCGCCTACGGCTACGACGTCGCCACGGCGTTTCACCGCTTCTACACCGACTGCCGGATCGTCACCGACGACGCCGAACTGACCCAGGCGAGGCTGTGGCTGGTCGAGGCTGCCAAGAGCGTGATGCTGGCGGTCCTGGGCCTCCTGGGTATCTCGGCGCCGGATCGTATGTAGCGGTGCCTACCATCGGGGGATGGCTGTCGGTATCGGCATCGTGGGAGCGGGGGTCGTTGGGGGGACCCTGGTGCGGCGGCTCACCGACGAGCACGATCTGGTCACCGCCAAGACGGGGCTCGACCTCGAGGTGCGCAGGGTGGCCGTCCGCTCGCTCACCAAGGAGCGTCCCTTCACCGTCGCCGATGGGGTGCTCACCGACAGGCCCGTCGACCTGATCGAAGATCCGTCGATCGATCTCATCGTCGAGGTCATGGGCGGCATCGAGCCCGCCGGCGACCTGGTGCTCGGAGCTCTCGCAGCCGGCAAGCCGGTCGTCACCGCCAACAAGGAACTCATCGCGGCCCGGGGACGGGAACTGATCGCTGCGGCCGAGCGGTCGGGCGTTCCCTTGCTCTTCGAGGCGGCGGTCGGTGGAGGTATTCCCATCATCCGCCCGCTGTCGGAGACGCTGGCGGGGGAGCACATCACCCGAGTGATGGGCATCGTGAATGGCACCACCAACTACATCCTCACCCGCATGTCGGAGGCCCAGATCCCCTACGGGGATGCGCTCGGCGAGGCGCAGGAACTCGGTTATGCCGAGCCCGACCCGACGGCCGACGTGACCGGCAGTGACGCCGCCGCCAAGGCCTCGATCCTCGCCAGCCTGGCGTTCGGTATCTGGGTCGACTCGAATCGGGTGTACCGGGAGGGGATCGACGGGTTGTCGACCGCCGACATCGTCTTCGCCGGAGGGCTCGGCTACGCCGTGAAGCTCCTCGCCATCGCCGATCGGTCGTCGGAGGGGGTGAGCACCCGGGTCCACCCGGCACTCATTCGCCTCGATCATCCTCTCGCCTCGATCCGCGGGTCGACGAATGCGATCTTCATCGAGGGGCCTTCGATCGACGAGCTGCTCTTCGCCGGCCCGGGTGCCGGTGGCGAGCCGACGGCCACCGCCGTCCTGGGAGACGTCATCGACGCGGCTCGCGAGTTGGTGGCTTCGTCGCAGGTGGCGCCCCGGATCCGATTCGCACCGGGAGACGTGCGGGATTTCGCAGACGTCGCCACCAAGTGGTACGTGCGACTCGATGTGATCGATCGGCCGGGTGTCCTGGCGCAGATCGCCGCCGCCTTCGGGGACGCCGACGTCAGCATCAAATCGGTATGGCAGGAGGGCCGGGGAGATCAGGCCACCCTGTTGCTGATCACCCACGAGGCACCGGAGGGGCGGCAACGGGCCGCCGTCGAAGCACTCCGGTCGCTCGAGGTCGTCGAGCAAGTGGCCGCCGTGATCCGCGTCGAGAGCGACGAAGTGTGACCTGGCCGGGGGTCGTCGAGGCGTATCGCAACCGTTTGCCGGTGAGCGAGACCACGCCGGTGGTGACGCTCCTCGAGGGGAACACACCGCTCATCCCCGCCACGCATCTCTCCCGGGAGCTCGGACGCGACGTCTTCCTGAAGTACGAGGGCGTGAATCCCACCGGGTCCTTCAAGGACCGGGGGATGACGCTGGCGGTCTCCAAGGCCGTGGAGCAGGGGGCTCGGGCGGTCGCCTGCGCCTCGACGGGGAACACCTCGGCGTCGGCGGCGGCCTATGCGGCTCGGGCCGACCTCGAGTGCCTGGTGGTGCTGCCGGCCGGCAACGTGGCGCTCGGCAAGCTGGCCCAGGCCATCCGGCACGGTGCCAAGGTGGTGGCGGTGGAAGGGTCTTTCGACGACGCCCTGGAGCTGGTGCGCAAGGTCACCAGCGAATTCGACATCGTGCTGGTCAACTCGATCAACCCCTACCGCATCGAGGGCCAGCAGACCGGGGCCTGGGAGGTGATCGACGCTCTCGGGGAAGCCCCGGCCGTGCACGCACTCCCGGTGGGAAACGCCGGCAACATCACCGCCTATTGGCGGGGCTATGGGGCGGCCGGCACCACGCCGCACATGTGGGGCTTCCAGGCGTCGGGGGCGGCTCCGATCGTGCACGGGGCACCGGTCTCGCACCCCGAGACGATCGCCACCGCGATCCGCATCGGAGCGCCGGCGTCGTGGGATGGGGCGGTGGCGGCCCGCGACGAATCCGGCGGCCGTATCTCCGAGGTCACCGACGACGAGATCCTGGCCGCCTATGGGTTGCTGGCGGAGAAGGAAGGCGTCTTCGTGGAACCGGCTTCGGCGGCGTCGGTGGCGGGTGTGCTCCGCTATCGGGACGACCTGCCCGACGGTGCGGTGGTCTGCACCCTCACCGGTCACGGCCTCAAGGATCCCGCCACGGCGTTGCGCGGGGTCCCCGAGCCGGATCCCATACCGGCCGACCTCGACGCTCTCGTCGCCCACCTCGGATGGTGAGGCGGGAATTCCGCCTTGGCCGCGGGCGTTGTATGACGTAGAATGCCCATCGGGCCGTCGGCCCGATCTTTCCAAACCGGAACGACACGTTCCTTTGCAACGTCGCCGCGCAGCGCCGCGCGACCCTGGAGGTACCAGTGAAGCTGTTCTTGGATACCGCCCATCTCGCCGACATCGAGACCGCCGTCGGATGGGGTATCTGCGAGGGAATCACCACCAATCCCTCCCTCGCCGCCCGTGAGGGGATGGAGTTCCCCGACCTCATCAAGGCGATCACCGATCTCGTGCCCGGGCCTGTCTCCGCCGAGGTCGTGGCGGAGAAGCCCGAGGAGATGGTCGCCCAGGGACGCGATCTCGCCGCCATCGTCGACAACGTCGTGATCAAGGTCCCGCTCACCCGCGAGGGCATCACCGCCGGGGCCCGACTCACGTCCGAGAACATCCCGATCAACGTGACGCTGGTGTTCTCCTCGGCCCAGGCGATCCTCGCCGCCCGGATCGGCGCCACCTTCGTGTCGCCGTTCCTCGGGAGGGTCGACGACATCGCCAACGACGGTCTCGAGCTGTTGCGTGAAATCGTCGGTATCTACGCCGTCCAGGCCTACGAGACCCAGGTATTGGCGGCCAGCCTCCGCCACCCCCAACACGTCGTGGCCGCCGCCACCATCGGCGCCGATGTGGCCACGATGCCGTTCGGCGTGATGGACAAACTCTTCAATCACCCGCTCACCGACATCGGAATCGAGCGGTTCGATGCCGACTGGGAGGCCTATCAACAGGCCCTCCGCGACCAGCGCTCCGAAAGGACCTCATGACCAGCAGAGCCAAGCTCCAGGAGAAGACCCTCGACGAGCTGCGGACGATTGCGGCCTCACTCGAAGTGGCCGATCACGAATCGCTCCAGAAGTCGAAGCTGATCGCCGCCATCCTCGACAACGACGGATTCGAGGTGAGCAGCGATCCGGTCCCCGTCGAGTTTCCCGCCGCCGAGGTGCGCGTCGCCGAGACGGGAGGCAACGGCGATGCTCCCGTCGAGGAAGGCGAGGCGGCCGAAGCCGTGGCCGACGACCCCGCCGGGGAGGACCGGCAGGACGGTGGGGCCGACAAGGCCCCCAAAGGCGAGAAGCGGGACGGCGGTCAGAAAGGCCAGCAGCAGCGCAAGCGGCGTCGCGGCAGCGGGGGTCAGCGCGAGTACGACGAGTCTGAGCTCGAGGTGCGCGAAGGCATCCTCGACATCCTTCCCGAGAACTACGGATTCCTGAGGGTCACCGGATACAAGCCCGGCGAACAGGACGTCTACGTGTCGGCCAGCCAGATCCGGAAGTTCGGTCTGCGCAAAGGCGATCTCGTCAAGGGTCCGATTCGTCCCCCGCGATCGCAGGAGAAGTTCCCGGCCTTGACCCGGATCGAGTCGGTGAACGACATGTCGGTGGAAGAGGCCCGCAAGAGGCCCAAGTTCGGTGACCTCACCCCGTTGTTCCCCGACTCGCGGCTTCATCTGGAAGTCGACGGGCAGCCCAACCACATGTTGGCGAGGATCGTGGACCTGATCGCACCGATCGGGAAGGGCCAGCGGGGCATGATCGTGTCGCCGCCGAAGGCCGGCAAGACGACGGTGCTCAAGGAGATCGCCAACTCGATCAGCCACAACAACCCCGAGTGCCACCTCATCGTGGTCCTGGTGGATGAGCGGCCGGAAGAGGTCACCGACATGCAGCGCTCCGTGAAGGGCGAGGTCGTGTACTCCACGTTCGACCGTCCGGCCGAGGAGCACACTCAGGTGGCCGAGCTCTCCCTCGAGCGGGCCAAGCGGCTCGTCGAGATGGGCACCGACGTGGTGATCCTCCTCGACTCGATCACCCGTCTCGCCCGGGCCTACAACCTGGCGACGCCCGCCAGCGGACGGATTCTGTCCGGTGGTGTCGACTCGACGGCCCTCTACCCGCCGAAGCGGTTCTTCGGCGCGGCCCGCAACATCGAGGAGGGTGGGAGCCTCACCATTCTCGGAACCGCGCTCGTCGAGACCGGATCCCGCATGGACGAGGTGATCTTCGAGGAGTTCAAGGGGACCGGGAACATGGAACTGCGTCTCGATCGCAAGCTCGCCGACAAGCGGGTGTATCCCGCCGTCGACATCCCGGCGTCGGGAACGCGGAAGGAAGAACTGTTGTTCACCAAGAACGAACTCGCCCAGGTGTGGAAGCTGCGGCGGGTCCTGATGGCGCTGGCAGAGCCGGCGGCAGGCTTGGAGCTGCTCATCGATAGGCTCAAGGAGGCCAAATCGAACGAAGAGTTCCTCGCCGAGGTGGCCAAGACCGGCAACGGATGATCGAGGAGACCAGGTGAAGACCGATATCCATCCCGAATACGCCGAGACGCAGGTGGCGTGCTCCTGCGGCAACACCTTCACGACACGCTCGACGAAGGTGGGGGAGATGCACGTCGAGCTGTGCAACGAGTGTCATCCCTTCTACACGGGCAAGCAGAAGCTGGTCGACTCGGGCGGCCGCGTCGAGCGCTTCCAGCGTCGTTACGGGCGCAAGACGTTCACTCGTGAGCAGACCGCCGACGACAAGGCCGAGGAGACCGCCGACGAGCCCGCGGAGGAGTAGGTGAGCCGCCCACCGGGCGCCACCGTCGGCGGCCAAGCAGTCATCGAAGGCGTGATGATGCGCGCCCCCTCCGCCTGGGGTGTCGCCGTCCGCCGTCCCGATGGGGTCATCGAGGCGGTCAGCCACGAACTCCCTCGACTCTCGGCGCGTTCGCGCTGGGCAAAGATCCCCTTCATCCGGGGCGTGCTCGTGCTGGCCGAGTCGCTCAACCTGGGGATGCGGGCCCTGTCCTGGTCGACCATCAAGGCCAGCGAAGAGGACGAGGAGGAGCTGACCACCCGGCACGTGGTGGGGGCGATGGTGATCGCCATCGTGTTCTTCATCGCAGTGTTCATGGTCCTTCCGCTGCTGGCGGCTCGTGGCGCCGAGCAGCTGCTCGGTGAGTCGACGATCCTGTTCAACGTCGTCGATGGGCTCGTCCGGGTGGGGTTGTTCGTGGGTTACATATGGGCGATCGGCTTCTCGAAGGAGATCGGCCGGGTCTTCGAGTACCACGGTGCAGAGCACAAGACGATCCACGCCTACGAGGCGGGTCGTCCCCTCAGCGTGGAGGCCATCCAGACCTACAGCCCCCGTCACCCCCGGTGTGGCACCAACTTCCTGCTCATCGTCATCCTGATCGCCCTCGTCGTGTTCACGGCCATCGGCCGTCCGTCGTGGCCATGGCTGATCGCCAGCCGGGTGCTGTTGATTCCCGTGATCGCCGGCCTGGCCTACGAGGTCCTCAAGGCAGCGGCCGACCGGGCTTGGCTCCGGGTGGCCTCGAAGCCGGGCATCTGGATGCAGCGGCTGACGACCCGGGAACCGGTGGCCGATCAGGTCGAGGTGGCGGTGGCGAGCCTGTTGGCCGCTCTCGACCCCGATGAGCGGCGGGAGGTCGAGGCTCGCGGGGAGATCGCACCCGCGGCGCTCGAGGCCGAGTTCGGCTGATGGACGCCGGCCTCCAGGAGAGACTCGGCGAGGTCGAGGAGGCCTTCGAAGAGACCCTGGTCGCCATGGCCGATCCCGACGTGCTCGGCGATCAGGCCCGGTATGCGGAGATCGCCAAGCGGCACGCCGACCTGAAGCCGATCGTGGAAGCTTTCGGTGCCCACCGACGGGCGGTGGCGGAAGCGGACGACGCCCGCGAGTTGGCGGCCGCCGAGGACGATGCCGAGATGCTGTCTTACCTCGAGAACCTGGCCGAAGCCAAGATCGCCGAGGCCGCCGACCTGGAGCAGCGACTGCGCCTGATGCTGGTGCCCAAGGATCCCAACGATGCGAAGGACGTGATCATGGAGATCCGGGCCGCCGCCGGCGGCGACGAGGCGGCGATCTGGGCCGGCGATCTCTATCGGATGTACCAGCGGTACGCGGAGGGTCGCTCGTGGAGCATCGAGGCGATAAACAGCTCTGTCTCCGAGGCGGGCGGCTTCAAGGAGATCACCTTCGCCGTCAAGGGCAAGGGCGCCTACTCGCGACTCAAGTTCGAGGCCGGTCCCCATCGGGTGCAACGGGTACCCAAGACGGAATCCCAGGGGAGGGTGCACACGTCGATCGCCACGGTGGCGGTGCTCCCCGAAGCCGAGGAGGTGGAGGTCGATATCGCGGAGAACGATCTCGAGATCGATGTGTTCCGCTCCACGGGACCGGGGGGCCAGTCGGTGAACACCACCGACTCGGCGGTTCGTATCACCCACAAGCCGACCGGGCTGGTGGTCACGTGTCAGGACGAGAAGTCGCAGCTGCAGAACAAGGCCAAGGCGTTGCGGGTGCTGCGGGCCCGGCTCTATCAGATCGAGGCGGATCGACAGATGGCCGAGCTCGCCGAGAACCGGCGTTCCCAGGTGGGAACCGGCGAGCGAGCCGAGAAGATCCGCACCTACAACTACCGGGAGAACCGGGTCACCGACCATCGGGTGGGGATGACGATCAAACGCCTCCCCGAGATCCTCGAGGGTGACCTCGACGAGTTCATCGATGCTCTCACGGTGGACGATGAGACCCGGAGGCTGACCGACTCGGAGTGATGAGACCTTGATCCCCACCCATGAGTACGAGCGGCTCGTCATGTCGGTGACGGGCCGATCGCGAACCGAGGCCGTCCTCGGTGTGGACCTCGACGAGTCCGCCCGTCGCCGCCTCGACGACCTGGTCGCCCGCCGCAAAGCCGGGGAACCGCTCCAGTATCTGGAGGGGACCGTCCCGTTCGGGCCGATCGACGTGGCGGTTGATCCCCGGGCTCTCGTTCCCCGACCCGAGAGCGAGCTGCTGTGGGAAGAGGCGGTCCGGTCACTCGGCGAGGCCGGGCCGGGCACCGCGATCCTCGACCTGTGCACCGGATCGGGAAGCCTCGCCCTGGCGCTCAAACACCGCTTCGGCGAGGCTCGGGTGTTCGCCACCGACATCAGCGAGGAAGCCCTGTCGCTGGCGGAGGAGAACGCCGGCCGGCTCGGTCTCGACGTCGAGTTCCTCCACGGTGACCTCTATGAGCCGATCCCCAAGCGCCTCATGGGCCGCTTCGATCTGATCGTGGCGAACCCGCCCTACGTGTCGGAAGCCGACTTCGAGACCCTTCCCGATGAGATCCGGAAGCATGAGCCACGCAGAGCCCTGGTCGCGGGACCGGAGGGGACCGAGGTCCTCGCCGCCATCGCCGAGGAAGCCTTCTGGTGGGTCGGTGTGGGGGGCTGGGTGATCTGTGAGATCGGGGAGGCGCAGGGTGAGGCTGCGCTGGAGCTCTTCGGTGGTTTCGACCGGGAGGTGCGCAAGGACCTCGCCGGCAAGGATCGGTTCCTCGTGGCGCGCAAGGGTGCCTCGTGCTGCGTGTGACATGGATCCGCTGATCGCCCGGGCGGTGGCACTACTCCGGCGGGGCGGGGTGGTCGGCATCCCCACCGACACCGTGTACGGAATCGGCGCCGATCCCTTCGACGAGATCGCGGTGACCCGTCTCTACGAGATCAAGGGGAGGGACGAAGCCAAAGCCATCGCGATCCTGGCGGCCGACGTCACCCAGGCAGAGGCGGTGGCTCGCCTGTCCGGGCCGGCTCGCGAGCTGGCCGAGCGGTATTGGCCCGGGCCCCTCACCCTGGTGCTCCCTCGGGCCGCCGGGGCTCCACGGAGCCTGGGTGATCCCGAGCGCGACACCGTCGGGGTGCGGGTTCCGGGTCACCCCGTCGCCCTCGGGCTGCTGCGGGCCGCCGGGCCCCTGTCGGTGACCAGCGCCAATCGCTCTGGGGAGCCGCCGGTGTCGGGCTCGGATGAGGCGGTCGAGACCCTCGGGGACCTCGTCGATCTCTATCTACCCGGACGCTCCGGGGGCGGGGAGGCGTCGACGGTCGTCGATGTCACCGGCGCCGAGCTGCGGGTGCTTCGGCAGGGGCCGGTGCCCCTTTCCACGCTCTGAATCGGCACTAGCCTGAGCCGGCAATCCCGAGGAGTGTCCCATGACCGATTCGCGGCCGCTGGAGGCCGTCGACCCCCAGATCGCGGCACTGATCGGCGCCGATGTCGAACGCCAGCGCAGCCATCTCCACTTCATCGCGTCGGAGAACTTCGTGTCCCGGGCGGTGCTGGAGGCCTCCGGATCGGTGTTCACCAACAAGTACTCGGAGGGCTACCCCGGGCGGCGGTACTACGAGGGCTGCCAGGTCGTCGATGAGATGGAAACCCTCGCCGTCGAGCGGGCCAAGTCCCTGTTCGGCGCGGACCACGCCAACGTCCAGCCCCACAGCGGTTCCCAAGCCAACATGGCCGTCTACTTCGGGTTGCTCGATCCGGGGGACAAGATCCTGGGGATGCGGCTCGATCAGGGCGGCCACCTCACCCACGGTTCTCGCGTGAACTTCTCCGGCATGGCGTTCGAGTTCACCGGCTACGGAGTGGATCCCGATACCGAACTGGTGGACATGGACGATGTTCACCGGACGGCGGTGTCCGAGCGGCCCAAGATGATCGTCGCCGGGTATTCGGCGTACTCGCGCATCCTGGATTGGGCCCGGTTCCGGGAGATCGCCGATGAGGTCGGTGCCCTGCTCATGGTCGACGCCGCCCACCTGATCGGTCTGATCGCCGGGGGAGCCCACCCCAACCCGGTACCCCACGCTCACGTCGTGACCTGCACGACCCACAAGGTGTTGCGGGGGCCCCGGGGCGGACTCATCCTCTGTGAGGCCCCCTACGGGCCGGCGATCGACAAGGGTGTGTTCCCCACCGGCCAGGGCGGTGCGCTCAACAACCAGATCGCCGCCAAGGCGGTCGGATTCACCGAGGCCGCCGCCCCCGAGTTCCGGGACTACGCCCACCGGGTGGTCGCCAACGCCCGAACGCTCGCCGGGACCCTGCTCGGTGAGGGAGTCCGGATCGTCAGCGGGGGCACCGACAACCACCTGTTCCTCATGGATCTCCGATCGATCGATCCCGAGCTCACCGGGAAGGAGGCGGCGGGCCTGCTCGACCGCCTCGGGATCACCGTGAACTTCAACGCGATCCCCTTCGATCCCCGACCACCGTCGCAGGCCAGCGGGTTGCGGATCGGCACGCCGGCCGCCACGACGTGTGGTTTGGACTCGGCCGAGATGGAGGAGGTGGCACACCTCATCGTCACGGCGCTGCGGAGCCGGGAGACCCCGGCCACCCTCGACGAGGTGAAGAACAGAGTGGCCGAGTTGGCGGCCGCGTTCCCCGCTTACCCGCCGGACTTCCCCGGACACGTCTGACGATTTGGGATACTTCGGGCGGCGCCGGTAGGTTTCGAGCGCCGCCACGACCACGGGGGTGCAATCGGTGAGTGGTGTCAACGAAGACCTCCGCAAATCCCTGGGAGCCGGTATGGAAGCAGCCGGCTTCTTTGCGACCGTGATGTCGGGGTTCCTGCTCGGCCTCCTGGCGGATTGGTGGCTGGGAACCGATCCGGCGGGGGTCGTGATCGGCATCGTCGCCGGTTCCGCAACGGGTTTCTGGAAGATGTGGCAGGTGGCCAAGAGGCAGGATGATCGACAGGGACGTTGAGAGCGTGCTCGCCCGCCATACGGTGAGGCGGATGGTGATCGTGGGACCGCCGCTGATGGTCCTCTTCGGCCTTTTGAGGGGCGCCGACGGGGCGATCGCTTCCATCATCGGGCTGGCCATCGTCGTCGGCTACTACCTCCTCACGGGAGCGATGTTGTCCGTGGCGGCGCGCATCTCATTGGGTGCCTATCATGCGGCCGCCCTCCTCGGGTTCTTCCTGCGGCTGGGCCTGATCGCGGTGACGATGCTCGCCGTCGCCGCGCTGATCGACGTCGATCGGCCGGCACTCGGCATCACCGTGGTCGTGAGCTACTTCGCGCTGCTCGCCTGGGAGACCGTGGCGGTGGCCAAGGGACGGGAAAGGGAGTTGGAGTGGACCAGCTGATCGTCGCGATCGAGTGCGACCCGGCCGAAGACATCATCTGCACTCCTGAGTTCGTGAACGAACTCTTCGAGACACCGGTCGTGTTCAGCATCGGTGGTTTCGACGTGAACCGCGCCATGCTGCTCATGCTGTTCGCCGCGTTCGTGGCGGTGGCGCTCATCGTCTTCGCCTTTCGCCGCACGCGGGTGGTGCCGTCGCGATACGGGCTGGCGATGGAGAGCATGGTCGGGTTCGTGCGGGACGAGATCGCCATCGGGATCATCGGGCCGGAGGGGATCCGGTACTTCCCCTACCTCCTTTCGCTCTTCATGTTCATCCTGGTCGGCAACTTCTTCGAGATCACCCCGTTCGTGAACTTCCCGATCACGTCACGGATGGCGATCCCGGCGTTCCTGGCGGCGCTCACCTGGGCCATCTTCATCTTCGTCGGCTTCGCCAAGAACGGACCCCGGTACTTCCTCGACATCGTGTGGCCCAAGTCGGTCCCGCTCGGTCTGCGGCCGTTGGTGGGTCTCATCGAGTTGGTGTCGACGTTCATTCTTCGCCCCCTCACGCTGGCCGTCCGGCTCTTCGCCAATCTGGTGGCCGGGCACGTCATGCTGAGCCTGCTGCTCGTGAGCGGGTTCATCTTCATCAAGGAGGTGGGCGAGATCGGCGCCCGTTCGGTGATCGGCGTCGGCTGGTTC
>JBFELU010000019.1:0-36987 GCA_041551965.1 Acidimicrobiia bacterium
ATCGGGAGGCGCTGATGTGGCGGGGGTCGCGGATCGACCGCTCGACCTCACTCTTTCTCGGGCTGATCGTGATCTCCCTCGTCCTGACCACCTTCGACTTGCGCGCCGAGGGTGGGGGGCTCGGTGGGGCGCTGCGGGACGGGGCCCAGGCTGTCTTCACTCCGATCCAGAAGGTGATGGGAGCCATCACCCGGCCATTCGTGAACTTCGCCGAAGGCGTGTCCGATCTGGTCGGGCTTCGCGACGAGAACGAGCGGCTCCGCCAGGAAGTCGCCGACCTCCAGGCCCGTCTCGAGGCGGGCGACGCCCGTGAGGTCCGCCTCCGGGAGCTCGAGGCGATTCTGGCTGTGGAACCCCCGGAGGAGATCGACACGGTCACCGCCCAGGTGTTGGCGGTGGGCGTCTCCGAGTTCAATCAGATCCGGGTCATCGACAAGGGCCGCGATGCCGGCATCACCGTCGACATGCCGGTGATCGACGAGGGGGGCTTGGTCGGCCGGGTGGTGTCGGTCACCGACGACGCTGCCCGGATCCGGCTGCTCACCGACCCCACCATTCGGGTGGCCGTGCGGGTCGAACGGACCGGGGAGACCGGCGTCGTCACGGGGCGCGGCGGCGGGCCGATGACGCTCGAGATGTTCAACACCGAGGCATCGGTCGTGGCGGGTGACCTGCTGGTGACGGCCGACGGGCGGTTCCCGGCCGGGATCCATGTGGCGAGAGTGTCGGCGCCGGCCCGGGCCGAGGTCGGATTCGCCCTGCGTACCACCGCCGAGCCCACCGCAGAGTTGACTCGGATCGACTTCGTCAAGGTCCTGGTCTTCACGAGGGACGAGGCGACGGTCGAGGATCTCGAGGAGCTCGAGGAGCAGCCGGTGGAGCTTCCCATCGAGGCGCCCCTCGATGATGAAGGGACCACCACTTCGTCCACGGTGGCCCCGTGACGACGCGCCGCATCATCCTCTCGATCTCGTTGGTCATCATTGCAGCCGCCGTGCAGACCACCCTGTTCGTCGACTTTCGCCCCTTCGACGTGGCTCCGGCGGTCGTGGTGCTCACGGTGGTCGCCGTCTCCCGCCATCTGCCGGGAGAGGCGGCGGTTGCGATCGGTTTCGGGATCGGCGTTCTTCTGGATCTGCTCAGCGAATCACCGTTGGGCCTGTGGGCGCTGGTCATGACCACGTTGGCGTTCACCACGGTGCGGCTGCGGGATCGATCCGAAGACGATCCGGTGCTGCTGGGAATCGGAGTGTTTGCACTCTCGCTCGGGGCGCTCGCGCTGTTTGCCATCCTGGGTACGATCTTTGGGGAGAAGACGCTCGCCGACTCCGGCATCGTGCGCAAGATCGTGCTCCCCTCCCTCTACAACACCCTTCTCGCTCTGGTGGTGCTGCCTGTCACGACCTGGTTGCTGGTGGGTGGGCGGGTCCGCTCGGGGTGGGAGCTGTGAAGCTCGGCTGGCGGCTGACCGCGGTCGGTGCGTTCCTGATCGGGCTCTTCGCCATGCTCGTGCTGCGGCTGTGGTTCCTCCAGGTCAGCTCGATCGAGGACTCGCTCGAGGTGGCCCAGTCACAGCAGTTGCGCACGGTGACCATCGAGGCCCCCCGGGGTGACATCTTCGACCGAAACGGGGAGTCGATGGCCGGAACGGTGGCCGCACTGCGTTTGGTGGTCGACCGGGCCCTGGTGCCGGCCGAACGGGAGGAGGATCTCATCCGGAACCTGGCGGCCCTCTTCGACGTGCCGGCGTCGGAGATCCGCGAGGAGTTCGACACCCACGGACCGGGCTCGAGGTTCCCCTTCGGCGGCGAGGTCTCGGAGGCGACCGCTCTCTTCACGCTGGAGCACAGCGAGGACTTCCCCGGCGTCGTCGTCGAGCCGCAGCCGGTCCGCACCTATCCCCTCGGGGAGACGGCCGCCCACGTGATCGGCTACGTCGGCGCTCCCGGTGAGAGCGATCTGGAGCGTCCTGGCATCACTCCCAACGACCGGGTGGGCCGATTCGGCATCGAGCGCTACTACGACCGCCTGTTGCGGGGAACCCCGGGCCGGACCACGTACCGAGTCAATGCCAACGGCGACATCCTGGGCATCGTGGAGGAGATCCCGCCGGTGCCTGGTGGCAACATCGTTTCAACCTTGGATCTCGACATCCAGGGACGGCTCGAGGGTGCTCTCGCCGACGGGATCCGGCTGGCGCAGGAGAACGAAGAGCCCGTGATCAGGGCGGCCGGAGTGGTGATGGATCCGCGGGACGGCTCGGTGCTGGCGATGGCATCGGTCCCGTCGTTCGATCCCGGCCTGTTCGCCGACGGGAGGATCACGGATGCCGAGTGGCAGTCGATCTCTGAGAAGGCGGCCCTCAACAACTTCGTCATCCAGGGTCTGTATCCACCCGCCTCGGCGTTCAAGGTCGTCGCCTACACGTTGGCGCTGGAGCGGGGTATCTACCCGACCATCGAGCAGGACGAACACGAGGCGCACTCCGACCCCAATGACCCCTCATCGTTCTTCTGCGATGGGGATCTCCAGTTCCCGAACACACCGTTGCTCGAGGACTGGAGGGTCCACGGCCTGGTCAACATCCACTCCGCCCTGTGGGTGTCGTGCGACAACTACTTCTGGGGAGTGGCCCTCGAGATCTGGCTGAGCCGGGGCGAGGACTACCAGGAGGACCTGCTCCAGGAGTGGGCTCGGGTTCTCGGCTTTGGGGCCCCGACCGATGTCGACCTGCCCTTCGAGCAGCCCGGTCTCGTGCCCGACCGGGAGTGGTTCCAGTATCACCAGGTGAACCAGACCGGCTTGGTGCGATCGGAGGGTGGATGGTCGGGCGGCGATGTGATGAACATCGCCATCGGTCAGGGGGCTTTGACCGTCACCCCGCTGCAGTTGGCCAACGCCTACGCCGCTCTGATCAACGGCGGCACGCTGTGGGCTCCCCGAACCGTCGACTCGATCCGGGACGGCAACAACGAGATCATCTTCCGCAACCAACCGAGCGTGGTGCGGACCATCGACATCGCCCCCACCACCGTCATCCATCTCAAGAACGATCTCAACGGGGTGGTGATCAACGGCACGGCTCGGACCACGTTCGAGGAGTTCTGCGGCCCCGGCATACCTCGCGCCGAGTGCGAGCCGTTGTTGCAGTTGGGCGGCAAGACCGGCACCGCCGAGATCGTCCGGGCCCTCGACGAGGACGAAGAAGACATCGACACCGCCTGGTTCGTGGGGGTGGCGCCGCTCGATGATCCCGAGTACGTGGTCGCCGTCGTGATCGACCAGGGTGGCTCGGGGGGCCGTATCGCCGCCCCGGTGGCCCGTGCGGTGCTCCAGTACCTGATGGGTGAAGACGTGCAGCCAATCCGTAGCGGCGGCCTCGTGGGTGAGGACACCGAGTAATGGGCGAATTCGCCGGGCTCGACCTCCGTGATCAGCGGACCCGGGGCAGGCCCGACTACGTGCTCATCATGGCGGTCATCGTCCTCAGCTTCGTCGGGCTCGTCATGATCTACACCGCATCGGCCCCGCGGCTCGAGACGGAAGGCCTGTCGCGGAGCAGCGAACTGGTGCGCCAGGCCATCTTCGTCGGTGGGGGGTTGATGGTCTTTGCGCTTGCTTCGCTTCCGAGCGATCGCACCTGGCGGCTCCTCTCTCCCTACATCTACGGGGCCTCGCTGTTGTTGTTGTTGGCGGTGTTGAGCCCGATCGGCGCAGTTCGCCAGGGTGCCCAGCGCTGGATCCCCTTTGGGATCATGGATTTCCAGCCGGCCGAATTCGCCAAGCCGGCGGTGATCCTGGGTTTGGCGCTCCTGCTGGCTTCGGCCCAGGAGAACGAGATGCGCTGGGTCAGGATCGCCCGGGCCATCGGGCTGGTGGCCGCCCCCTCGGTGCTCATCTTCTTGCAGCCCGATCTGGGGACGATGCTGGTGTTCGGTTTCGTACTGGTGGTGATGCTGTTCGTGGCGGGCACGACCATCCGGCAGTTGCTGGTCATCGCCGTTGCCTCGGTGGTTCTGCTGATCGCCGCTTTCCAACTCGACGTGCTGGAGGAGTATCAGCTCAACCGGATCGCCGGGTTCCTCAACGCCGGGGAGCAGACCCTGACGGTGAACTACAACCAGAACCAGAGCCAGATCGCCATCGGCAGCGGGGGGCTCTTCGGCCTGGGACTGGGCGAGGGGTCGCAGACCAATCTGGCGTTCGTGCCCGCCCAGACCACCGACTTCATCTTCACCGCTGTGGGGGAGCAGCTCGGCTTCTTGGGGGCGGTCGTGGTGCTCGGCCTCTTCTTCCTGGTCGTGTGGAGGTTGCTGGTGATCGCGGCCAACGCCAGAGACCGCTGGGGGACCCTGGTCGTCACCGGCGTGGCGGCGATGATCGGCTTCCACGTATTTGTGAACGTCGGCATGGCGATCGGACTGCTCCCGGTGACCGGGCTGCCGTTGCCGCTCATGAGCTTCGGGGGCTCGTTCTACGGGTCGATCATGCTGTCGCTGGGGATCAGCCAGTCGATCTGGTTCCGGCGCAGCCGGGTCCCCGGCGAGCGTCACCTCCTCTAGGGGACCGCCGGGGCCCGCCTGAGAGAACGACCGCCGTCCCGACTACCCTTGCCCCCCATGGATCGGCGGGATGATCGGGGATGGGTCGAGGTCATTTGCGGACCCATGTTCTCCGGGAAGAGCGAAGAGCTGATCCGCCGCATCACCCGGTATCACATCGCCCGGGTCCCCACGCAGACCTTCAAGCCGGCCATCGACGACCGCTACTCCAACGACGAAGTCGTGTCGCACAGCAGCCTCTCGGTCGCGGCCGAAGCGGTGTCGAGCAGCGAGGAGTTGCTGCAGCGGGTGGGTGAGCGGACCCAGGTGGTGGGGATCGACGAGGGTCAGTTCTTCGACGAGGGCCTCGTCGACGTGGTCGCGACCCTGGCCGCGGCGGGGAAGCGGGTGATCGTCGCCGGGCTCGACCTCGACTATCTGGGCCGCCCCTTCGAGCCGATTCCGACGCTGATGACCCGGGCCGAATACGTCACCAAGGCCCTGGCGGTCTGCCACCGCTGCGGCAGTTCGGGGATGTTCACCCAACGGGTGATCAGCAGTGACGAACTGGTGGTACTCGGTGCCGAGGGCGCCTACGAGGCCCGCTGCCGGCGCTGCTACGACCCGACCGAGGCCCAGCAACAGCAACTGGGCATCGAGGACGGCTGACGGCACCGTTACCCGGCACAGGCGCCCGGCGCTGGTAATCTGCCGCCGGCGGGACGGCCGTCGGCCGGTCCCGGATCTGCGAACGGAGCGCCTTGCGTCCCTCAAGAGATGTGATCCATCGGTCTGCTTCACCGGTGATGCGTCGCGTCCCGGATCGCTCCGCCACCGGCGGAGGCCTCCGTTCGGCATCGTTTTCGAATGCGCATCTTCGTGATGCCAAAGGGGAGTTTTGTAACCCATGGGTTTGTTCCGAAAAAGCCGCGCCCAGGTCGTACGCCGGGGCGTCGGCGATCGAGCTACAGAAGAGAGGAAGACACGGCGGGTAGGCCGCAGCACCGTTGAAATTCGAAGGGTCCTCAAGGCCCCCGAGAAGCCGGTCGCGGAACCCACCAAGAAGCCCCGCCCCAAGCGTTCCGAGCGCGACCGCCCGGCCGCCGGGCGGCGTCGCCCTCGGCGGCATGAGGAGGTCATCCTCCCTCCGGAGACGGAGCGGAAGCAGATGCTGGTCCGCCGCACCCCTCACCAGACCCAGATCGTGGTGATGGAGGGGGCTCTGCTGGTCGAGCACTACGTTGCCCGGGAGGGGCGGACCTCGCTGGTCGGCAACATCTATCTCGGCAAGGTTCGCAACGTCCTGCCGGGTATGGAGGCCGCTTTCGTGGACTTCGGCGAAGCCAAGAACGGCGTCCTCTACGCCGGTGACCTCATGGTCGACGGCTCCGAGAACGGGGGACGCCGTCCCCGCATCGAGAAGGCACTCAAGGTCGGTGACGAGGTGCTGGTCGGGGTCGTCAAGGACGCCATGGGTCACAAGGGCGCCCGGCTCACCAATCAGATAAGCCTCCCGGGCCGCTACCTGGTGCTGGCGCCCCGCTCCGAGATCGGGGGGATCAGCCGCCGCTTGCCCGACGAGGAGCGCGACCGTCTCCGGGACATCGTTTCGGGCCTCAAGCCAAAGGGATTCGGGTTGATCGTCCGGACGGCCGCCGCCGACGCGACTCGGGACGAGATCAAGGCCGACATCGACCGCCTCATGGAGGTGTGGCGGAAGATCGAAATCGAGACCCCCAAGGGTGGGGCGCCCCGCCAGCTCTACGGCGAGCCGCCCCTGGCGATCAGGGTCATTCGGGAGCACTTCACACGGGACTTCCGCAGACTGGTGGTCGACGATCCCGCCATCTATGAGACCGTCGTCGAGTACCTCCAGGCAACCGACCCGGAGTTGCTCCCCAAGCTGAAGATGTACGACGGGGACGACATCCCCCTGTTCGAGCGGTATCACGTCGAGGACCAACTGCGAAAGGCCCTCGATCGCAAGGTGTGGCTCCCCTCGGGCGGCCACATCGTGATCGACCGCACCGAGGCTCTCACCGTGATCGACGTGAACACGGGTCGGTTCGTCGGGCACTCGAATCTCGAGGAGACCGTGCTCCAGAACAACCTCGAGTCCGCCGCCGAGATCGCCCGCCAGCTGCGATTGCGGGACATCGGGGGAATCATCGTCATCGACTTCATCGACATGGAAGTCACTCGCAATCGCGAAGCGGTGCTGCTGCGGCTCCGTGAGGAGCTGGCGAAAGACAAGACCCGAACCCAGGTGTTCGAGGTCTCCAATCTGGGCCTGGTGGAGATGACCCGCAAGAACGTGTCGGAGGGCCTGCTCGAGACCTTCTCCCACGTCTGTGAGCAGTGTGGGGGCAGGGGAGTAGTCCTCTACGAGGAGGCCGCCACGGCCGGCAGCGCCATGCCCGAGGTCGAGGCTGAGGCCTCATAGGCGAGACAGCGGCTATGATGACGCGCCGTTCCCCCGCAAGGACCTCGTGACATGTACGCGATCATCCGCATAGGCGGCAAGCAGGCCAAGGTGCGCGAAGGCGACGTCATCGACGTCGAAATCTTGCGCGCCGAGGGCGACATCGAATTCACGCCCCTGCTGGTGGTCGACGGCAAGGGCAAGGTGTACTCGGGGCGGGAGCAATTGAAGACCGCCAAGGTGAAGGCGAAGGTCGTCGGCGAGTCGGCAGGCGACAAGGTCGACATCTTCAAGTACAAGGCGAAGACCGGATACCGGCGTCGCCAGGGCCATCGCCAGCGGTACACGACGATCGAGGTGACCAAGATCCAGCCGCCACGCGCTCCTCGCAAGAAGGCCGAGGATGCCGAGGCGGCCGACACAGCCGGAGAAGAGAAGCCGGCGGCGAAGGCCTCGAGCTCCAAGTCGGCCACAGCGAAGGAGGATTGATCCATGTCCAAGACCAAGGGCGGCGGATCGACCCGCAACGGCCGGGACTCGGCTGCCAAGCGGCTCGGCCCCAAGGTTTTCGACGGCCAGCGCGTTCAGGCCGGCGCCATCCTCGTGCGTCAGCGCGGCACCCGGATCCATCCGGGTGAGAACGTCGGCCGGGGCGGCGACGACACGCTGTTCGCCACGGTGGCCGGCACGGTCTCGTACGGCAAGCGCCGGGGTCGGCGTCAGGTCAGCGTTCTTCTCGGCGACTGACGACCTTCGCGTCGTTGTGTTCGTCGACGAAGCGAAGATTCAAGTGCGCGCCGGCGATGGTGGCGCCGGTGTGGTCTCCTTCCGACGGATCCGCGGCAAGCCGCGCGGGAAGCCGGAAGGCGGCAACGGAGGTCCCGGCGGCGACGTCATCGCCGAGGCGAGCGCCTCAGTCGCCACGCTGCTCGAGTTCAAGCGAAAGCCCCACCGCCGGGCCGGATCGGGTACGCACGGCAGCGGCGATCTCCGCCACGGTCGCCGGGGTGCCGACCTCGTGCTCAAGGTTCCCATCGGCACGGTCATCCGGGATGAAGGGGGCACGATGCTGGCCGATCTCGCCGGGGAGGGTCAGCAGGTCACCCTGCTGCAAGGCGGCCGCGGGGGACGGGGCAACGCGGCCTTTGTGAACCGGCGGCATCTGGCGCCTTCCTTTGCCGAGCAGGGGGAGTACGGGGACGAGGCCTGGTTCGCCCTCGAGCTCAAGCTGGTGGCGGATGCGGCCATCATCGGCTTTCCCAATGCCGGCAAGAGCACCCTCATCTCACGGGTCTCGGCGGCCCGACCCAAGATCGCCGACTACCCGTTCACGACGCTCGAACCGAACCTCGGCGTGGTGGCGATCGCCGATCGCGAGTTCGTGATCGCCGACATCCCCGGATTGATCGAGGGGGCCGCCGAGGGGAAGGGCCTCGGCCACGCGTTCCTGCGTCACGCGGAACGAGCTCGGGCCTTGCTCATCCTCCTCGACCCGTCGCCGTTGCAGGGGCTCGGCGTCCACGAGCAGCACCGCATCCTCATCGACGAGTTGCGCCGTCACAGCCCGGAGTTGGCGGCGCGCCCCACGGTGGTGGCGGTGAACAAGGTGGACCTCCCCGACGCCGAAGATGCGGCTTTGGAGGTGGGGGGAGAGGTCCATCTGATCTCGGCGGTGACCGGGGTCGGGATCGATGAGCTGATGCATGCCGTCGCCGACGCGGTGGATCTCGCCGAGCGTGAGGCCCCCGAGCGCGCCGGGTACGTCTTGCATCGGCCGATCCCGCCGACCTTCGAGATCCACCGGGAGGAGGACCGCTGGGTGGTGACCGGGAAGGTCGCCGAACGGGCGGTCGCTCTGGACGATCTCACCCGTCCCGAGGCGGCCGACTTCGCCGCCCGACGCCTGGCGAGAGCGGGGGTCGACGACGCGTTGCGCCGCCTCGGTGCCCGTGGCGGCGACGAGGTGCAGATCGGCGACATCGTCTTCGAGTTCCAGGACGAAGAGGCCGAGTCCGAGACTCCCGACTGATCCCCACATCCTGAGAGGGCCTCCTGCTGCGCAATGCAGCGGCCCGGATTCCCGCCAATTCGTCCTTTCATTTCCGGCCGGCGGGCAATGCCGAGGCCGGTCGTGCTCACCCGTCGTGGAGCCGCCGTATGGTGGAGGAAGATGGAGGGAGGTGCACATGATGCGCCGAGTCCCGACGCCGGTGATCGCCGTCGCCGTTCTTCTCATCGGCACCTCCTGCGGGTCGGCAGACGTGCTCCCGACCACGGGACCGAGTTCCCAGACACTCGACGAGTTCATGGGCTGGGCCGACTTCGATCAGGCAGCCGCGGATCGGGCCCATGCCGACCTTATGGCTCGGGTGGGTGAGATGACCGTCGAGTGCATGGCGGATCACGGTCTCGACTACACCCCGTGGATACCTCCTGATGCGCTCGATCTGGATGAGCTTCCTCCTGCGGAGTCCCTGCTCCTCCACGGCTACGGCGTGTTCGCCCTGATGCTCGAGCAGTACCGGTTCGAGATGGGGCATCCCGATGAGATCGGGAACCCGAACGAGGCGATCCACGCCCAGAACGCCCCCGAAGGGGTCGACTACATGACCGTCATGTGGGGCTGCGAGGACGACGCGGAGTCGGCGCTGATCGGGGGGAGTCCGGAGCTTCCGCTGCTGGTCGACGAGGCGTGGAGCCCGCTGAACGACGAGCTCGACGCAGTGCACCAGGAGTTGGAGCGCGATCCCCGTCTGGCCGAGGCGGAGATGGTCTGGTCCGCGTGCATGGCCGAGCGTGGCTACGACTTCGCCAGCGAGGGCGATGTCGAGGCATACCTGGGGGAGCGGTTCGGCGAGTTCGACGAGCTCGGTGGCTCCCCCGCTTTGTGGGAGGGCGTGCTCACGGAGGCCGATCTCCAGCCCTTTGCGGACGAGGAGATGGCCATTGCCGAAGCCGACGCTTCGTGCCGGGGCGAGTTCGACGAGGTCCGCGAAGAGCTACGGCGGGCCTACGAGTCCCGATTCATCGACGAGCATCTCGAGGAGCTCGAGCAGATCCGACCGATCGAGGAACGGCTCATGGATCAGCTGCTGGCCGGAATCCGGTGGTGACCGGCGCACGGTCCCGCGTTGCGATCCGGCCGGTTGTGGGGGCACCGGTCTCTCGCGCCGGAGGCCCGCCACAGGAGCGACGAGCCTCCGAGGCAACGATGTCGGTGCCTACATGGGTGATGCCTCGTAGATGCGGGCGCCGGTGATCATCGGGTAGTGGTCGAGCAGGTTGGCGGCTGCATCCATGTCCTCGGCTTCGACGATCGTGTAACCGGTGTAGGAATCGATTCCGAGAGGCAGTTCACGCCAACCGTCCTTGGTGAGCTCTCGTCCCACACTGAAGGGGTTCCCGCTGTCGACGATGCTGTCGCCGATCGCCGCGAACCAGCCCATCCAGGCATTCTTGATCTCCTCGGTCGGCGTCACGTATCCCTGGTGCAGGATCACGAACTTCTTCACGGTTGCCTCTCCTCGTCGGGTGTTGCGCCCACGTGCCGGGCGTAGTTGTCCAGCGTCTCCCGTTCATCACCCCAGTAGGGGTGGAACTCTTCCACCCAAGCCTGGAGTCCCCGCAACGGTGCCCGATTGAGAGCCAGGAAGTTGGTTCGTCCGATCTTCTTCCTTGTCACCAACTTCGCATCCTCCAGCACCCGGATGTGCTTGTGGATGGCGGGAAGCGAGAGACCTCGCTGTGAGGCCAACTGGCTGATCGCCCGAGGCTGCAGACCCAGCGCGTGGACGATCTCCCGCCGATGGTGGTTGGCGAGCGCCTCGAAGACGGAGCTGAGATCCCGGGTGATAGCCATAGTTAACCCTACGGTTAACAATAGGTTGTGCCGGTGTCGGGCACAAGAGCCACCCCTGGGCCCTCGAGCTCGTGGGGCAGCGCGGCCTGAGCACACACCTCGTCTGGAGGGGTCATGTAGTGAAGGACGATTACGGCACCCGACCCAACGCCCCCACGCCTTGGCGATGAACGACCGGCGAGCGAGCGTCGGTCTCTAGTGTTCCCGCCATGTCCGAACTCGATCCCGATCTTGCTCCATAGTGATGGCGTGGCCACGGGTAGCCGGCGTCGGGAAATCACCGCCCACGACGGGCAGCGCACTCGTCGATCGACCTGCAACCGCGAGCTCCGTGACATTGGGTAGACGTGTCCTGCTCCCGATTGCCCTGACCCTGACCGTCGTGGCCTGCTCATCGACGGGGACTGCCACCACCACCTCGACGATGGCCACGACCGTTGCGACGACCCCGACCACCACGACGACGACCACCACGACGACGACCACCACCACGACCACCACCACGACCACCACCACGACCACCATTCCTCCGGTGGGCTACTCCAGCGTCAACGGCCTGCCGGTCTACGACCAGGAGCTGTTCGATCGCCGAGTGCTCATGGTCAAGATCGACAACGCGGTGCCCGCCCAGCCGCAGTCCGGTATCCAACTCGCAGACGCGATGGTCGAACTGCTGGTGGTTCACGGCACGACGCGTTTCATCGCCATGTTTCACTACTCGGATGCCGAGTACCTCGGTCCCATCCGATCCCTGCGACCTGCAGATCTGCAGATCGCTGCCGCTGTCAACGGCACCATGGTGAACACCGGCGCCCAGCCGTGGGTCACGGGTATGGCCATCGAGCGCGACATTCCGCGAGTGACGTTCTACCCCTCGATCATGTATCGGATCCCTGAACGAAGCCTGCCCAACAACGTCTACGGCTCGACGTTCGACTTCCGTGAGTTCGCCGACGACCGGGGATTCCCCGATGAGGCGCCGACTCCGTGGCTCCCTTTCGGCGATCCGCCGCTCCCGCAGCATCCCGCGCAGAATGTCACCCTCACCTGGGGGCAGGGAGTCAACGACGTCGAGTGGCGCTACAACTCGGATACGCGGACGTACGAACGTTGGGTCCGCGATGACTATCAGGAGTGGTTGGACGAGGAGGGGGAGCGGGGCAGGATCGACGCCGAAGTCCTCATCGTGATCTCCGGGCGCTTCTACATCGCCCATGCCCCGGTGAACGCTTCGGGGTCCCGGACCCCTGTGCCGGCTATCGACACGGTCGGGTCGGGGCGGGTCTGGGTCTTCGCGAAGGGGGGTGGCTGGGAGGGCACCTGGGAGCGTGACAGCGAACGAGAGCCGTTCCGATTCTTCGATGTGCTCGGCAATGCCGCCACCGTGCCTCCTGGCAGGCTCTGGGTCTCCTTGCTCCCGAGTGAGCTCGTCGAGTTCGAGTAGGTCGAGGCGTCCTCCAATGCGGTTCCGTCCCATCGCAGTGAATCGCAGGCACACGCAAATCACGGTTGGGCATCCACTCGTGTTTCTGTCCTACGGCTGAAACGGCGCGGAGCGCTGGACGAGCACCTCGCGACTCTTGAGGCGTAGGCAGAGACGTGTTGCCCCCTCGGCCAGTGTCACCTCACCAGGAGGTCTGTCAGCCGGAAGGGCGTCTCGGTGAAGTTTGAGAGGGGTCCCGAGGGTCCGGTGGGGGTGCCGTGCCATGTCGCGCAGCGGAACGGCCACATCAGCGAGGCGACGCTAAGGGATGGGCTCCACATGACGAGTGATGATGTCGACCACTTGCATCATCGCCATGCCGAACGCATCCTCGGTTTCGATGTTCTCCGCCGCCCCAATGGCCACTCCGTACTCGGGTAGGTAGACCGATGCGGCTGAGTAGAACGGGTCACCCCCCGAGTGGCCTATCACCTGGACCCCTCCGAACAGCTCCGGTTGATAGGTGATTGCCCCCAGACCGTAGCCAGCCACGAGTGCCGACTCTTCAGCCTCCGGACTCATCGGCACGAAATCGAGCATCTCGTCCATCGATTCGGGACCCAGCACGCTCCGGTCGTGGAACAGGGCACGAGCCCACGCGGCCAGATCCTCGGGACTGGCAAAGACACCGCCCGCCTCCGGCATGGTGCGGGTCCAGGGGAACTCCGAGTACGGCTCGAGAACCCCGGGAGCCGGATCGGCGTCGGGCGCGTAGCGGCTGATGTCAAACCAGCCCTCGACCACGCTGCCCGGAGCCGCTTCCTCGAAGTAGTAGAACGCCGTGTCCAGGTGCAGCGGCTCGAAGAAGCGATCTCGCAGCTCGGCGGACACCGTCGATCCGGTCGATGCCTCGATGATCTGCCCAAGCAGAATGTAGCCCGTGTTCGAGTAGTGCCATGAGGCGCCGGGGGAGAAGTACGGCTCCGCCAGGAAGAGCGAAAACAGCTCAACATCGGTCCATTCCCGATCTACCTCTGTGAACACGGTCGACCAGAAGTCGGGATGGTGGTTGATCGTGAAGACACCGCCCGTGTGATTGAGCAACTGGCGGATTGTGATGGCCCCATCGACGTGGAGGTAGTCGGGTAGCCAATCAGCGAGCCGATCGTCGAGTGAGAGCTTGCCCTCCTCGGCCAACTGCAGGACCAGCGCCGCGATGAAGTTCTTGGCGATACTCCCGCCACTGAAGGACATGTCGCTGGCAAGAGGCACACCCGGCTCTGCCTCGCCCGCAACGCCCACCCACGTTTCGTAGCCGGGCACCATGACGGCCAGCGAGAATCCGATCGCATCGTCCGGCTCAACGGCGTCGTCAACGATGGTCTGAAGCTCATCGCCGAACGGCAGTGCCGGCGGCAGAGTCGTGGTCGTAGCCGGCGGCTGAATGGTGGTCGTAGCCGGAGGCTGAGTGGAGGCTGCCCGCTCGCCGCCATCACCGCATGAGGTCGATGCAGCCGCAAGCACGAGTGGAGTCATCAGCGATCCGAATCGGATCAGGCGGCGGCGCATGGGGCTCCTTTGCCTGTCGGCCAACACAACACCATCGGAACACCCGGGGCGCCCACCAGAGGCGATCAGCACATCCGGCCTCGCTGGGCTCACCGCAGGCGGCCGGACTTGCCCGATTCCGGCTTCTGCACCGCCCCCCGGAACGAGAAGGTAATAAGGAGAAGATAGCGACAGGGGTCCCGAAGGGCTGCCGACCCGACCGGGGGCCCCGTGTGATCCGCGACCTCCTGGGTCTTCCTGGTCTGCGGGGCGATCGAGATCGCCGCCTATCGCATGGTGGTACCGGAGGAAGAGCGGAACATGATCACGAAGAACGAGCCCTCGTGCGAGGGCTGCATGCTCCGGGCGCCGAGGTGGATCGGACTCCCGAAGACGAGGCCACCGATTCCCGCTGCGGTGGGCTAGGCGAGGAGGTCGGCCAGGGCCCGCTCGATGCGAGCCTCGCTCACCTTGCCCCGCGTGCCCAGCTGTTGAGCGAAGAAGCTGACCCGTAGTTCCTCGAGCATCCAGGCCACCTCGATCAACTCCGGCGTGGTAGGCAGCGTCTCGACGAGCCGGTCGTGCTCTTCCTCCAGCCGCCGTACCCGGGCCATCATCTCCGCATCCCTTTCCGGGTGCTCGGGGAGCCGCTCAACGCGTCGCACCATGGCTTCGAGGTAACGGTGCACATCGGCGACCCGGGATGCGCCGACCCCGGTGAGGAACCCGGGATAGACGAGACGATTGGCCTGGGCCACCACGTCATCCACGACGTCGGGGTGCCGGTCGGCGATCGGCCCGAGCAGGTGCTCGGTGGCGGTGAGGGCGTGCAGCGCTGCCAGCGACTCGGAGCCGACGGTCATCACGGAGGCCGGCAGCTCGTCTCGGGCGAGGGCCCGCAATCGATCGAATCCCCTGCCGTCCCAGGGGGGCCCGCCCGCCTCATCGACCAGGTGGACTGCGGCCGCCATGAGGCAGTCATCGATCCACTCGGATGCCGACTCGTAGGGCCCCGCCCCGAGGGCCTGACGGGCTTCGGAGTCGAGCATGGAGCGGAGCGGTCCGGCCGGCTGGGGCAGGCTCAACAGGAGGAGTCGGGCAACCCCGAGCCGCATCTCGGCCTCCTGCTCGGCGGGCGTGGCCAGCAGGCGAACCGAGACGGTTTCGCCGTCGTCGATCAGGGCCGGGTATGCGGCGACCTCTTCGCCCGCCGGCCCGACCTCGACGGTACGGGGGAGCTCCCCGATGCTCCAGGCCGTCAGCCCGCTCTGTTCCAGGGGGTGTCGTCCGGCGGCGATCGTGGATCGGATCATGTCGGCCGTCTCGGCCTTGAGCGCGGCCAGGTCGTCGCTCTCGGCCACCACCGAGCCGTCGTCGGCGATCACCCGGAAGCGGGGCCGGAGATGGGGGGGAATGGCATCGCGGTCGAGGGCCTCCGGAGGTACGACGATGCCACCGAGCCGGCTCAACTCGCGCCGCAACCCGTGAACGAGGTCGTCCTTGGCGGGGTCGAGGGCGTCCTGAACCGCCGCCACGGTGTCGGCGATCGGCACGAAACGGCGGCGGATCTGCTTGGGGAGAGCTCGCACCATCGCCTCGATCAGCTCGGCCCGCCTCCCCGGGACGTTCCACTCGAAAACGGTCGGATCGATGCGGGGTACGTCGGCGAGGGGGACGTCGATGGTGACCCCGTCGGTGGGGCTGTGCGGATCGAACTCGTAGTCGACGGGGAACGCCAGGTCGCCGTGCCGCCACACTTCGGGGAAGGCCTCGGGGTCGGAGGGAGCCGCCCTCGGGTCGATCAGGTCGCCGACGCCGAGATCGAGGAGGTGGGGGTCTTGCCCCCGGGCTTCCTTCCACCAGTGATCGAAGGAGGCCACGGAAGAGATCTCCAAGGGGAGCTTCCGGTCGAAGAAGGCGGCGAGGGTGTCGTCGTCGATCAGGATGTCGGTGCGGCGTTCCCTCGCTTCGAGGTCCAGGACCTCGGCAATGGCGGATCGGTTGCGCTCGACGAAGCCCCAGGGGGCTTCCCATTCACCGGCGATGAGGGCGTGGCGGATGAGAAGCTCACGGGCCGCAGCGGGATCGATACGGCCGTAGAGAACGGTGCGACCGGTGACCAGCGGGACCCCGTACAGGCTGACCGTTTCGTCGGCCACCGCCGCGCCGAGCTCGCGATCCCAGCGGGGGTCGCCGTAGCTGCGCTGCAACAGGTGGGCGCCGAGGTCTTCGATCCATGCCACCGGCACCGGAGCGACCCCCCGGGCCCAGGTGCGAGTGGTCTCGACCAGGTCGGCCGCCATGATCCAGGGAGGAGACTTCTTGAACAGAGCCGATCCCGGGGCGATGGAGAAGCGGGCCCCGCGTGCCCCCCGGTACTCGAACCCCTCGGGGTCCTTGTGTCCGACGTGCGAGAGCAGCCCGGTCAGCAGGGCCCGGTGGATCTGGTCCGGCTCGGCGGGTCGGCGGTTCGGGATCATCCCGAGCTCGTCCACGATCTCTCGGAGCTGGGCGTGGAGGTCCTGCCACTCGCGCAGTCGCCGGTAGTTGAGGAACTCCTCCCGGCACATCTTGCGAAACTGGCCCGAGGTTCGTTCTCGGCGCTCGCCGCGGATGTACGACCAGAGGTTGAGCCACCCCATCAGATCCGACGTGGGGTCCCGGAAGCGAGCATGCAGCTGGTCGGCCTGGGCTTCCTTGTCCAGCGGCCGGTCCCGGGGATCGGGAATCGTGAGCGCCGCAGCGATGATGAGCACTTCCGAGAGACACCCTCCGGCGTCGCCGGCCAGAACCATCCGACCGATGCGAGGGTCGAGCGGGATGCGAGCCAGCCGGCGTCCCAGATCGGTGAGCTGTCGGGGGGTGCCCTCGTGGTCCGGGTCGATGGCACCCAACTCGTGCAGCAAGGCGATGCCGTCGCGAATCGCCCGAGAGTCGGGGGGATCGAGGAACGGGAACGACTCCACTTCCCCCAGGTCGAGGGCCGCCATCTGCAGGATCACCGAGGCGAGATTGGTCCTGAGGATCTCCGGTTCGGTGAAGGCGGGGCGGCGGGCGTAGTCGTCCTCGTCGTAGAGACGTATGCAGATCCCCGGGCCCAGGCGGCCGCATCGTCCGGCCCGCTGATCGGCGGAGGCCTGGGAGACGGCCTCGATGGGTAGCCGCTGGACCTTGGTGCGGCGGCTGTAGCGGGAGATGCGGGCGGTGCCGGCGTCCACGACGTAGCGGATGCCGGGGACGGTGAGTGACGTCTCCGCCACATTGGTGGCGACCACGATCCGGCGCCCCGTGTGGGGCTGGAAGACCCGGTGCTGCTCGGCGGCCGACAGGCGTCCGAACAGCGGGAGGATCTCGGTGTGGGGGAGCTCGAGCTTGCCGATCGCCTCGGCGGCGTCGCGTATCTCCCGCTCCCCGGCACAGAACACGAGGACGTCGCCCCGACCCTCGCCGGCCAGTTCCAGCACGGCGTCCCCGATCGCCTGGGGCTGGTCGCGGGGCCCGATCTCGGGGTCGTCGAGGGGCCGGTAGCGGATCTCGACGGGGTAGGTCCGGCCGGAGACCTCGACGACGGGAGCGCCGCCGAAGTGGTGCCGGAACCGATCGGTGTCGATCGTGGCCGAGGTCACGATCAGCTTCAGGTCCCGGCGACGATCGAGAAGCGTCGTGAGGTAGCCGAGCAGGAAGTCGATGTTGAGGCTCCGTTCGTGAGCCTCGTCGAGGATGATCGTGTCGTAGGCGGCGAGCCGCCGATCGCGGTGGATCTCGGCCAGCAAGATCCCGTCCGTCATGACTTTGACCAGGGTGTCGGGACCCACGTGATCCGCAAAGCGGACGGTGTAGCCCACGGTCGTGCCGACGGGGCCACCGAGCTCCTCGGCGACCCGCTCGGCGATGGATCGGGCGGCGATCCGGCGGGGCTGGGTGTGACCGATCATGCCGTCGACACCGCGACCCAGCTCCAGGCACATCTTGGGCAACTGGGTGCTCTTTCCCGACCCGGTCTCCCCGGCGACGATGACGACTCGATTGCCTTCGATGGTGCTCAGCAGCTCCTCCCGATGGGCGGTGATGGGGAGGTCCTCGGGGTAGGAGAAGCGGTCTGGGGCGGAGCGACGCCGCGCGGCCAGCCGCTCCTCGGCGATCTGCAGGTCGGCGGCGATGGAGGCCACGACGGCCTCACGCCTCTCCGGGGCGGCGATCCGCTCGGCGCCGGCCAACCGGCGCCGGAAACGCTGCCGCTCGCGAGAGGGGAGGTCCCGGGCCCGGGCCCGGAGATCGTCGATCGTCACGGGGCCCATGATGGTGGATCGGCGGCGCAGGGTCGTCGGTGAGGCGGGTCACCGACCGCCCGCCGGCCTGCCGCCCCGTCCGCGTCGCTGCCTACGGAGCCGTCGCCGATCGGCCCGGGGCGCAGGAGCACCTCGCCGCCCGGGCGGACCCGCCGGGTTCGCCGCCGATTCCCCGGCCTAGGAGGCCGACAGCACCACCTGGGCGTAACCCACGGGGTAGCTCCACACGAGCGCCGATTGATCAGAGCCGTCGGCCCGCATGATGAACAGCCCCTGATAGCCGTGGCGGTCCGAATTGAAGATCACGTACTCGCCGTCCGGGCTCCACTCCGGATACTCGTCCGAGGCCGGGTGATCGGTCAGGTTGGTGGCTCCGTCACCGTCGACCGGCGCCACCATGATGTCGAATGCGCCGTTGGCGGTGTCGTCGGTGATATAGAGAATCCGGTTCCCGTCGGGCGACCAGTCGGGGTCGTACTCGTTGCCGGCTCCACCTCGGAAGTACCGCTGGTCGGTGCCGTCGGCATTCATGATCCAGATATCGCTCTGGCCGTCGGTCCGCTGCCGATAGACGATCTGACTCCCGTCGGGGGACCAGTCACCCGAGGACTCCCGGTCCGGGTTGTCGGTGAGTTGGACCACGTTGGAGCCGTCGACGTCCATGACGAACAGGTCCAGTTCGGAGCCGTTGCGGTCGGACGAGAAGAGGATCTTGGTCCCGTCGGGCGAGAAGGTGGGCCCACCGTCGTTGGCGGGATTGTCGGTCAACTGGGTCTTCTCGCCGGTGGCCAGGTCGACGAGGAACAAGTCGCCGTTGCCATCGGAGTGCTCGGCGGCGTAGACGATCTTGGTGAGGTCCGGTGACCACGACGGGGGCGTGCGCCGCTTGGAGAAATCTGCTCCGTCGCCGGTGATGTTGACGATTTCGAGCACCTCACCTTCGGGACCGAAGGTGTAGAGCCACAGGTCGCTCTCCTCGAATTCGGCGACCACCACCATGAGGTGATTGGGCAGGACGAGTCCGGCCGGGCTCAGCGCACCGACGAGGCGCATGTCATCGTCGGCGGCGTCGTCCACGTTCGCAACCGAACATGCGAATGTTCGCTCACCCGTGTCCCAAGCGGATTCTGTGGGCCAGAAGCCCCAGATGTCGAGGGTGATCGTCTCGTAGTCGGCTCCTGCCGTGTCGACGAGAGGCTCGGCGCAGTTCTCATCGAAGACGACCTCGGCCAGCGTGTCGAAGTCGGGGTAGGGCTCGGAGGCGTCGGAGGGGTATTCGCCGACGAAATACACCTGGTGACCGTGGGGTTCGTCGCAGTCCACCACGTCGGGGGCCACGGCGTAGTCCGCATCGTCCCCGGCGGCGTTGTAGGTGATCGTCACACAGTTCCCCGGCACCGCGAACACATCGATCCACGCCGAGTAGGGATCGGCCGAGGCGGCTTCTGTGGTCTCCGGTGGCGCCGTGGTGGTCGTCGTCTCCGGGGGTGCCGTCGTCGTGGTGGTCGCGGCCTCGGTGGTGACCGGGGCCGTGGTGGTGTCGGCGACATCGTCGTCACCGCCGCAGCCGGCGGCGACGAGCACGAGCGCCAGGGTCAAGGCGATTCTGCGCAACGCGTATCCCTCCTGTGTGGGCGGCATCGTAACCGCCCACCGCAGGTTGGGCTCGAGTTCCGGGGAGGATCTGCCGACCATCTCTTCCAGGAACCCCTGTATGAGTCCGAGCTCACCTCCGGCCCGGCTCCGGGCCCCTCCGGGCTCTTCCCTGTGCCCCGTGTCGGCTTGATCGACGATCATGGGTGGCGATGCCGGCCAATCTGTCGCCCGAGTACAAGACCGCAGAAGCGGCCTATCGCCGGGCCCGGGATCCTCAGGAGCGTCTCGACCTGTTGCGCGAGATGCTGAGGGCAATCCCCAAGCACAAGGGCACCGATCACCTCCAGGCAGACATCAAGACCCGCCTCAAAGAGCTCACCGCCGAGTTGTCGGCCCAGCGGAAGACGGGCGCCCGGGGCGGACCACCGACTTTCATCCGCCCTGAAGGCGCCGGCCAGGTGGTGTTGCTGGGTCCGCCCAACACCGGGAAGTCGGCGCTCCATACCCGCCTCACCGGATCTCACGCCCAGGAGGGCCCCTACCCGTTCTTGACCCAGTACCCCCAGCCGGGGATGCTGCCGGTCGACGACATTGCGATTCAACTCATCGATCTTCCGTCGGTGTCACCCCGGCACCCGATCCCGTGGATCGGCAATGCCGTGCAGGCGGCCGACGGGTGTCTCTTCGTCCTCGACCTGGCCGAACCTGGTTGTGTGGAGCAGGCGGTCGAGGCCGTCGCCCTGCTCGCCGAGCGCAAGGTGGTGCTCGTCGAGGGGTGGCCGGCCGATGGAGGCGAGCCGCTCGGCGAGGGCGATCCCTTCACGACCTATCTGCCGGCGGCGCTGCTGGTCCACAAGACCGATCGGCTCGAGGATCCGGAAGGCGAACTGGCGGTACTCCGCGACCTCACCGGCTACGCCTTTCCTGCGCTGTGCGCCTCCACGACAACCGGGGCCGGCCTGGGCGCCATCGGCTCCTGGCTGTTCCAACGGCTCGGCGTGGTCCGGGTGTATACCAAGGTCCCGGGCAAGCCGCCCGACATGGACCGGCCCTTCACCCTCCGGGCCGGTCAGACGGTCCAGGACGTGGCGGAACAAGTGCATCGGGAAATTGCCGGGTCGCTCAGATTCGCTCGGATCTGGGGGAAGGACTCCTTTGACGGACAACAGGTCGGTCGGGACCACCGGATCGTCGACGGCGACGTACTCGAGCTCCATGTCTAGGGCTCCTCGCGTCGGCCCCCTACACTCGCCGCCATGAGCGCCCTCATCCGGCGGCGGACGTGAGCCTGGCCTCACCGGCTGAGGTTGCCGATGCCCTCAAGGCGGAGGGCTATCTCCCCGACGTTCGGATCGCCCAGGTGGTGTTCCTGGCCGACCGCCTCGAGAAGCCGATCCTCGTCGAGGGTCCGGCCGGTGTCGGCAAAACTGAGCTCGCCAAGAGCTTGGCCGCCATCCACCGGCGACGGCTCATCAGGCTCCAGTGCTACGAGGGTCTCGATGAGGCCAAGGCGCTCTACGAATGGAACTACCGCAAGCAGCTCCTGCGACTCCAGGCCGACCAGGGTCGAGAGTGGTCGGAGCTGGAGTCTGACATCTTCACCGAGGAGTTCCTGCTGACCCGTCCGCTGCTCGAAGCGATTCGGTCGCTCGAGCCGGTCGTGCTGCTGATCGATGAGGTCGATCGGGTCGAGGTCGAGACGGAGGCCCTCCTGCTGGAGGTGCTCAGCGACTTCCAGGTGTCGATCCCCGAGCTCGGCACGATCCACGCCGCTTCCCGCCCCCTGGTGGTGTTGACGTCGAACAACACCAGGGAGTTGTCGGAGGCCCTGAAACGCCGCTGCCTCTTCCTCCACATCGGTTACCCGACGCTGGAACGGGAACGGGAGATCCTCCTCACCCGGGTCCCCGATCTCTCCGAGGCGATCGCGGATCAGGTGGCCCGGTTGGTGCGGAGCATCCGAGCATTCCCCCTGCGCAAGCCTCCGTCGGTGAGCGAATCGATCGACTGGGCGAGGACGTTGCTCGCCTTGGGCCTCGATGAGATCGACGCCGACGTGGCCGCCGAGACGCTTCACGTGGTGCTCAAGTACCAGCCCGACATCGACAAGGTCGCCGAGGACCTCACCGAGGGTCGGCTGGAGGCCTGACGTGTCGGTGACCGGGCTGCTCACCGGCTTCATCGAGGAGTTGCGGGCCGTGGGGATCCCGGTCTCGATGGTCGAAGCGATCGATGCCGCCTCGGCGCTGAAGCACGTCGATCTGAGTGATCGAGCGCAGGTGAAAGCCACCCTGGGAGCGACCCTGGTCAAGCATGCCCGCCACGCCGACGCCTTCGAGACGGCGTTCGAGATCTTCTTCGGTCTGCGGACCCCTTCGCCCGAACTCGAGGAGCGACGCGAAGCAGCGGATCGAGCCGTCATTCAGTCGACCGGTGCTGGATCGGGCGGCGATTTCGATGCCGATGCCCTGATCCGGGCCCTCTTTGCGGCGCTCCGGGACGAGGATCGGCCCCTGCTGATGGCGGTGGTGCGCCATGCGGTCCGGCACCTGTCGGGGATGGAACCGGGCCGCCCGGTGGGGGGTGCCTACTACCTCTACCGCATCCTGCGGGAGTTGAACCTCGAAGAGCTCGAGGCCCAACTCCTCGAGATGAGCCGGGGGGAGCAGGCGCTCACGGCACTGGAGGAACGCTTGCTCCGTGAGGAGCTCAGCACTCGACTCGAGGAGTTCCGCGAAGAACTCCGCAGCGAGATTCGTCGCCGGCTGGTAGCCGATCGAGGTCCGCGGGCGGTGGCCCGGACCCTGCGCCGGCCGTTGCTCGAGGACGTCGACCTCACCACCGCCACCCGGCAGGAGTTGGCGGAGATCGAGCGGATCATCCATCCCCTCACCCGGAAGCTTGCGATTCGGCTCGCCCAGCGGCGGCGCCGGGGCCGGGTCGGCCGGCTCGATGTGCGGCGGACCATCCGGACTGCACTCTCGACTGGAGGCGTCCCCGTCGATCCCCGTTTCCGTAAGCCGAGACCGGGCAAGCCAGAGATCGTGGTGCTCGCCGACATCAGCGGATCGATGTCGACCTTCGCCCGCTTCACGCTGCAAGTCGTCTACTCGATGGCCGCCGAATTCAGCAGGGTCCGCGCTTTTGCCTTCATCGACGCGATCGACGAGGTCACCGGCTTCTTCGGGCCGGGGACCGAATTCGGCGAGGCGCTGGGCCGCATCAGCACCGAGGCCCGGGTCGTGTGGCTCGACGGGCACAGCGACTACGGGAACGCTCTCGGTCGCTTCGCCGACGACTACCCGGAGGTGATCACGCCCCGCTCGACGGTGATCATCGCCGGCGACGCCCGGAACAACTACCACGATGCCAACGTTCCGGCCCTGCGGCGCACCGCCGCCGCCGCCAGGGCGCTCTTCTGGATCAACCCGGAGCAACGCCGGTACTGGGACACCGGCGACTCGGTGATCGGCTCCTACGAGCCCGTGTGCGACGGCGTCTTCGAGGTTCGCAATCTCCGCCAGTTGGCGAGCTTCGTCGAGCGCATTGCCATTCCGGTCACCCGGCCGGTGCGTCGCATCGCCTGATCTCAAGAATCGGCCGGGTTCGGTCGATGAACAAACGATCGCAACGGAAGAGGGATCATCGTGGCCAAGCGCGTGCTGGTGGTGGAGGACTCGGCCGTCATCCAGCGGCTCATCTCCGTCTGTCTGCGGCCGGCAGGAGTGGAGGTCGAGACCCGCGTCGACGGTCCCAGCGGTCTGCAGGCTGCACTCGAAGACCCGCCCGACCTCCTGATCCTCGATGTCGGACTTCCCCGGATGGACGGGTGGCAGGTGCTCGACCGAATCCGCGCCGACATGCGTACTCGAAATCTGAAGGTGCTCGTGCTCACCGCCCATGCCCAGGAGGAGACTCGGGAGCGAGCGGACCGGGGCGGGGCCGATGCGTTCATCACCAAGCCCTTCCGGCCCGACGACCTCCGCGCGGCCGCCGAGGCTCTCCTCGACCAGGTCCCGGGGTCGACCGTGAATCCGGTCCAAGGTGCGGAGCCGCAGGCAGACCCGGTCGCCATCCCGCCGAAGCCCACGACGGCGCCTCCGCTTCCTTCGACCCCGGGCTGAATCACCTTCCCCTGGGGCGTCGGGATCCCTACGGTGTCGTGACCGATGCTGTGGGCTCTTCTGGCACTCACTCTTCCGGTGTGCGGCCTGGAGCCCCCGGTCCCCGGTCCGGTCGTGGCGCCCTTTGCGCCGAACGGCGCCTACGCCGGTCATTGGGGCGCCGATCTCGCCGCGCCTCCCGGCAGCAACGTCAGAGGGGCGGGGGCCGGCACGGTCGTCTTCTCGGGCGCGATCGCCGGCCGGCTCAGCATCACGGTCGATCACGGGGGCGGAGTGCGGACCTCCTATTCCTATTTGTCTTCCTTGATGATCCATCGGGGCGCCGTCGTTGAGGCCGGTGAGGTGATCGGCATCAGTGGGTTTCACGGCGCCCACCCGTCCGTCCACGTCTCGCTGCGTCTCGGCGAGCGGTACGTCGATCCCGTGCCGAGGTTCTCCTGTCCTCCCTCCCCGGCGGGAGCGGTGTTCTTGCTGCCGACCTGAGGACCTCGCTGCCTATGCTCTCTGGGTGCGACGCGGCATCCTCGGAGGCACCTTCGATCCGCCCCACATGGCGCATCTGGTGGCCGCCGATGCCGCTTCTCGCCAACTCGATCTCGATGTCGTGACCTTCATTCCCGCCGGGGCGCCGTGGCAGAAGGCGGACCTCGACGTGAGCGAACCCCGTCACCGTTGGGAGATGACGCGGCGGGCGGTGTCGGGAGTCCCCGGCTTCGAGGCAGACGATCGGGAGGTACGACGGGAGGGTTGGAGCTACACCGTCGACACCCTGGCGACGTTCCCCGAGGAAGAGGAGCTCGTTCTGGTGGTCGGGGCGGATGCCGCCGCCGGGATCCGGTCCTGGCACCGTCCCGATGAGGTATTGACACGAGTTCGGGTCGCCGTGATGCCTCGGCCCGGCGTCGATCGGCGAGCGGTGGAGACGGCGGTGGGGGATCCGGCCTGGCTCGATACGCCGGAGTTGTCGCTGAGCGGGACGATGTTGCGGGATCGGCGCCGCCGGGGTCTGGGGATCCGCTTCCTGGTCCCCGAGCCGGTCTTCACCTACATCGAGGACCATCACCTGTATGCGGAGTGAACGCCACCGCCGCGCCGTGAATCTGGCCGATCCCGGGAGGGGCCCCCGGGAGCGGCGCAAGGTTTCCAGATGGGTGCCGCTCGGGGTGGTGCTTGCGGGGCTCGTCGTGGGTCTCTGGGTGGCCCGAGGCCCGATTGCCTCGGGTGCCTCCCGCCTCGGGGATTGGACGGGCGACGCCGCGTCGGCGTGGTCGGGCTGGTCGGGCACGCTGCAGGATCTCGCCGACGCCGAGCCTTCCCCCACCACGGTCCCGGTCGACCCGGTGCCGCTGCGGGAATCCCGGTCGCTGCTCCTCGTGGTCGGGGACGGCGAGGGGGCTGCACTGGCGCTCGTCTCGATCCCTCCGATCGACGAACCGCGGCTGGTGATGCTTCCCGGCTCGCTGCTCGCGGTGGTCCCCGGCTACGGGGAATTCACCCTCATCGAGGCGCTGGGATTCGGCGGTGCCGATCTGGCGGCCCTGGCGGTCGCCAATCAGATGGGTATCCGCATCGACGCGGTCGCCTTCGTCGGGGCAGGGGAGTTCGAAGCCGTCTTGGGTGATCCCGTGGTCGTCGATGTCCCGGTGGCGTTGCTCATCGAGGAATCGGGCGGTGAACGCCGCCTCATCGCCGAGGGTCGTCAGCGTCTGGCTCCCGACCTGGTCGTCCAACTGTTGATTCGTCTGGGGACGGGCGACCAGTTCGATCTCCTTCGGCGCCAGGAAGCCACCTGGGAGGCACTGATCGTCGCCGTCTCCGAGATTCCCGGACTGGCCGATCGCGTGGCCGCTTCCGCCGACAACCCGGAGGCGGCGGCCGATGCCTTGCGGACGCTGGCCACCGTCGAACGGCCGGACGTGGGCACTCCACCGGTCGACCGGGTATCGATCGGGATCGAGGACGAAGCCTTCGTACTGGCGGCGGGGGCGACGCGCGGCTACGTCCCCGACGTGCTGGGTCATCTCCTCTTGGTGGGGGGGAGTCGGCCCCGGGTCGAGATCCTCAACGGGAACGGGGTGCCCGGATCCACCGACGTGATCGTGGGCGACCTGGTGCGGGCCGGTTTCTTCGTCATCAAGACGGGGAACGCCGATCGATTCGACCATGCGGTCTCTCGCGTGATCGCCCAGGGTTCCGATGCGGAACAGGCCGCGCAACGGGCCCGCGAAGTGCTCGGGACCGGTGAGGTGCTCCTGGAGGGGACCGCACCGTCACTGGTGGTGGACGTCAGTATCATTGTCGGGACCGACATCCCGGCCGGGGAGGGTTGAGCCCCATCAGCATCCACGAAGAGACGACGGCGGTGGCGGCTGCAGCGGCCGCCGCCATCGACGACAAGAAGGGCCTGGATGTCGCGCTGCTCGACGTCTCGCGCCTTCTCCTGATCACCGACATCTTCCTGATCGCCACCGGCACCTCACGCCGCCACGTGCTCACGCTGGCGGAGGAAGTCGAAGCCCGGCTCAAGGCCGACGGCCGCCGCCCCATTCGGCGCGAAGGCATGGAGGACGCGACGTGGGTGCTCCTCGATTACGGAGATGTGATCGTCCACGTGTTCGACGACGAGACCCGCCGGTACTACGACCTGGAACGGCTGTGGGGTGATGCCCCCCGGGTCGATCGGCACGAGGCGGCCGGCACGGCCCGGGACGGTTAGACCCGCAGGCCGCGGTCCCGAGAGCGGTCCATCGGCAGGCCTGCCATGCTTGGGCATGGCCTCGGTGCGCCACCCGGCGGTGGCCGGGACCTTCTACCCGGCCGATCCGGATCGGCTGCGGCGCGACGTCGAGACGCTCCTGTCGCAGGCCCCGCCCTACGAGGGTCCGCCGCCGGCCGGTCTCATCGTGCCGCATGCCGGGTACGTGTACTCGGGGCCGGTGGCCGCCACCGCCTTTGCGGCGCTGGGCCCGGCCGAACGGGCGCTCGTGGTGGGACCGGCACACTTCGTGCCTTGCCGAGGGCTCGTGTTGCCGGGCGTCGATCTCCTGCGGACTCCGCTCGGCGACCTTCCGGTAGACCTGGAGACCGAGGAGGCGCTTCTGAAGAGTCGGATCGTGTCGGTGGATCCTCGCCCGCACGGACCCGAGCACTCGGTGGAAGTGCAGTTTCCCTTCCTCCAAGTGCTCTTCGCCGACATGCCGGTGACCGCCCTGCTGGCGGGTGCAGTCTCTTTCGAGGAGACGGCCGCCGTCATCGGTCCGTTCCTCGAGGACGACGGCACCGCCGTGGTGATCAGCTCCGACCTGTCCCACTATCACGCCTACGCCACGGCGCGTCGGCTCGACGAGAAGACGGTGTCGGTCGTGGAGGCGGGCGATCCCGAGGCGCTCGGCGTCGAGGCGGCCTGCGGACTCACCGGCATCCAGGCGGTCGTCGCCGCCGCCGGCGAGGCCGGCCTTTCGGTGCGATGCCTCGATCTCCGCAACTCGGGAGACACCGCCGGGCCCCGTGACCGAGTCGTCGGCTACGGGGCGTTTGTGATTGCCTGAGGCCTACTCCTCGAGCGCCGCCGCCTGCACGCTGCGGACGAAATCGACGATTGCCTGCACCTCGTCGCCGGTCAGGTCCGGGAAGGCCGGCATGTTCCCTTTGCCGTTGTTGATCCACTCGACGAAGTCGGAGTCGGGATGACCGAGCTCTTTGCTCACCAACTGGGTGGCGCTCCCGCCCTCGAGTGCAGCCCCATGGCATTGGGCACAGTTTGCGGCGTAGAGGTCGGCGCCGGCGAGCACCGATTCCGGATCGCGGACGGCGGTGACGTCGGAGTGTGCGCTTCCACCGCAGGCTGCGGCCGTCAGCGCCAGCGCCACCAGCACGATTGAGACACGGCGAGTCATTCTGATTCCCCTCCCTCTCGTGTTCGGATTGTGCCAGCCGGACCGACAGGACGACAAACGACGGCCGGAGACCGGCTCAGCCCTCGAGCGCCGCCGCCTGGATGCTGCGGATGAAGTCGACCACCGACCGGATCTCGCCTTCCGAGAGATCGTCGCCGAAAGCGGGCATGCCGCCCTTGCCGTTGGTGACTCGATCGACGTAGAAGGCATCCGGCTGGCCGTTCCCGACCGAAGCGAGCGACGGCCCGATGCCACCCCCCAGATTGGCCCCGTGGCAGGAGGTACACCGGGCGGCGAAGATCTCGCCACCGGCCGTCACCGACGCCGGGAGCCGGGGCACGGTCACGTCGGGATGAGGTTCGCCGGTCTCGTCATCACCGCCGCCACACGCGGCGACGGCGAGGGCCGCAACGACCACGACCGTTGCAATGCGGCGGGTGATGGTTGTCATGGGCCCATTGTGGCGGGTTTGGGGACCGGCGAATCACAGCGTCCGCATCAGGCCGAAGGTGAGGTCGAGGGCCACGGCGACCCGGGGGCCGGGCCCACGCCGCGTCCCGGACGCCTTGGGTACTGTCGGCGGCAGGCGAGTGGAGAGGCGAAGTCATGCCCGGGCCGATCTATCCGACGACCGAGGGGATCTGGGCGGGAGGCCGGAGAATCGAGCCGGGCTCCGAGGGTCTGCGACTGGGGACTCCCTACCCGGAAGCAGTGGCGCACTTCCGCCGGGCGATCGAAGGCCGTCTCGACTTCGATCCGGCGATGCTCCTGGTGTGGGGAACCATGCAGGCGACGGGGGTGCTCAACATCCTCAAGGCGGTCGAAGCGCGCTACGGCCGCGAGGGGCAGGAGTTGGTTCGAGAGGCCATCAACCGGGCCGGGTACGAGGCGATGGATGGCCTGCTGACCGATTCGGTGTTCCCCAAGGACGTCGATGAGATGACGCTCGCCTCCTTCATCGTCACCGGCATGAACGCGGTGATCTACGCCTCGCTCGAGGATCCCCGGGTGACCGACGACACCCGGTGCGAGTTCAACATCCTGTGGTGTCCCCATCAGGACCGCTACACGGCCTTCGACTGTCGGGTGCAGCGCTACTTCGTCGAAGGGATGATGGCCGCCGTCGAGGACGCCGGATACACGGCGATGACCGCATGGGTGGATCGACTCATTCCTCACGGGGCCGATCACTGCCACTTCGTGGTGGAGCGGCGAGATCCGGAGGTTCGCAACCCATGGCACGACTACAGCGACGAACTCGCCGCCCGGGCGCTGGATATGCTCGACGAACCAACCGGCTGAGGAGCGACATGTGGTTCCAGCGGATGACCCTCGAGATCTGGTTCGACGCCCACCAGTACCGCGTCGATCACGACATCGGTGAGAGCGCCGTCAGGTACTCGGCGGTCGCCGACCTCGGTATCGATCTGGACGGCGTCGCTCTCCGCTACGGGCACCACGCCGGGCGGCCGGATCTCCGGGAGCTGATCGCCGGGCGTGATGACGGTTTGGGTGCCGACGACGTGGTGGTGACGACCGGCGCCAGCGAAGCCAACTTCGCCGTGGTGAGCGCGTTGGTGCATCCCGGTGATCATGTGCTGATCGAGCACCCCACCTACCCCTCCCTCTACGAGGTCCCGCGATCGCTGGGATGTGATGTGACGTTGTTCACCCTCGACTACGACGACGGCTTCAGACCCGACCTGGAGCGGTTTGAGGCGCTCATCCGTCCGGAGACCAAGCTGATCTCGTTCACCCATCCCAACAACCCGACCGGGTCGATGATCACCTTCGCCGACCTGGAGGCCCTCGTCGGCATGGCCGAACGTCACGGCACTCACCTCATGTTCGATGAGACCTACCGGGAGATGAGCTACCCCGAGCCGCTGCCGACGGCGGCCGTCATGAGTGATCGGGCGATCACGATCTCCACGATGTCCAAGACCTTCGGGCTTCCTGGGATCCGCATCGGGTGGGTCGCCTCCCGGGACGCGGCGATCGCAGAGGCAATGGTGGCGATTCGGGAGCAGATCACGATCACCAACAACGCGGTGGGGGAGGAGATCGCAGTCGGGGTCCTGGAACGGCGAGAGGAGTTCCTGGGCCGCACCCGGGCCCACGTGGAGCAGAACCGGGAGATCGCCGCCGCCTGGATGGCGGACTACCCGTACCTGGAGTGGGTGCCGCCTGAGGCGGGGGTGGTGGCGTTTCCCCGCATCAAGGACGGCCTCGACCTCGATCCCGAGGACCTCTATCGCGACCTCGTGGACCGGTATCGAACGTTCGTGGTGCCCGGCCGATGCTTCGAGATGGACAACCGCCACTTCCGGCTCGGATTCGGTTCCACCAAGGACGACCTGGAGACGGGCCTCGCCAACTTGGGCGCAGCGATCGATGAGGCCGTGGGAGGCGTCGCCGACTGACCGAACGAGGTCGCCGGCGGCGGCCCGTCGGCCCGGCGCAGCGTCGCCGCGATAGGGGATCAGGCCGAGGTGATCCGGGCGACCTCGGCCTGGATGACCCGGATGTGGTCCGGGGTCGAGCCGCAGCAAACGCCCACGATGCGGGCCCCCGCCTCGATGGCGCCGCGGGTGTAGGACTCCATCTCGGTGGGCCCGACCGGGTAGCGCACGTCGGTTCCGGCCAGGATCGGGATTCCGCAGTTGCCTTTGGCCACGATCAAGGCCTCGGGGAGGACTTCGGCGATTCCTCGGACCGCCTCGATCGTCTCGGCCGGTCCGATGCCGCAGTTGGCCCCGAGAGCGGCCGGGGGCTCCGCCCGTTGATGCGACCACCCGGCGAGGGCGCCGGGGGCGACTCCCATCATCGTGTGGCCCCTGGTGTCGAAGCTCATCGTGGCGGCGACCGGAAGGCCGTGTCGCAGCGCCGCCTCGTGCGCGGCGGCCAACTCCTCGAGTGACGACATGGTCTCGATCCAGAGCACGTCGACGCCGGCGGCGACGAGGGCCTTCGCCTGCTCGGAGAAGACCTCTTCGGCCCTCGTGACATCGAGGTCACCGAGCGGGGCGAACAGGGACCCGGTCGGTCCTATCGACCCGCCCACCAGGACCGGCCGACGGGCGGCATCGGCGACCTCGCGGGCGATGGTCGCTGCCGCGGCGTTGAGCTCCTCGGTGCGATCGGCCAAACCTCTGTGCGCCAGGCGCAGCCGGTTCCCGCCGAAGCTGTTGGTGAGGATGATGTCGGCCCCCGCCGCCACGTAATCGGCGTGGATCTGGGCGATCGACGCCGGGTGCTCCACGTTCCAGATCTCGGGGGCGGCGTTTGGGTCGAGCCCGAGATCGAGCAGCGTGGTGCCCATGCCCCCGTCGGCGACGAGCACTGCTCGGTCGGCGAGCAGACGCACCAACGGCGAGCTTCCCAATCGGGTGGTGGACGACATCGGCGTTTCTCCTTCTCCTCGATGCGCTCAAGAGCACCTCGAGCGGGAGATCCGCCTTCGGTCACTCATCGATCAGGCATTGGCACCGCACGTCGTGCGCCGGTTGCCGCGGTTTCGCAGGGCCTGTCCCTCCACCGCTCTTGATGAGCGCATGTGTGTCGCTGGGAGTCAAGCAGTGGGGCCGGGGGGCGTCAAAGCATCGGCTAACGTCCGATCGCTCCGGCGGTAGGAGGTCCGATGAAGAGAGCCGTTGCGATCGCGCTGCTGGTCCTCGTCGCGGCGGCGGGTTGCGGAGACGACGACTCGGCCGAGCCGGAGTCGGCACCACTCGGTCTCGGCACCGTGGCCCTTCCCGGGTCCGGCCCCGACATCGCCGCTGCGTTCCAGCGCATGCCGGATGAGGTCGGGGGATTCCCGGCGGGTGCGGGGACCGACTTCGAGCTGATCCGACGCTACGGCGATCTGAGCACGATCGTCGCCTTCCCCTTCGAGGAGGGGGCCGAAGCGCTGGCCGCCGATCTCTCCCGCTTCCAATTCGAGGAGGGGGCCACCGTCGAGAGCAGCCAGCTCGATCCGGATCGGGGCACGTTGTGGGTGATGGGCACCTTTAGCGATCAGGGGGTACCCGGGTTGGTGCACCTCCTCGTGTGGGCCGACCCCGATGCCGGCTGGGTCTTCAATGTGAGCACCCAGACCGCCGAGATGCGCGAAGGCATCGTGCGGGCCTTCGTGGAATCGGTCGCCGGGGGGTAGATGGGGATGGGTCCCTTCGCCGGCAGGACCGGCGCTGTATCGCGGCGGTTCCCCCGACCGTTACCTGATGCCGCTGCCGAACGATTCCTCTCCAATGGTTGACGCCGCCGTCGTCGATGCTGCCCGCGCCGGTGAAGATTGGGCGTGGGACCGCTTGTACCGGTCGATCGCGCCTCAGGTGCGCGGCTTTCTGATCTCCAGGGGAGCCTCTGATCCCGACGGGCTCCTCGGAGACGTGTTCCTGCAGGCGGCCGAGGGGATCCATCGATTCGAGGGAGGCTCGGAGGGATTTCGCGCCTGGGTGTTCACGATTGCTCGACGCCGACTCATCGATGAGCGACGGCGGCGAGGGAGGAGGCGCACCGAGCGGCTGGACCAGGTGCCGGAGCCGATCGACCCTGTGGACGTGGAGGGCGAGGCCATTGGAGCGGCGCGGCGGCGTGAGCTGTTCGCTCTCCTCGACGATCTCACCGAGGCGCAGCGCGATGTCATGATGCTTCGAGTCGTGGGCGGCTTGACGCAAGCCGAAGTGGCCGAGGTGGTGGGCAAGTCGGTCGGCGCCGTCAAGGTGATGCAGCACCGAGCCCTCCAGCGACTCCGCAGCGCACTCCCGGAGGACGTAACCCTGTGAGTGACTTCGACGATACCCCCACTGATATGGACGAGTTCGGCGACATCACCGACGAGCAGTTCGAGCGCCTCGTCTCCGGTGAGGAGACGGGTGGTGAGTTCGACGGCGTGGCCCGATGGGCCGCGGCTATCCGAGACGAAATCACCGCCCCCATCGACGACGAGGTGCGCGCTCAGCACGTCGAGCAGGCCGCCGCCGCCGTCCGCAGCGTGAGTGACGTTGCTCCGGTCGTTGTTCCGGCCGGGCCCGTCTCGCGAATCAGAGGGAGGCTCTCCGTGCTCAGAGGTAGGTTCGTGCTCGGCACCGTGCTGTCGACGATGGCCGGCAAGATCGTCGTCGGCTCTTTGGCGGTCGCTGTGGCCGCCGGGACCGCACAAGCCGCAGGTGTCGACGTGGTCGGATTCATCACCGAACCATTCGACGGTGATGCAAGGGTGGTCGACACGACGACCACGACCGAGGCAGACGACGATCAGGGTGGCGACGAATCGGCGACGACGACCACGTCCACAGTGCCCGACGACCAGGCCGGAGAGGATTCGGTGACGACGACCACTGAGGTCGACGATGACGACGATGAGGCCGGCGACGACGATGAGGCCGGCGACGACGATGAGGCCGATGACGACGATGAGGCCGGCGACGACGATGAGGCCGGCGACGACGATGAGCCCGATGACGACGATGAGGCCGATGACGACTCCGTGACGACGACCACTGAGGTCGACGATGACGACGATGAGGCCGACGACGATTCGGTGACGACGACCACCGAGCCGGATGACGACGACGATGAGGTCGACGACGGGGGCGGCTCGAACAGCGGGAGCGGCTCAGACGACGACTAGGGCCGTCGGGTCGGTCGACCCGTCAACCAGGGACATCGATGCTCTGGGGCAGGATTGAGGGGCCGCTTCGGCCGGGGCGGCCCCTCGGTCGTCGATACGGCCACTCGAGACGGGAGCCCTTGTGGGATTGGGGCGTGCACAGGACGGCGACCGCCCATGAATATGTGCACGCCCGGCAACGCGTGGCGGCCCTCGCATCGGTCTGCGCTCCCGCCTAGCCTCGGATCCCCAACGGCGGCGGGGTCACTTGGTCTTCAACTCGATGGTCTTCGCGGTCTTCCTCTCGGTGATCTTCGCCGTCTATTGGGTCGCCCCGACCCGACTCCGAAACCCGATCCTCCTCGCCGGGTCGTACTTCTTCTACGGGTGGTGGGATTGGCGGTTCCTGTCGCTTCTCCTGATCTCGACGATCGTTGATTTCACGATCGGCCGGAGGATGCCGCGCAGCGGAACCAAGGGCGCCCGAACCCGGCTGCTGGTCGCGAGCGCCCTGGTCAATCTGGGCATTCTGGGTGCCTTCAAGTACGCCAATTTCTTCATCGACAGCCTGTCGTCCCTGACGTCCTCGTTGGGCGTGGGCGATCTGAACCCTGCGTTTCGTGTGGTGCTGCCGGTGGGCATCTCCTTCTACACCTTCCAGACCCTTTCGTACACATTTGACGTGTATCGATACCGCATCCAGCCCACTCGGAACCTGCTGGATTTCGCCACCTATGTGGCCTTCTTTCCGCAACTCGTGGCCGGGCCGATCGAACGAGCACAGCGCCTGCTGCCTCAGATCTCCGATCGTTCCCGCCCCATGCCCCGGGGCGCCTCACTTCATGCGGCTCTCCTGCTGATACTCCAGGGTCTCTTCAAGAAGGTGGTTGTCGCCGATGGGGTCGCGGTGGTCGCCAATGAGGTGTTCGCCAATCCGAACGAGTACTCCTGGTCGGGTGCGGCGCTGGGGGTACTCGCCTTCGGCATTCAGATCTACGGCGACTTCTCCGGCTACACGGACATTGCCAGGGGCGTGAGCCGGCTCTTCGGCATCGAACTGGTCGTGAACTTCAGCCAGCCCTACCTGTCCCGCAACATCACCGAGTTCTGGAGGCGCTGGCACATCTCGCTCTCGGATTGGCTTCGTGACTACCTCTACATCCCGCTGGGAGGCAACAGGGGAGGGGTGGCCCGCACGCTGCGCAATCTGATGGTGACGATGCTGCTCGGCGGGCTGTGGCACGGGGCCTCGTGGAACTTCGTCGTGTGGGGCGGCCTCCACGGCTTCTTCCTGGTGATCCATCGCCTCACCCGGGGAGGCCGCGTTCCCGAGGCCCGCCTGCGTTGGAGGCACCTTCCGGCCATCGTGGCGACCTTCCTCTCGGTGCAGCTTGCCTGGGTCTTCTTTCGGGCCGAGAGCTTCTCGGACGCCTTCGACCTAATCGCTCGACTGTTCACCCTGCGGGGGGGCATCGCGTCGGAGTCCGATCTCGCTCTGGTCCTGGTCCTCGGAGGTGTCACGCTGGCCGTCGACCTGGCCGCCCGGCTGCAGCCCGATCCCGTCGGATTCCTGCGTCGATCGCCGGCACTGGCGGGGGGCGTGGTGAGCGCGGCGATCGCCGCCATCATCGTGTTCTCCGGCGGTACCCCCGAGCCGTTCATCTACTTCCAGTTCTGATGCGGCGTCTCCTCACTTTCGTTCTGGTCTCCCTGCTGATGACGGCAGCGTGTTCGGACGGCGCCTCGGCCCCGGAGGCCGCGGAGGCGGCGGCCCAGGTGATCGCCCGGGTGAACGCGGCCACGGTGAATCCGACTCCCGTCGATCCCGGTGAGGCCGTCGTGCCGGAAGGGTGCCGTCTGGTGGTCGAGACGGACGAATACGGTTTCGAGACCGAGATCGCGCTCTGCGATGAGGAACCGGAGGAACCACCGGCGTCCACCACGGCTCCGGCTGGTACCGGCGATACCGCCGATACCGCCGATACCGAATCCACCACCACGTCGACGATCGCTCCGGCCGATCCGCTCAGCCTCGAGGAGTGGATCGGCTCGGCCGATGCGCGCGGGACGGCGCGCTGGCTGCGCCGGCTCGCCATCGGTCAAACCGGCTGCGAATCGCCCGCCGATCTCGTCACTCTCGAGAACCTGGCTCTGAGCGCACCGCCCGAGATCAGGGAGCCGCTGGTTGCTGCGGCCACCGATCTCAGGCGGGGCTCCGAGCTCTGCAACGACGATGTGCGGGGTTGGCAGGAGGCCCTCGAGAGCGCCCTCGATCACCTGGAGGACCTCACCGCCATCCTGGAGGAGGCTCGAGGTGTCTAGGTGGAGACGCGTTGTGGGGTTCGCGGCAGGGCTCGTGCTGGTGATAGCCGTGGGAGAAGCCTCGGCTCGGTTCGCCGAGGCTTTCGGTCCCCCCGTGCTCCGCTGGTACGACGCATCGACGCAACTGAAAGTGGACCAGATGGAGAAGGCCGACGGGGCACGTGTCGTCTTCGCCGGGACGTCCATGGTGTGGCAAGGGATGGTGCCCGCCGAGTTCACGGCTCTGGACCCCCAGGGAAGGACGGCTTACAACGCGGCGCTGGCGGGTGGGATTCCGGCGGTGATGGAGCCCTGGCTCCTGGAAGAAGTGGTTCCTCGCTTGAACCCGGATCTGGTCGTCTGGGGGCTCTCGTCGATGGACTTCTCGGCCTCGTACGGCGAGGCGAACCTGGAGCGATACCGCGACGCCCTCGCCACCCGCACCGGGACCCTGGCGGCGATGGAGCGCGCAACGGCTCGAGTCTCGGCGCTGGTTCGCTACCGCTCGGTCCTCCGTCACCCCGTGGCGATGTTCGGATCCGACAAGGAGGCCGTCGAGTCCGACTTCGACGCGGCGGCGGCGGTTCTGGGAGACGACGGTGAGAGGATGGACTTCGAGGTCGAACTCGGCGAGAGGAGAGCGGGTCAGATCGAGGCGAGGCTCGCCGCCTATCGCATCGACGAGTCCGACATCGAGGCGATCTACCGCACGGCCGAAGCGCTTCGCCAGCGCGGTATCGAGGTGATCCTCGTCGAGATGCCGGTGCCGAGCCGGTACGTGGCGCTTCATCCAAACGGGGCCGCGGACGTCGCCGCGGCCCACGAGACCATCAACGCCATCGGCGACATCTTCGACCTCGAGGTCGTCGACCTGCGGTACGGATTCACCGACGACGACTTCGTGGACTTCACCCATCTCACCGAAACCGGCGCGGCTCGGCTCACCGCAAGCCTCACCGCGACGCTGAGCGCCGTTCCGTCGCCCCTTCCTCGCCCGAGCGAGGCCCCTCTTGAAGATGACGTCGCTCCGCCTTCATCCACCTCGTCATCCACGACCACCACCACCACTCTGCCGGACGCAGTCCTCACGGATTTTATCGCCACCGCCAACCGAACCATCCGGGTCTTCGACGGGCTGTATCTGAACCTTCTGGGCGGCGACGACGGGCGTCGGTCAGCCGCCTACTGGACCTCGGCTCAGCACGCCGGGAAGCACGAGAGCCTGTTCCGTGCTGCCGAGTCCGGCGGGTTCGAGGTGGTCATGATGGGGTCCTCGCTGGCGGTGAACGGCTTCGATCCATCGTTGTTCGCCGAGCTCGACGGTCGCAAGGCTTTCAACGCAGGCTTGGCGGGGTTGTCGGCAGAGCAAATGCC
>JBFELU010000020.1:0-36343 GCA_041551965.1 Acidimicrobiia bacterium
GAGATCGTCGTCTCGGTCCTGCAGGCATATATCTTCACTCTGCTCGCGGCGGTCTACATCCAGACGTCGGTGCATCCGGAACACTGATCGAAAGGGAAACTATGGAAGACATCAGCGGTGCGTTGGCCCTCATCGGCTACGGCCTGGCGGCCATCGGCCCCGGCGTCGGCATCGGCATCGTGGCCGGGAACGCCGTCCAGGCCATGGCGCGGCAACCCGAGGCGGCCGGCATGGTGCGAACCACCATGTTCCTCGGCATCGCCTTCACCGAGGCACTGGCCCTGATCGGGTTCGTGCTCTTCTTCCTCGCCTGAGGCCATGGTGCAACTGTTAGCAAGCATCATCTACCTCGCCGCCGAGGAGGAGCCGGAAGGCATCGACCTGGTGCTGCCCGAGTTCGAGGAGCTGATCGCCGGCGTCATCGCCTTTGCGATCGTGTTCCTCGTGTTCTGGCGATGGGGCGTGCCGGCCATCAAACGGGCTCTCGAGGCCCGCCAGGAGGCGATCACCGGCCAGCTGGAGGAGGCCGAGAAGGCGAAGGTCGAGGCCGAGGGCCTGCTCGGCGATTACCGCAAGCAGCTCGCCGAGGCCCGCACCGAGGCGAATCAAATCGTCGAGGCGGCCCGCAAGACCGCCGAGTCGGTCCGCAGCGACGTCGTCGCCAAGGCCGAGGGCGAAGCGGCGGAGATCACCCGCAAGGCGCGTGAGGAAGCGGCCGCGGAAAAGGAGCGGGCCGCCGACCAGATCAAGCAGGAAGTGGCGGCGCTGTCGCTGGAGTTGGCCCAGCGGGTCGTCGGGGAAACCGTCGACCGCGACAGCCAGAAGGCGCTCGTCGACCGCTACATCGACGAACTCGGGGAGTTGAGCGACTAGATGGCCGCCGAGGATCGCATCGAGGGCTACGCCACGGCCATCCTCGAGATCGCCAAGGCCGAGGGTGCGCTCGAGCGCGTGGGCGACGAGCTGTTCCGGATCGCCCGGGCCCTGGAGGGATCGACCAAGCTGCGGGAGGCGCTCACCGACCGCCGTCTGCCCCTGGAGCGCAAGAAGGCGGTCGTCGACGAACTCCTCGAGGGTCAGGCTTCTCCCTTGGCCGTGAACCTCGTGAACTTCGTCGTCGGCGCCGGCCGGAGTGCCGAGCTCCCCGCCATCGCCGATCGGCTCGCCGAGCGATACGCCGCCGAGCGGGATCGGGCGATCGCCGAGGTCCGAACCGCGGTTCCGTTGGACGACGAAACGGTGGCCCGCCTCGCCGAGGCGTTGGGGAGGGCAACCGGCAAGCAAGTGGAAGTGAAGACGGTCATCGACCCGACGGTCCTCGGGGGGATTGCGGCCCGGGTCGGGGACACGGTGATCGACGGCTCGGTTCGTCATCGACTCACCGAGCTACGCGACGTGTTGACCCAGTAAGGCAGGCAGGATGGCGGAACTCACGATCAACCCTCAGGAAATCACGGCGGCGCTCCGCAAGCACGTCGAGGACTGGGAGCCCTCACTCGAAGCCGAGACCGTCGGGTATGTGAGCGCCGTCGGCGACGGCGTGGCCCGCGTGAGTGGCCTCCCGTTGACCATGGCCAGCGAGCTCCTCGAGTTCCCCGGCGGCCTGATCGGAGTGGCGCTCAACCTCGACGAGGACTCGATCGGCGCCGTGATCATGGGCGAGGCGAACCACATCCAAGAGGGCGACCCGGTGAAGCAGACCGGGCGCGTGCTCTCGGTTCCGGTGGGTGATGCCTTGCTCGGCCGGGTGGTCGATCCGCTCGGGAATCCGGTCGACGGCAAGGGCCCCATCGAGACGACCGAACGGCGGATCCTGGAGACGCAGGCACCCTCGGTGGTGCAGCGGAGGCCGGTGCACCAGCCGCTCCAGACCGGCATCAAGGCGATCGACGGCATGACCCCGATCGGCCGGGGTCAGCGGGAGCTGATCATCGGCGACCGCCAGACGGGCAAGACCGCGGTGGCGGTCGACACGATCATCAACCAGCGCGGCGAGGGCGTGAAGTGCATCTACGTGGCCATCGGCCAGAAGGCCTCGACGGTGGCCGAGGTGGTGGAGGTGCTCACCGAACACGGCGCCATGGACTACACCGTGGTCGTCACCGCCTCGGCGTCTGCATCGCCGGCGCTGCAGGTATATGCGCCGTACGCCGGATCGGCGATGGGCCAGTACTGGATGTACAACGGGGAGCACGCCCTGGTGATCTTCGACGACCTGTCGAAGCAGGCGGTCGCCTATCGGGAGATCTCGCTGCTCCTCCGCCGGCCTCCGGGTCGGGAGGCGTACCCGGGCGACGTGTTCTATCTCCACAGCCGGCTCCTGGAGCGCTGCGCCAAGCTGTCCGACGACCTGGGCGGCGGTTCGTTGACCGGGCTGCCCATCGTGGAGACGAAGGCGGGAGACGTGTCCGCCTACATCCCGACCAACGTGATCTCGATCACCGACGGCCAGATCTACCTCGAGACCGATCTCTTCTACTCGGGCGTGCGCCCCGCCATCAACGCCGGCATCTCGGTGTCCCGGGTGGGCGGCAACGCGCAGGTGAAAGGGATGAAGAAGGTGGCCGGACCGCTGCGCCTCAACCTGGCTCAGTTCCGCGAGTTGGAGGCCTTCGCCGAGTTCGGGTCCGAACTGGACGCCGCCAGTCAGTCCCAGCTGGAGCGGGGTCGGCGGGTCGTCGAGGTCCTCAAGCAGCCCCAGTTCCGGCCGGTGCGCGTCGAGGATCAGATCGTCGCCGTCTATGCGGTCACCAACGGCCTCATGGACTCGGTGCCCACCGAACGGATCGCCGAGTTCGAGGCCGGCCTCGGTGACTACATGCGGACCCGGCAGGCCGTCCTCATGGATCAGATTCGCGAGACCGGCGAGCTCCCCGACACTGAGGCCCTCGATGCCGCCATCGAGGGGTTCAAGGCGACCTTCGAGGGGGAGTAGCGATGGCGAGCGCCGAGCTCCGGCAGATCCGGCGGCGGATCCGCAGCGTCCAATCGACGATGAAGATCACGCGCGCCATGGAGCTCATCGCCGCCTCCCGCATCGTGCGGGCCCAGCAGCGGGTGGTGGCCGCCCAGCCGTACACCGGCAAGATGAACGACGTGATCCGCAAGGTGGCCGCCGCCTCGGGCGGCGCTTCGCACCCGCTGTTGGATCAGCGGACACAGCGGACGGCGGGTGTGCTGGCCGTGACCAGCGATCGCGGTCTGGCCGGCGCCTACAACACCAACGTGATCCGGATGGCGGAGAGCCGGCTCTTGGAGCTTCGGGCCGAGAACACCGACTATCGCTTGTACGTGGTGGGGAAGAAGGCGCAGAGCTACTTCCGCTATCGCGGCTATCAGATCGAGCGAGCCTTTCTCGGGGTCACCGACACCCCCGGCTACGGCGACGCCCGGGCCATCGCCAACATCCTGATGAACGACTACGCAGAGGAGGCCATCGACTCGGTCGAAGTGTTCACGACCCGCTTCGTCTCGGCTCTCACCCAGACTCCGACCCGGTGGCCGCTGTTGCCCATCCAGCCTCCCGACGAGGTGGACGAATCCGAATCCGGCGCGGTCGGCTACACCTACGAGCCCTCCGCCGAATCGATCTTGAGCCGGTTGCTGCCCCGCTACGTCGAGGCGATGATGTTCGGGATCCTGCTGGATGCCTCGGCGTCGGAGCATGCCGCCCGCCGCCGGGCGATGAAGGCGGCCACCGAGAACGCCGAGGAGTTGACCCGGATCCTCACCCGTCAGGCCAACCAGGCCCGGCAGGCGGAGATCACGACCGAGATCTCTGAGATCGTCGGCGGCGCCGAGGCCCTGACCAAAGGATGAACAAGGAGCAACCGTGAGCGAACTGAGCACCGGACGGATCGTCAAGGTGGCCGGGCCGGTGGTGGACATCGAGTTCCCGCCCAACGCCCTGCCCGAGATCCTCGACGCCGTCACCTTCGAATTCACCGTGAGCGGCGAGACCCAGCGGGTCGTGGCCGAAGTGGCTCAGCATCTCGGCGGGAGCCGGGTGCGAGCGATCGCCATGAAGCCGACCGACGGCCTGGTGCGCGGTTCCGAGGTCACGAGCACGGGAGAACCGATCACGGTTCCGGTCGGACCCAACACCCTCGGGCACATCTTCAACGTCCTCGGTGAGCCCCTCGACATGGATCCGGCCGGGTTCGAGGCGGAGGATCGCTGGCCGATCCACCGGCCCGCTCCGAACTTCGAGGACGTCGGGTCGCAGCGTGAGATGTTCGAGACCGGCATCAAGGTGATCGATCTGCTCGAGCCCTACGTGCAGGGCGGCAAGATCGGCATGTTCGGCGGCGCCGGCGTCGGTAAGACCGTGATCATCCAGGAGATGATCCACCGGGTGGCCACCGAGCACGGTGGCGTGTCGGTGTTCGCCGGTGTCGGGGAGCGCACCCGTGAGGGCAACGACCTCTACCTGGAGATGACCGAGTCGGGCGTGCTGGAGAAGGCTGCGCTCGTGTTCGGTCAGATGGACGAGCCACCGGGCGTGCGCCTGCGGGTCGGCCTGTCGGCGCTCACGATGGCCGAGTACTTCCGCGACGAGATGGGTCAGGACGTGTTGTTGTTCATCGACAACATCTTCCGTTTCACCCAAGCCGGCTCCGAGGTCTCGACCTTGCTCGGCCGGATGCCTTCGGCGGTCGGCTACCAGCCCACCCTGGCCGACGAGATGGGAGCGCTCCAGGAGCGGATCACCTCGGTGCGGGGCCGATCGATCACGTCGTTGCAGGCGATCTACGTGCCCGCCGATGACATCACCGACCCGGCACCGCACACGACGTTCGCCCACCTGGATGCCACGACGGTGCTGTCCCGGTCGATCTCCGAGAAGGGTATCTACCCCGCAGTCGATCCGCTCGACTCGACCAGCCGGATCCTCGATCCCCGCATCGTCGGCGAGGAGCACTACAACACCGCCCGCCAGGTGCAGCAGATCTTGCAGCGCTACAAGGATCTGCAGGACATCATCGCGATTCTCGGCATCGACGAGCTGTCCGAGGAGGACAAGCTCATCGTGGGCCGGGCCCGTCGCATCGAGCGGTTCCTGTCGCAGCCGTTCTACGTGGCCGAGCAGTTCACCAACTTCCCCGGCAAGACGGTGTCGCTGGAGGACACCATCCGCTCGTTCAAGATGATCGTGGAGGGCGAGGTCGATCACATCCCCGAGCAGGCCTTCTACATGCAGGGCGGCATCGACGACGTGCTGGCCGCGGCCAAGAAGATGGAGGCTGCCTAGCAATGGCAAAGAGCTTTGCCCTGGAGGTGGTCTCTCCCGAGGCGATCGTGTGGTCGGGTCAAGCCGAGATGCTGGTCACCCGCACCACCGAGGGCGAGATCGGGGTGCTGGCCGATCACGAGCCCACCATGGCTGCGTTGGCCACCGGGTCCTCGGTGATCCACGCCGAGGGCGGGGAGCAGATCACGTTGGCCATCCACGGCGGCTTCCTGCAGATCTTCCGCAACGAGGTGACCTTGCTCACCGATCGAGCCGAGGTCGCCGAGGGCGATCGGGAGGCGGCGGTGGAGTTGGCGCAGGCGCTCGCCGCCGAGGACGAGGACGACGCCTAACCCGATCGGTACGCTCCGAGGGTGACCACCGTCGAGCCCGCCGGGGAAGCCGATCTCCACGAGGTGCGCCGGCTGCTCTCTTCCGCCGGGCTCCCCGGTGACGATCTCGCCGAGCACCGGCCAACCTTCCTGTTCTCGGCTCGCGACGGAAATCGGGTCGTCGGCGGGGCGGCCCTCGAGGTTCACGGGGAGTGGGGCCTGCTCCGGTCGGTCGTGGTGGATGCTTCGGTGCGGGGCTCGGGAGTGGGGGGCCGGTTGGTCTCGGCGGTCCTCGAGAAAGCCGATCTTCTCGACCTGCAGGGGGTCTATCTGCTCACGGAGGGTGCCGAGGGGTTCTTCGGCGATCACGGTTTCGAGATCATCGGCCGATCGGCGGTACCGGCGGCGGTCCGGGCGTCGAGCGAGTTCTCGGTGCTGTGCCCGGTGAGCGCGGTGGCGATGCGCCGTTAGGCGCCGAGTCGGGTGGCGAAGCTCTCGACCTGCCGCGGAAGCCCCCGTTCGATGGCGCCCGAGATGACTCCCCAGAAGAGCGAGGCCATCAGCCCGGTCGTCGCGGCCTCGAGGGTGACGGTGACGGCCGACGGGCCTTCGTCTTCCACGCCGACCGTGATCGTGCCCCGCATCTCGGCGGTTTCCAGGGCCATGGTCATGTACTCGGGCCGGGCGGCTTCGGTGGTGGTGGCGGTGCCTTCCCAGCGCCGTCCGGCGGCGTCGGCACTCCAGCGATAGAAACTCAGTGAACCGTCGGCGGCGTGCTCCGCGTCCCACACCTCCTCGATCGGCCCGATTCCGGCCCAGGTCTGGGCCTGCTGCAGCGCCTCCCAGATCGCACCGGGGTCGACGTCGACCATCACGGTGTGGGCGTACGTCCCCGCAGGCATCCCGGCAGCGTAGCCATCCGGACCGGCCACTACCCTGTCCTCCTCATGCCCGGTCTCCTGGCTTTCCACGCCCACCCCGACGACGAATCGCTCGCCATGGGCGGCACGCTTGCCCGCTATGCCTCCGCCGGGGAGCAGGTGGTGGTGGTGACCGCCACCCGGGGCGAAGTCGGTGAGATCCACAACCACGACGACCCCGAGGCCCTCCGCCCCCGTCTCGGAGAGATCCGCACGGAGGAGCTCCACGAGGCCTGTCGGATCCTCGGGGTGAGCCGTGTCGAGGTTCTCGGCTACCGCGACTCGGGCATGATGGGTACGGAGGAAAACCGGCACCCCCAGGCGTTCTGGGGTGCCGACTTCATGGAGGCGGTCGGCAGACTGGTGCGTCACATCCGCACCCATCGGCCGGAGGTGATGACCGCCTACGACCCCTACGGCGGCTACGGCCACCCGGATCACATCCAGGTGCACCGGGTGGGGACCGCCGCCTTCTTCGGCGCCGCCGACGTCGGCCGTTTTCCTCCCGGAGACGGCGAGGAGCCGTGGCAGCCGGCCAAGCTCTACTGGTCGACCTGGCCGCGGGCCCGAACGCGAGAAGTACGCAGGCTGATGGCCGAGACCGGCCAGATCCCCGCCGAGGAAGCCCAGCGGGAGCCGGAGCACGGCACCCGCGACGAAGACATCACCACCTGGCTCGACGTCCGGCCCTGGTTCGACCAGAAGTGGGAGGCGGTGTTGGCCCACCACACCCAGATCGCCGAGGATTCCTGGTTCCGGACGCTGCCCGAGGAACTCCGCCGAGAGGGCTTCGGAAGGGAGACCTACGTGCGGGTCTTCTCCCGTATCGATGGTCCTGCCGAAGCCCCCGATCTCTTCTCCGGGTTGAGGTGAGCCGAGCCGCAGACCGGTGGCGGGAGCAGCTGGCGGCCTGGGCGATCCCTCAGCCTCTGCTCGATGCGGTCCCCGACTCGCCGTACTCGTGGTCCCCGGAGCTGTGGAAGCGGGCGCAGGATTCCACGATCGAGGTCGCCGGCGACCCCACCACGGAGAAGCTCACCGAACTGCTCCAGGAGAGCGGCGCCCTGCTCGACGTGGGAGCCGGAACGGGACGGGTGTCCCTGCCGTTCGCCGCCCGGGGCCACCCCGTCACCGCAGTCGAGCGAGACCCCCAGATGGCGGCCGCACTTCGAGAGACGGCGGCGGAGACCGGTCTCGAGGTGGATCTCGTCGAGGGTTCCTGGCCGGAGGTCGCCGCCCGGGTCACCTCGCACGACGTGGTCGTGAGTGCTCACGTGGTCTACGACGTGGCGGAGATCGGCCCCTTCCTCGAGGCGTTGCACCGGACGGCCCGTCGAGGGGTGGTACTCGAGGTCACGGCGAGGCATCCCTGGACCCCGTTGAGGCCCTTGTACGCGACCTTGCACGACCTCGAGCAGCCCTCGGGGCCCACGGCCGACGATCTGGTCGAGGTGATTCGAGAGACGCTCGGTGCGACGCCGGCCCAGGAGCGCCGGGTGGGTTCCCGGACGACCCGCTTCGTCGATCGGGCCGAACTGCTCGATTTCTACCGGCGGCGTCTGGTTCTCCCGGAGGCGCGACTCGGCGAGCTCGAAGGGCTGTTGGATCCACTCATCGTGGCCGACGGGGATTGGGTGGTGCTCGACCTCGAACCCCACCAGATCGTCACGACGTGGTGGGACGCATGAAGCACTAGGCGGTGATCTCTCGCACCAGGGTGCGGAGGCGCCGGTGGTGCGATCCCTCCCAGTAGACGCGTTCGCAATCGGGACAGCGCCGGAACTCGCTGTTCCGTGCCGCCACCCCGGCCGGGACCCGGCCGGCCACGTCGTTCGGGTCGGCGCTCTCCAGCACCCCGTTGCAGGCCATGCAGCGGGTGAATGGCGCCGCCACCGATCGAAGGGCAAAGCGGCGCACCACCTCGACGGCCTGGCTCACCGGTTCGATCTCCCGCACGTACGAGCCGTACCGCAGCGATCCGTGCATGAGCAGGCCCCGGTCGCGGGTCAACAGCCCCCGGTCTTCGTCGAGGGACCACTCCACCAGCTCCGGGTCGTCGACCTCGGGGTCGTGGGCCGAGTCGATGCCGACGAGCCTGAGGTACGCCGTCAGCTTTCCGAGGTGGGCATCGAGCAGAAACCGCGGCTCGGCAGGCGCCGCCTCGAGTGGGTAGCGAGGGTGGGCCTCGACCCGGGCGCCGTCGTCGACGACCCGGGACCAGTCGGCCGCCGCGCCATCGATTTCGATCCGATCCACCTCGACGTGCGGCACGCCCGTCGACTGGATGAGGTCGCGAAGCCCCACCGGAAGCTCGAACGTGATGTCGAACGCGACGTCGCGCCTGGTTCTCGGGAGGAAGTCGCCCAGCGCACCGTGCATGCGCACCGATGCTCGCCGCATACCGGGAGGCTAGGTCGCTCTCGCTGCCGACACCCCCGTGCTCTACGCTGTGACCCCATGGATCTCTACCCACGTGTGCACATCCTCGGCGGCAAGGCGGTGCGGCTCCCCAAGGGCGATATCCGGGAGGCGATCTCCCTCGACGCTTCCGCGGTGTCGCGGGCCCGGAGCTGGATCTCCAAGGGCGCCGAGCGGCTCCATGTCGTGGACCTCGACGCCGCTGCCTATCTCGATTATCAGAACCGGGAACTGATCCGGGAGATCATCGAGGACGTCGACGTGCCGGTGCAGGTTGCCGGTGGGATCCGTTCGACCCCCGAGGTGGGGCGTCTGCTCGACGATCTGGGTGCTTGGCGGATCGTGATGGGCACCGCCGCCATCGAGGACCAGGTCCTCATCTGGGACCTCTGCCGCAAGTACCCCGGGAAGATCATGGTGGCGATCGACGTGAATCCCAATGAGGAGGTCGCCACTCGGGGCTGGCAGGTGAACAGCGGCCGCTACCTGGAAGAGGTCCTCATCGAGTTGTCGTCGGCCGGGGCGGCCGGGTTCGTGGTCTCGGAGGTCCGTCGCGATGCCCTCGTGGAGCACTCCAACGTGGGGATCCTCCGTCATGCCATGGAGATCGTCACCGAGCCGATCATCGCCGGGGGCGGTGCCCGAGACGTCGCCGATCTGCAATCGCTGATCGATCTCGAGGTCGACGGACGCCACCTGTCCGGGGTCATCGTGGGCCGGGAGATCACCGAAGGCCGGTTCACCTTGGAAGAGGCCAATGAGATGATGGACGGCGTCTAGTCGCCGGCCGTTGCTTCGCCTTTGCGCCGGGCGCGGTCCTCCCCGGCGTGGTGGGCGATCTGGGTCACGAAGGCGATGATGATCCCCACCCCGATCAGCACATAGAAGATCGCGAACAGCCGCCCGCCGAAGGTCTGTGGTGAGAAGTCTCCGTATCCGACGGTGGTGAGGGTGATCACCGCGAAGTAGACGCTCTGGAAGAACGTCCAGTCCTCGACCCGATGGAAGTACCAGGCGCCGAGGAACACCAGTGTCAGCGTCATGTAGAGCAGGCCCCGGAACACCGGATCCCGGAACCCCCTCCGCACCGCCCGGCCGAGTCTTCGGAACACCACGAGGAACGCAAACACCGTGACCCCCTTTTGGTCGCCCGTTCAGGCTAGAGGGCGTGGTCCGGCCGGCCGAGGGTCTAGGAGACCGTCCAACTCCCGGTGGAAGTGAGGAGCGCGTAGAGGTCGCCGGGACCCCGGGATTCCTGGGCGTCGATGATCTGTTGCTGCAGGCCGGCCTCGTAGACGGGTCGGTCCACGCTGCGGAACACGCCGACCGGGGTCGGCCCGAACGGACCGTGCGACAACCGGCTCAAGGCGAAGGCGGCGGCCGGGCTCTCGGCCTCGGCATCGTGCACGTGGATGGCATTCATGCCGGCTTCAGCGATGTCGACGATGTGCGCCTGCCCCTCGTAGACGATGACGCCTTTCGAGTCGTCGCTGCCGAAGGTCACCGGCTTGCCGTGCTCCAGATTGATGCGGTTCTCGCTGCGCTCGTCTTTGCCGGTCAACGCCAGGAACGCCTTGTCGTTGAAGACGTTGCAGTTCTGATAGATCTCGATGAGCGCCGAGCCCCGGTGGGCATGGGCGGCATGCAGCATCTCGAGAGTGTGGTCGCGATCCATGTCGATGGTTCGCGCCACGAAGCTCGCCTCGGCGCCGAGTGCCAGGCTCACCGGGTTGAAGGGGTAGTCGATCGATCCGAACGGCGACGACTTGGTGCGCTTCCCCACCTCACTGGTCGGCGAATACTGGCCCTTGGTGAGACCGTAGATCTGGTTGTTGAACAACAGGATCTTGATGTCGATGTTGCGCCGGAGTGCGTGAATCAGGTGGTTTCCCCCGATCGACAGGCCGTCCCCGTCACCCGTGACCACCCACACCGCCAGTTCGGGGCGAGCAGCGGCCATCCCGCTGGCGATCGCAGGTGCTCGGCCGTGGATCGAATGCATCCCGTAGGTGTTCATGTAATAGGGGAATCGGCTCGAGCAGCCGATCCCCGAGACGAACACCACGTTCTCCTTTTGGATGTCGAGATCGGCCATGAAGTTCTGCACCGAGGCGAGGATGGTGTAGTCGCCGCAGCCGGGGCACCAGCGGACCTCTTGGTCGCTCTGGTAGTCCTGTCGGGTGTACTTGGTGGTCGTCACAGCATCTCCAGGATCTTGGCTTCGATCTCGGCCGCCTTGAACGGCTGGCCCTGCACCTTGCTGAGGCGTTCCGAATCGATGAGGAACTCGCCGCGGAGCACCCGCCACAACTGGCCCCGGTTCAACTCGGGGATCAGGATCTTGTCGAATGAGCGCAGCACCTCGCCGGTGTTGGCCGGCATCGGGTTGAGGTGGCGCAGGTGGGCCCGCGCCACCTTCTTGCCGGACACCCGCACCTTGCGCACGGCGGCATGGATCGCGGCGGCCGTCGAGCCCCAACCCAGCACCAGGAGATCGGCACCCTCGTCGGCATCGACCTCCAGATCGGGGATGTCGCGGGCGATCCCGGCGATCTTCTGTTCGCGCAGACCGGTCATCAACTCGTGGTTGGGTCCCGAGTAGTTGACGTTGCCGGTCTCGTTTTGCTTCTCGAGGCCCCCGACCCGGTGCTCGAGGCCGGGCGTGCCCGGCACCGCCCACGGCCGCGACCCGGTCTCCGGATCGCGGAGGTAGGGCAGAAACGCCTCACCGTTGGGGACGGTGGCGAACGGCACACTGAAGTCGGGGAGCGCATCCAAGTCGGGGATGCGCCACGGCTCGGCGCCGTTGCCGATGTACCCGTCCGACAGCAGGAGTACTGGTGTCATGTATTTGACGGCGATCCGGGCCGCCTCGATGGCCACTTCGAAGGCATCCGAGGGTGCCGAGACCGCCAGCACCGGCATCGGGGCCTCGCCGTGCCGTCCGTAGAGCGCCATCAGCAGGTCGGCCTGTTCGGTCTTGGTGGGCAGCCCTGTGGAGGGCCCACCGCGCTGCACGTCGACGATGATGAGCGGCAGCTCGGTGATCACCCCGAGGCTGATCGTCTCGCTCTTGAGGGCCACGCCGGGCCCGCTGGTCCCCGTCACCCCCAGGTGCCCCACGAATGACGACCCGAGCGCTGCTCCGACCGCCGCGATCTCGTCCTCGGCCTGGAAGGTGCGGACGCCGAAGTTCCGATGCCGCGAGAGCTCGTGGAGGATGTCGGATGCAGGCGTGATCGGGTACGACGCGTAGAAGAGCGGCAGTTTGACCGTCTGGGCGGCGGCGATGAGACCCCAGGCCAGCGCCTGGTTGCCGGTGACGTTGGTGTACGTGCCCGGCGGCAATTCGGCCGGCTTGACCTCGTAGGTGTGCCGGAAGGACTCGGTCGTCTCCCCCAGGTGATACCCGGCCCGGAAGGCGCTGAGGTTGGCGCTCTTGACCGCCTCGTCCCGGCCGAACTTCTTCTCGATCCACCCGATCGTCGGTTCGACGGGTCGGTTGAACATCCACGCCAGCAGGCCGAGGGCGAAGAAGTTCTTGGAGCGGAGCACGCCCCTGCCCTTCAGCCCGCTGCCTTCGACCGCATCCTTGGTCAGCGCCTCCATCGGGACCGCCAGGACCTGATACCCGTCCAGCGAGCCGTCATCGAGGGGATTCTGCTCGTAGCCGGCCTTGGCCAGGTTGCGCTCGATGAAGGCGTCCGTGTTGACCACGATGGTGCCGGCCGGGGCCAGGTCGGCCAGGTTGGCCTTGAGGGCGGCCGGGTTCATCGCCACCAGGACGTCGGGGTAGTCACCGGGCGTGAGGATGTCGCGGTCGGCGATGTGTACCTGGAACGAGGAAACGCCGCTCAGGGTCCCGGCCGGGGCCCTGATCTCGGCGGGGTAGTTGGGGAGGGTGGAGAGGTCGTTGCCGAAGATCGCCGAGGCATCGGTGAAACGGGCGCCGGCCAGCTGCATGCCGTCACCGGAGTCGCCGGCGAAACGGATGCGTACCGATGCGATGCTCTCGATCTCGCGCTCGTCTTGGGGGGGCGCTTCTTGAGACATGGCTCCTGGGGAGGAAATCGAACTCCGACCGGTCATTGTATGCAGCCGTCGGTGCCAAGCCACCTCACCGAGATGGTGCTCCCGGCGGGAGGCGACGTACCACGAGGCCGACGTCCTCGAGTGCGCCCGCCGTCCCGATGAGGAGATCTTCCCCCCATTGAGGACCGATCAACTGCAGGGACGGGGGCGGGGCTCCGTCGGCATCGAGAGGGAGAACCACCGCCGGGTTCCCGGCATGGTTGACCGGGGCGCTGAACCACGAGAATGCCCGCCGGTAGCCGACGTCCCCGGATTCGGTGGCGATCCGGTCGTCGCCGATCCGTTTGGGGCCTGCGGCCACCGCAGGGGTTGCGATGAGGTGCCACCGGTTCATCAGCCTCTCGACGGCGTGGCGCAGCGCGGCCCGCCACTCCAGTGCCTTGGTGTAGGTGGCCAGATCGGAGCGGAGGGCGATCTCCATGCGCTCCCGCACCGAGGGCCCGTAGCGGCTGGGATCCTCGGCGAACCAGTCACCGTGGACCACAGTCACCTCGCCGTAGGCGGCTTCGTTGATCATCCCCGGGGGCCGGAGCAGTGGTTCGGACACTTCCCCGATCTCCGCTCCGAGAGCGGCCAGACGGTCGATGGCTGTGGTGAATCCCGCCCGGGTTCCGGCGTCGAAGGGGCCGTCCAGCCACTCGGTGGGCAGAGCGATGCGCAGTGTTCCCGGATCGACCGGTCGTGCCGGCACCACCGGCCGGGGTGCCGTCCACGGGTCGCCGGCATCGTCTCCGGCCATCACCCGGTAGGCGAGATCGAGATCTGCGGCGGTCGTTGCCAGCGGACCCACCGTGTCGAGAGAGGGAGCGAGAGGGAAGACCCCCCGGAGTGGGACGCGGCCGTGGGTCACCTTGAGGCCCATGACACCGCACACCGCGGCGGGAACCCGCACCGAGCCGCCGGTGTCCGTCCCGATCCCGATCGGTGCCAGCCGGGCCGCCACCGCCGCCCCCGAGCCCCCCGAGGATCCGCCGCAGGAGGTGGCGGTGTCCCAGGGGTTGCGAACGGCTCCGAACCAGTCGTTCTCGCTGGAGAAGCCGAAGGCGAATTCGTGGAGTCCGGTGCGGCCGACGATCACCGCGTCGGCGGCCTCGAGCCGCTCGACGACGGGGGCCGAATGCCGGGGCGTGTTGCGGTAGAACGAGGATCCACAGGTGGTGACCCGCCCGGCATGGTCGATCAGGTCCTTGAGGGCGATCGGCACGCCGGCGAGCGGGCCGAGCTCTTCACCGGATCGGCGACGCCGGTCGAGGTCGGCGGCTCGTTCGAGTGCGGCGGCCTCTTCCACCAGTGTGAAGGCGTTAAGGGCCTCGGTCTCGCCGATGGCGGCCAGGTGATCCTCGATGACCGATACGGCGGTGACCTCCCCGGACGCGACCGACGCCGCCGTCTCGGTGGCGGATCGGCCGAGGTGGCTCACGACCAGGTGATCGTGCGATCCGAGGGGAGCAGCGAGATCCAGGGACGGCCGGGGGGCACCACGATCGGGTTGCCCTCGAGGTCGAAGAGCGCAAACGGCTCCTCGATGGCGTCCCGGCTCCAGGTGCCGGCCAGAACCCGTTCCTGATGGAAGATGTAGGCATTGCCGGATCCGACGGTCGTCGTGGCCGGGAGCGACTGGCCCCTGACCCCCGCCGGCGGTGAGGCCGAATAGGGGTCGCCGACCAGCACCACCAACACATCGAAGGTGAGCTGGTCACCGTTGCCGTCCCGATCGATCCAGTTGTGGGCGCTCGTGCCGACGAACCGAAGGTATCCGTCGCTGGTGTACTGCCAGTTGATCAGGTTGCCGGTCGCCCAGCTGAGGGAGATGAGCTCGGCGGACTCCTCGGGCAGGTTCGCCCACGGGCCCACCTCGTAGAGCGGTCCCAGGAACTCGTCGCTGTAGCCCCGTCCGTCCGCTGTCTCGCGCAGGCCCTCTGTGTCGCCGTAGAGGTTGTGGGGTGCGGCCCGGTGAGAGACGCGGTACGTGCCGGCCACCTCGCCGATGAGATTGATATCCCGGCCCACGATGTACTCGACCACCCACGGCTGGGCCCCCGAGATGGTGAACGTGGCGCCCATCGCCTTGAGCATCGATGGGTCGGTGGGACGGCCGGAGCGGATCGGTCCCAGGTAGTCGGTGTCGGTGGAGTGGAACAACGCGATGAAACGGGTGAAACCGCCTTCGACCAGGATCTCGATGACCCCGTCGGCCAGCTCGAGACCCGACTGGGGTCGGGCGTTGGGGTGGTTGTCGATCTTGACCGCCATCACCCTCCGCTCGGTGAGGGCTGCGTCGGCGACCGGGAGTCCGTTCAGGGGCTCCACCGGACCGTCGTAGCCGACGGTCGTGGTCGCCCCCTCGGTGGTGGTCGTGGTCGATCCGCTGGTCGTCGTTGCCGCCCCGGTCGTCGTCGTGGTCTCGCCGTCGGTGGTCGAGGATGTCTCGGCGACGGTGCTCTCGTCGGACCCGCTGCAGGCGGCGGCGGCCACGGCGAAGACGATCAGGATGGCGGTGAGTCGGTGCATAGCGGCCACACGTTAGCCGCCGGTCGCCGGTGCGGATCCCATTCGTGGTCGAAGGCGGAGCGCGGCTCGGGTGCTTCGGGCCACCGCGGTCGGCGACCAGGCGATCGGGAGTCCGTCCCCTTTGGCCCATAGTGGCAACTGGTCGGCGTAGTGGCGGGAGAAGGGATTCCCCGATTGGCCTCCGGGAAGTGCAAACCGGGCCATCTCCCAGTTCCCGACGTCGATCACCACCCGGAGCGACGCGACGGCGAAGTCCGGGTTGGCCCCGGGATCACGAGGATCGACCGGCGCCGGATTGACGGTGTTGGCATCACCGCCGTGGGGGATCGGCCCGAGATTGAAGACCCGGTCCAGGGGCGGCCGCAACCCCAACGGGTGTTTGAGGGTCAGGGGGCGCACCGTGCCCCAATGCCACCCGTCCGGGTCCGGGCCGTGGTCGGCGACGACCCGGGCCCGGGCGTCGGCCAATGCGGTGCGGATGCGCGCCGGCCAGCCCTCCGGGAACCACCCCTCGGGTTGTTCCCGCATCAACCGCACCAGGTGCGAGATCCGCCTCACCACGAATCCGCTGAAGGGGATGAGCGGTACCGATCCCTTCCCCAGGGCCCAATCGGCGCTCCTCGGTGCCTTGGCGCGAGCGACTGCCGTCGTCATCTCGGCCAGCAGGAACTCGAAGAGGGTGGCCGGCGCTGAATCGGGGTCGAGGCGCCCGTCCCAGGATGCAAGCAGTGCGGCACCGGGGGCGTCCTCGACGGCGGCGAGCACGATGGGCCGCAGTTCGCGCCACGGGATCGAGAATCGGTCCATTTGCATGCTCAGGGTGGCGTTCACACTCCAGTCGTCGCGCCCCGCCAGCAATTCGCCGATGCGCGCCACCCGGTATCCGTCGAGGAAGTCGACGCCGAGGCCCTCCGAGTCGGGGGTGGGGAGGTTGTTGGCGGTCGCGACGAAGCCGGATGCGGGGTCGACGACGTGGGGGAGCCGGTCGAAGGGGAGCGGGTCGTCCTCCCACCCCGCCTCCGGATCGGCGGCGGGCAGCGGGACGGCGCCGGTGCCGCGTCTGCGGACCGGGGCGTCGCCGACCAGCTGCCAGCCGATCGAGCCGTCGGCGTCGGCGTAGGCGATGTTGAGGGGGAGCGCCGGGAAGCTCTCAAAGGCCCGGCGCAGGTCGGCAAAGGATCGGATGCGTCCCAGCTCGAACATGGCGCCGAGGGGCCGCGGTCGCAGCCACGTGGCCGCCATCGACACGGCGGGCGCATCGGCGAACACGTCGCCGATGATCGGGCCCCGGTCCGAGATCAGCACGTCCAGGTCGATCGGGTCGCCTCCCCGAACCGAGATCACTTCGTGGAGCACCCGGCAGGGCTCGAAACGATCACCGCGTCGCACGCTGCGGCCGTCGGATCCGATTTCCTCGGCGAACAGATCGGTGTTGTCGGTCAATCCCGCGGTGATCCCCCAGGCAGCATGCCCGTTGTGTCCCACCGGAATGGCCGGCCCCCCCGGGAAGGAGGCTCCCGCCACGCTCCAGTCGGGGGTCGTGACGTGGACGAGATACCAATGCGGGGGTAGGAGCGGGGCGAGGTGAGGATCGTTGGCGAGGATCGGTCGCCCCGTTGCGGTCTTGGTGCCGGCGATCGCCCAGTTGTTCGAGCCACCCCCGATACCGAGGAACTCGGCCAGGGCGGCGAGGTCGGCTCCGAGATCCGAGACCCGGGGCCCGGCGATCTCTCCCGCGCTGGTGGGCTGCCACTCCGGGTAGGTGGGGTCGAGCGCCGCCACGGCCTCGGGACCGTCCTCGCGAAGGATGGCCAGGCGGGCCAGCTCGACATCCCAATTGGAGGCCAGGGCGAACGACTGGAACGTCAGGAATCCCATCGCATCGGCCGCCTCGTACGGCGTCGGACGGGACCGGAGCAGCACGAAGGGATGGGGTCGCCGGTCGAGTCCGAACGCCGAGCCTTCGGTGATCCCCCGGGCGTAGGCCGCCGCAAGGTTGCGGTGCTCCGGCTCGAGGGCCTCGAGGGCCGCCTCGCCGTGCCGGCGGAATCCGATCTGACGAGCGAGCCGGTCGATGGCGAGCCCTTCGGCGCCGATCAACTCGGCGAGCGTGCCCCTGACGACGCGGAGTCGCGTCTCGAGCTGGAAGGCTCGATCCTGCCCCTGGCAGAATCCGACGGCGTACCAAGCATCGTGATCGTTTGCGGCATCGATGTGCGGTATTCCGAACCGGTCGCGCCGAATCGCCACCGGATCGGAGATCCCCGGCACCGTCACCGTTCCCTTGGTGATGGGAAGCCGCCTGCCCAGGACCCGGAGCATCCATCGGATCATCGGCGGATGGTACGTGGGAGGCGCCCTATCGTGGGAACCGAGGAGGAGCGATGCGCAACGTGGTGACGGCAATCCTGGGGGGCGGCCAGGGAACCAGGCTCTGGCCGCTGACTCGCGACCGGGCCAAGCCGGCGGTGCCGGTCGCCGGCAAATTCCGCCTGATCGACATCCCCATCAGCAACAGCCTGCATGCCGGGATCGACCAGATCTTCGTGCTCACCCAGTTCAACAGCGCCTCACTGCACCGCCACATCGCCCAGACCTACCGGTTCGATGCTTTCACCGAGGGGTTTGTGAACATCCTGGCGGCCGAGCAGACGCTGGGAAACCGCGACTGGTACCAGGGCACCGCCGATGCGGTGAGGCAGACCCTGAGCCGCCTCACCGCCGACGATCCGTCGGAGATCGTGATCCTGTCGGGGGATCAGCTGTACCTCTTGGACATCGCCCGGTTCGTCGCCGAGCATCGCGACAACGATGCCGATCTCACCGTCGCCGTGTCGCCGGTGAGCGCGGCCGAGGCACGAGCCCTGGGCATCCTCCGTCTCGATCGCAGTCGCCGGCTCGTCGACTTCGTCGAGAAGCCCTCCGACCCCGAGGTCATCGAGGAGTTCACCCTCGATGCCGAGACGGTGGCCAACACCGGCGTGGCGGCCGATCCAGGGTCGCTCCCGGCCAGCACCGGCATCTACGTCTTCCGCACCGAGGCGCTCGTTCGACTCCTCCGGGACTACGAGGGCGACGACTTCGGTCGCGATCTGATTCCCCAGGCGGTGCGGGATCTCCGGGTCTTCGGTTACGTCCACCCCGGGTACTGGCGGGACATCGGGACCATCGGGTCGTACCACGAGGCCAGTCTCGAACTGACCCACCGGCTGCCCGCGTTCAACCTCTACGACCCGGATTTCCCGATCTTCACCCACCCTCGGTTCTTGCCGGGATCGAAGGTCACCGAGTGCACGATCCACGAGTCGATCCTGTCGGACGGCAGTATCCTCCACGCCTCCGAGATCACCAGCTCGATCATCGGCGTGCGGGCGGTGGTACGGCGCGACACCGTGATCCAGCGATCGGTGGTGCTGGGAGCGACCCACTACGAAACGGATGCTCCGGATGGTGTGCCGGGGCTCGGGATCGGAGAGGGGTGCCACATTCGCAACGCCATCATCGACTTCAACGCCCGGATCGGTGACGGCTGCCGTCTGCTCAACGCCGAGGGTCTCGAGCACGCCGACGGGGAGGGCTGGCACATCCGGGACGGAGTCATCGTCGTGCCCGGGAGTGCGGTTCTTCCTGCGGGGACGGTGGTGTGAGGGTCGGCTTCCTCACGGCCGAGATGGCGCCGCTGGCCCACGTGGGCGGTCTGGGCGATGTCTCCCGCTGGCTCCCGGAGACCCTCGCCGCCGGAGGGGACGACGTGATGGTGTTCCTCCCTCACTACGACATGATCGACGGGGCCCGACCGGTTGGGAACGTCGAGGTGCCGCCGTTCGGATCGGTCACCCTCGCCCTGGTGGGCGCCCCCGCAACCAACCGACCGACCGTGTGCTTGGTCGGCCATGAGGCCTTCCGGGGTGAGGAGGTGTACCGGGCGGGGCCGGACGAACACCTGCGCTATGCGCTGTTCACCGCGGCCGTTCCGGCCGCCTGTCGCAGGTTCGATTGGATCCCGGCCGTGTTTCACGCCAACGACTGGCACACGGCGCTGCTCCCGGTGCTCGCCGCCGCAGCCGGGCCGCCCTGGGATCGGGTGCCGGTGGTGCTGACCATCCACAACCTGGCCTTCCAAGGGGTCTTTCCGGGCGCCGATCTGGAGAGGATGGGGCTCGACGGGTCGATTGCCGAGGGCGACCGGGTCAATGCGCTGGCGACCGGGATCCGGACTGCGGCGCTGGTCACCACCGTCAGCCCCACCTATGCGGCCGAGATCACGACGCCGGAGCGGGGCGAGGGTCTCCATCGCCGGCTCGCCGACCGTGCCGACGATCTCGTGGGGATCCTCAACGGGATCGGACCGGATTGGGACCCGGCCACCGACGAGCATTTGCCGCACCGCTACGACACCCCGGAGGGGAAGGCTCCGAACCGGGCCGCCCTCCGGGAGCGGTTCGCCATGGAAGACGGCGACGTCCCGGTACTGGGTGTGGTTTCCCGCCTCACCGCGCAGAAGGGATTCGGCCTCCTGGCGCCGGTGCTCCGGCCCCTGCTGGAGCGCGGTGAGGTCCGACTGGCTGCAGTGGGCACCGGGGACCCCGCCATGGAGGAGGTACTGGGTGATCTGGCGGGTCGGTTCCCCGGTCGGGTCGGCTTTCACCGCGGCTTCGACACCGCGCTCGGCCATCTGATCGAGGCGGGGTCGGATCTGTTCCTGATGCCGTCGCAGTTCGAGCCCTGCGGGCTCAACCAGATGTACAGCATGCGCTACGGGACCCCGCCGGTGGTTCGCCGCACCGGGGGGCTGGCCGACACCGTGGAGCAATGGGACCCCGAGCGTCGCACCGGCACCGGGTTCCTGTTCGACGACTTCGCCTCCGACGCCCTGGCGGCCGCGCTCGACGACGCCCTCGCGGCATACGGGGATCGGGACGGCTGGCGGACCCTCATGGCCAACGGGATGGCGAGGGACTTCTCCTGGGAGGTCCGGGCCGCCGAATACCGCGCCGTCTACGGACGGGCGATGGCGATGCGGCCCGGGGGCCAGGGCCGATAGCGGGCCACGATCCGGGCCCGGACGCTTCCGGCCTCGAAGGGACCCAGGGCGCGGCTGTCGACGCTGCCTGCGGCCGGATTGTCGCCGAGCAGCCACAGGGTCCCCGGCGCCAGCGGTTCTTTCGATCCCGGGATCGCGTCTCCTCCCACGGCCGCAACTCGCTTGACGATGTCGATCTCGGCCGACGGGTGGGGCACCACGACCACATCGCCTCGCCCGATCGCGCGGGGGCGACGTACTCCGATCACCCAGTCACCGGGATGGAGCGCCGGGATCATGCTCGCCTCGCTGATCTCGTAGCGGACCAGCCGACCGAGGAACAGGGCGGCGGCGACCGCGCCGGCTGCTCCCAGGTGTCGTCGGGCGCTTCGCATCCTCCCTCCCGGCGGGGAACCAGCCGAGTGTAGGGTGAGGGGGTTGAACCCTCAGGAGGATCGATGAACCTGTTGAAGCCGAGGAAGGTGGCTCACGCCCACTGCGACCTCATGTGCGGCGTGTACGACCCGGCCCAGGCCCGGATCGAGGCGGAGTCGGTGAAGGCGATCGCCGAGAAGTACGAGGCCTCAGACGATGACGTCTTCCGGCAGCGCTGCGTGATCCTCAAGGAACAGCGCGCCGAGATGGTCAAGCGTCACCTTTGGGTGCTGTGGACCGACTACTTCAAGCCGCCTCACCTCGAACAGTTCCCGAACCTGCACGACCTGTTCTGGCGTGCGACCAAGAAGGCCGGTGACGCCAAGAAGTCGATGGATCCCGCAGTCGGTCAAGAGCTGCTGGAGCTGATCGACGAGATCGCCGACATCTTCTGGAAGACGAAGCAGGGCTAGCCGCGAAGGCTGCGCTGGTCGGCGCGGTGCCCTGAGAGTAGGGCTAGCCGTACGGGCGGAGTTCGGGCTATCGAAGGGGGCGCTTCTCTGGAAGCGCCCCCTTCGTGCACGGCGCGGCTCAGGCCCCCGGTTTGGCCACCATCAGGTAGACGACGACGAGGGCCGCGGTCGTGTCGAAGTGGGCGACCCGGAGGATGCGGTGGCCGCCGGCGCGGAGCCCCTCCCAGTCCCCTCTCTCACCGAGGGCGATCATTGCCTTCGCCTGTGGGGCGAAGAACAGGGGCCCCATCAGGAACAAGACCCCGGTGATGACGAGTGCCAGCCAGACCCAGGTGTCGCCGAACGAGATGTAGGAGCGGTCGGCGACCGCCCAGATCCCGAACCCGAGCACCAGTGCCGAGCTTCCGGCGAACACCCGGCCGATCACGTCGGCATCGTGGGCCAGAGGAAGCAGGGCATCGTCGCCTCGCCGCAACGCCCGATGGGCGATGATCTCGAACACGATGGCACCGCCGACCCAGACGATGGCGGCCACGACGTGGATGAGCTTGACGAACTCCTCGAGACTCATTTCCCCTCCATGAGCGTTCGCCGGGACCTTACCGGGTCAACCCCGGGATCGTCGGGCGTCAGTCACAGATGGCGGCGGCGTCGATCTCGAGGAACTCCGCCAGGATGTTCCTGGTCCTGGGGCCGACCTTGCCGTCGGATCTGATGCCCTGGTCGTCCTGGAACTCGGTCACCGCCGTCGAGGTGAGGTCGCCGTAGGAGCCGTCCGGAGTGCCGGGGTCGTACCCGGCGATGTCGAGGAGATGCTGGATCTGCTCCACGTCCTCACCGATGGCCCCGGGTCGCAGCACCCGGGCTTCGGGATGGAGGGCGGCGGCGTACTGGATGACCTCCAACACGGCGGCGATCTCGGCCCTGGTCCCGCTGCCCACGACGCCGTCGTCGGTCAGGCCGTGATCCCGCTGGAATTCCCGCACGGCCTTGCGGGTCGATCTGCCGAACTTGGCATCGATCGGACCCACCGGATAGCCCACCTCGGCCAAGAACCTCTGGAGCTGGCGGACCGCCCCTCCCTTGCTTCCCTTGCGGAGCGGCTTCGTGCGGTTGAGCAGCTTGGTGGCGTCCTCGGGACCCATCGTGTCACAATCCGGCAGGGTCGCGGGCGTGGGAGTCGTGATCGTGATCGGCTCCCCGCTCTCTGCGGCCCGCAATGCCTCGAAGGCGTTGACGTAGATGCCCTCGGCATCGACCAACTCGAAATGAAGGTGGGGGTTGGTTCCTTCGGCGTTGCCGCTGTCGCCGACCCACCCGATGAGCTGGCCCGCCTCCACCCGGGTGCCGGGGAGAAGGCCGTCGGCGATCCCCCAGCCCTGCCCGTCGTCGGTGCCCGGCGTGTCGTTGTTCAGGTGGATGTACTTGCTGGCCCAGCCATCGTCGTGGTCGATCTGCAGGGTGCAGCATCGGCTAGGGCGGAGATCGTTGGGATTGCTGGACCAGTTGATGTAGCGGATGGTGCCCGAGGCGGCGGCCACCACCGGGACCATCTTGTCGGCCATGATGTCCTGGGCGTGGTGGATGCCGTCGGCCCTCCCCGCCCAGAACGAATCGAAGAAGTAGTTCTCGCCCTGGACGGGAAAGACGAGGGGATAATCGACCATCTCGCCGAAAGCATGGCGCGACCCGCTGATCTGCGGGTGCGCTGCTGCCTGCGGGGCGGCCGCCGCCACCAGGAGCAAGGCGATCGCGAGTGATTTCAAATGTGTCATTGGGTCTCGCAAGGGTCTAATGACAGTAGCGGCATCTTGGCGCTTTGGATTTAGCGCATTTCTCGGCGGGCGGAGACGGCGGCCAGGGCCGCCAGCACCGCCGATCCCAGGGCGACGGCGGAGAGACTGGCCGCAAATCCCTGCTGGTCGAAGCGGTCGAGGAGCCACTCTGCCGCCGCCCAGGCGGCCGCACCCGCCCCGGCGGCAATCGGAAGAGTGCGCAGCGACACGGCGCCGACGATGCGGCCCTCGGTCCATCCCGTGCGGCGATACCAGATCACCGCCAGCGCGACGGTGTACATGAGGATCGCCAGGCTGCTCGCCAGCGCCAGCCCGTCGACTCCCAGCGCATCGTGCAGTCCCCAGTACAGACCGACGGCGGCGGCGGTGGCCAGGGTGCCGACGACGACGGGAGCCCACATCTCTTCGCGGGCGTAGAACCCCCGGGCCAGTATCTGCTGCACCCCCCACAACGGCACGCCGATCGCGAAGAACACCACCGTGCCGGCGGTCGCCGCGGTGTCGGCTGCATCCCATGATCCCCGCTCGTAGAGAAGACGAACGATCGGGACCGACATCGCCATGAGCGCCGCCGAAGCGGCCAGGCTCAGCACGACCACGTAGGTGAGGGCACGGGTGACGGCTGCGGCCATCTCGCGGTGTTTGCCCTCGGCCACCAGGCGGGCGAGGAAGGGATAGGTGGCGACCCCGGCCGCCTGGGCGATGACCCCCACCGGCACGAGCATGGTCTGGCGGCCGAAGGTGAGCCACGACACCCCGCCGTCGCTCACCAGCGAGCCGAACGTCCTCCCGAGTTGCTCGTCGAGGACCACCAGGGACTGGCCCAGCATCAGGGGAATCGCCAGGGCGAAGTAGCGCCGTACCGCCGGGTGGCGGCGGAGCGAACCGCCGGGGAACCGGAGGCCGGCCCGGTAGGCGCCCCACGCCTGAAGGGCAAAGATCCCCAGGACGGCCCCGACCAGCGCCCCCCAGGCGAACCCGTCGGGCGAGGGATCGTCGCGACCCAGACCGCCGGCCAGGCCGCCGAGGATGATGGCGATGTTGTAGACCAGCGGGCCCAGGGTGGGGATGACGAAGCGCTCTCGGGCGAACTGGACCGCGGTGAGAAGCTGGCCGAGCACGAAGAACACCTGGGCGGGCAGCACGATGCGGGTCAGCCGGGCGGCATTGGCGACCTGCTGGTCGGTGAAGCCGGGCTCTATGGCCCGCAGGATCGGCTCGACCAACGGCATGGCAATGACCACGAGGGCGGTGATGCCGATCGCCAGGGGACGGGCGACCGCCCAGAATGCTCGCCATGCGTCCTCGTCGTCGCCGTTCGTGAACCGACGCGTCAGGATCGGGATGAGCGTGATCGCCATGTAGGCGCCGGCGAGCAGGTAGTTGAGGAAATCGGGGATGAGGAAGGCGACGAAGTACTCGTCGCCGGTGGCACCGGCTCCGAGCAGCCAGGCAAAGATGACCTGACGTACCAGGCCGAGCATCCGCGACAGCAGCACACCGCCGGCGACGATCAGCGCCGCGATCCCCATCCGCCGGTAGAGGCCCAGACCGGTGCCCTGTTCGCTCACAGCGGCAACTTACCCGCAAAAGGAGACGGCCCTCGGGAACGGGGGCCGTCTCCGGATGGCGGGCGCGGTGGCTATTCGTCGTCGAGCGGCGGGATCCGGAGGACCTGACCGGGGTAGATCAGATCGGGGTTCTTGAGCATCGGTGTGTTCGCCTCGAAGATCACCGGGTACTTGGAGCCGTCGCCGTAGTGGTCGTCGGCGATCTTCCACAGGGTGTCGCCGCTCTCGACGGTGTAGAAGAGCGACTCGGCGGCCTCCTGCGCCGTGGTGGCCTTGGCGGCCTTCTTGCGACGCTTCTCGAGGCGCTTGCGCATCTTCTTGGTCCGTTTGATGGCTGCCTCGCGGCGCTTCTGTACTTCCGCTCGCTCCTCCTCGGTGAAGCCGACGACCAACTCGTCCTCGACCTCGCCGACACCCTCGGTATTGCCGACCGCGAGGACGGCCTTCTCCTTGTTGTCGTTGTCGGCGGCCGTCCCGCTGATCGTCGCCTTCGCGTCGGAGTAGGTGATGGTCAGGTCGTCGATGTCGAGTTCGAGGCCCCTGACCTTCTTGACGAGGGCGGCGGCGACGTCGTGCTCGCTGTCGATGCCGGCCTCACCCAGTTTCTCGCCGAGCTCCTTGATGAACTTGAATGCCACGTTTCCTCCGCGCCTGCTGGCGGCGAAGGGTAATGGGTGCGAGCGGCCGTTCGGGTGGGCTCACACCACATCGCGTCGGCGCAACAGGAAACCCACGGTTGCGACGGCGATCGAGCCGATCACCAGCACCTTGGCGAGCGCTCCCCAGGCGCCCGGTTGGAGCGCCGCCAGCGGATCCCTGAGAAAGGCTCGGGCCTCCGGGACCAGGCCGGCGTAGGCGGTGAGGCCGATGCGGAACAGCGACACGTTGGCGAGTGAATCGGCGGCGAACGTGACACCGCTCTCCCAGATGAAGACGTAGGCGAGACCGGCCAGGACGGCCCGACCCGTCAGGTAGCCGAGCAGCGTGAACACGGCCACGTAGCCGAGGGTCGAGATGGCGGTCGCCACCAGGATCGCCCCCAGCGGCCGCCACCCCTGCGAGGCCACCCCGAGGGCAACGGCTGCGAGGGCGGCCCCGGTCGCCACCACGATCCACGATGCCAGCCAACCGGCGACGACCTTGGCCGCCGCCACGGTTTCCCGCCGGATGGGACGCAACACGAGGAAGGAGAGGGTCTGCTCCCGTCGCTCGTCGCCGAGCGATGCCGTCCCGAGAATGAGCGCCACGATGGGCAGCACGATGATGAACACGATCGCCACCGGTGCGTCGTGGAAGTTGCGAAAGGCCAGCGACCGGGACTTACCGCTCGTCACCGCGACGGCCACGACGGCGGGAACCAGGGCGAGCAATCCCAGGGCGATCGCCCGTTTGCCTCCGACGAGCTGCCGCGTGGTGTTGCGGGCGATGGTGAGGAATGCCCTCATCGTCGTCTCATCAGGTAGCGGAAGACGCTCTCCAGAGATTCATCCTCCGGCTCGAAGTGGGTGACACGAGTATTGAGATCCCTGGCCACCGCCGGCAATGCCCGGCCCAGCTCACCGAGGTCGCTGGTCTCGACGTGCAGCGTGCCGTCGTCGACGGCGATGCTGGCAACGGCCGCTCGATCCAGGAGTGCCGCCGCCAGCGGTCGGGGCCGGTCGGCCTCGATCCGAACCCGGAAGGGGATGTCGGTCATGGCGCGGCGGATGGCGGCCACGTCGCCGGCGGCGGCCAGCTTGCCGTCCACCATGGCGAGCACCCGGTCGGCCATTCTCTCCACCTCGGCGAGCACGTGCGAGGACACGATCAGCGTCCGGCCCTCCTCGCCAAGCCGCCGGAAGGCGGTGATGAGGCGGGCTCGCTGCACCGGGTCGGTGCCGTTGAGTGGTTCGTCGAGCACGAGGATTCGGGGGTCGGAGACCAGCGCCGCCGCCACCTTGGCGCGCTGTCGCATCCCCTTGCTGTATCCGGCGATGGGGCGTCCGGCGTCGGCCTCCAGTTCCACGGCCGCCAGGGCGGTCCCGGCACGGTCCGCCGACACGCCCGCGAGGACGGCGGCGTACTCGACGAATTGGCGCCCGGTGAGGTAGCCGTAGACGGCATCCTCCTCCGGCACGAGCGCCAGGTCCCGGTAGACGCGGGGATTGCGCTGGGGGTCGTCTCCGAGCACCCGCACCGACCCGTCCGACGGTGTCGCGAGCCCGCACACCATTCGCAACAGCGTCGTCTTGCCGGCGCCGTTGGGGCCGAGCAGCCCGGTGATGCCGGGCCCGAAGGCACAGCTGACATCGGAGACCGCCACCTTGTGGCCGAACCACTTCGAGGCGTTGCTCACCTCGACCGTGGCATCGGCGACCCAGGCGGGTGAGGTCGTCACGCAGACCTCCGATAGCGGGCGACGACCACGGCAAAGGTGGCGGCGGTCGCCACCGCGATCACGGCGAGGGAGACCCAGGCATCGAATCCGGCGTCCTCCGGTATCCAGGTTCGGGTGCTCGAGCCCATGATCCAGTCCTTGACATATCCGGGGTGGTGCTGGAGGGCGGTGAGGCCGAGGGGATCGAACCCGGCGTCGACCAGCGCCCGCGACGTGGGACCGGAGATCGTCATGACCCCGAGGTACACCCCGGCCGACACGGCGATCCGGCTGCTGAAGGCGGCCACCAGGAACGCCGGCGCCGCAAACGCCACCATGTAGACGGCCGACCCCAGAGCGGTCTGCCACAGGATCTCGATGTTGTCGACGACGTGGGTGCCGAAGCCCTGGGGGCTCACCCAGGCCCGACCGAAGAACAGCACCACATGAGGCAGATACAGGAAGCCGAGGACGACCGCAGCGAGAGCCGCGGCGCGGCCGGCCAGGTAGTCGAGGGTGGTGAGCGGTCGCGAGGCATAGACGGCGAGAGTCCCGGCTGACCGGTCGGGGACCAGCAACTCGGCGGCGGCCAGGGCGCAGAACACCAGGGCGATGGCGCCGGTGAGGTCGAAGTACTCCGGGTGTCCGAACAGCGTGGCCGAGGCGTCGAACTCACCGGCGATCACGCCGATGGCCACGAAGAAGAGAGCCGGGAGCACCGCGATCGCCACCAGCAGGAACGGCATGACCTTGCGGCGCAGCTTCCGCCGCAGGCCGAACACGCGCCGCAGCCCGTCGTACACCAGGGCCCGGAGGGCTCCCCGACGTCCGAGCCGCGGACCCTCGTGGCGCTGGTAGCCGAGATCGAAGACGACGCCCTCAGCCATCGTTGCCTCCACCCAGGTAGATGTCCTCGAGCGTGGTCCGGCGGGACCCGAGACGTCGCATCCCGTCACCGAGTTCCGCAAGGACGTCACGGACGATCTCGAAGGGGTCTCCGTCGGGATGGCGGATCGACAGTTCGGTGCCGTCGACTGTCACCTCGGCGCCGGCTCCACGCAGCGCGGTGGCGACGCGGCCGGGGTCATCGAGCACCTGCAGCTCGACTTCTTCGGCGACCGACAGTTCGGTGAGCGGGGCCGAGCGGAGCACCCTCCCCCCGTCGAGCATCACCACCCACTCGCAGGTGCGTTCGATATCGGTGAGCACGTGGGAGGACACGATGGCGTTGATCCCGAATTCGTCGAGCCGGGTCACCAGGTCGAGCATCTCAACCCGTCCTTCCGGATCGAGACCGGCGGTGGGCTCATCCAGGAGGACCAGGTCGGGGTCGTGGACGATGGCCTGGGCGAACTTGGCCCGTTGTTCCATGCCGGTGCTGAACTCGCCCATATAGCGAAATCGCTCCTCGTGGAGCCCGACGAGGGTCAGCACGTCGCTGGCACGCTGCCGGGCGGCGCGGATCGGCAGGCCGCCGAGCTGGGCGGCGTACACCATGAAGTCGGCCGCCGTTTGATCGGGCGGAAGACAGGGCCCTTCGGGCATGTATCCAACGTGAGCCCTCACCTCGAGGACCTCGTCCCGCACACGACGGCCCATCACCGTGATCGTGCCCCGGGCCGGCTGCAACGACCCCAGCAGCAGGCGGATGAGGGTGGTCTTGCCGGCCCCGTTGGCGCCGACCAGTCCGATCAGGCCGGGCGGCACTTCGAGATCGACCCCATGGAGCGCCACGATGTCGCCGTAGGCGAAGGCAAGTCCGGTTGCGGTCACCACCGGGTCCATGGCGGAACGCTAGTCGCCCGGCCGGTCGGGCCGGACGACGCCGGCCGCCGGGGGGGCTCGAACGGCCTCGGCACGGCTGGTGGTCACCACGCCGGCCAGGATCAGGCCGCCCCCGATCGCGATCCCCTTCGTGACCCGTTCGTCGAGCAGGATGGCTCCCGCCACGAGCGAGACGACCGGCACCACGTAGCCGATCAGCATCGCCACCGTCGACGTCACCCGCTGCAGCATCCAGTAGAAGAGCACGAAGGGCAGGAAGGTCGAACCCAGCGCCATGAACGCGATCAGTCCCCAGCCCGCGGCGGTCGCTTCGGTGGGGGCGCCTTCGATCACTCCCATGAGGACCACCATCACGACGGCACCGACCGCGAACTGGGGTCCGGCCAGGTCGAGGACGTGCAGGTTCGGGGCGTGCCTCCGGGCCGTGACCGCGCCGAAAGAGGCGCTGACGATCGCCGCCAGAGAGAGGCCGATGGCCAGGAGCGGCTTGCCCTCATCACCCAGGCCGGTGTCGCCCGAGGCCATCAAGACCACCACCCCCGTCGAGGCGATCCCCAGTCCGAGCGCTTTGCCCCGATGCAGGGGCTCATCGTCGAGCAGGAGATGGGCCCACACCGCCGTGGCAATCGGCATGTTCGCGATCAACAGGCCCACGAATCCGGCCGAGGCGTGTTGCACGGCGAGGGTCATGAGGATGAAAGGGGCCCACATGTTGGTGGTGCCCAGCAGGAGGCCCAGCTTCCACAACCGGCGCTCCCGCGGGAGGCCCCGGCCGCGGACCAACGAATAGGAGAATACGGCGACGGCGGCGATCACCGCCCGCATGGCCGTGATCGTGAAGGGCCCGAGCCCCTCGTCGAAGGCCGCACGGGTGGCCACCCCTCCGAGGCCCCAGCCGATCGAGGCCACCACGATGGCGGCCCAGACCCGGGTGGAGACGCTCAGGTTCCGAACAGTCGCCTCATCCACCGGTCGAATCGGCTCTGGGGGGTCCGGTCCGCTCTGGCTTCATCGGCCAGGCGGTCCCGCTCCTGCCGCATCTCGCCGAGGCGTTCCCTGAGGAAGAGGGCTTCGGTCTCCGCCTTGGCGGCCCGTTCCCGGGCTTCGGCGAGCATCTGGCCGGCTTCATGGAGGTTGCCGAGCTGATCCATGAGCTTGTCCCAGGCATCGCGCGGCACCAGCATGGTGGTTCCGTCGGCACTCGGTCCCGACCGGCCCGACCTCGTGGTCTTGCGCCGCGTGTACCGCGACCGGCCGCTGTGGCGTTCCGACAGCCGGGCCGCCACCGATCCGGGCGTCACCATCCAGCGACCTTCGCTGGTGACCGCATCCACCTTGCCGTCCCGACTCCACGACCGAAGCGTGGAGACCGAGACGCCGAATTGATGACTCGCCTCCCGCAAGGTGATCCGTCCGCCGGGAAGATCGGCGGAGGGTCGGGGACGTGGACGGGGAACGGGGCGCGCCGGATCACCCTTTTCCCAGATGAACGCCGCATCGTCGCTCATCGCACTCCTGCTCCTCGACCGTTTCAGCCTAGGAGACAAGCCGCTTCGTGGAATAATCACCGCAGTGAACACGCGCCCCTCCGAACAGGACGTGCGCGCGCTGGTGCAGCGCGTCGTCGAAGACCTCGCCGGAACCCTGGATTCGGCGAGCGCGGCACCGGCCGAATCCGGCCCCTCCCCGGCACCTGCGGGTGACCGCTCCATCGCCCTCGGTGCCGATCACGGCGGGTTTCCGCTGAAGGAGCGCCTTGCCTTTCGGTTGCGGGAGGCCGGCTGGGAGGTGGTCGACGTCGGCACGGATTCGACCGAGGCCGTGGATTACCCGGACTTCGCCGCCGCCGTGGCGGATCGGGTGGCCTCCGGTGAGTGCCGGTGGGGCATCATCGTCGACGGTGCGGGCATCGGATCGGCGATGGTCGCCAACAAGGTTCCCGGGATTCGAGCTGCACTCTGCTACGACGTGTCGTCGGCCCGCAACAGCCGTGAGCACAACCATGCCAACGTGCTCACCCTCGGTGCCGGCCTCGTGGGCGATACCCTGGCCTGGCATATCGTCGAGACTTGGCTGGCCACGGATTGGGGCGCGGGCCGTCACGCCCGCCGGGTCGCCAAGATCACCGAAGTCGAACGGCGTCGGGAGCGGGTGGATGGATAAGGAAGCGATCATCGAGGCCGTGACCCGCGAGGTGATGGCGGCCTTCTCCGGGGAGGCGTGGGACGAGTACCTCCACTGTGTCGGTGACTGCGCGGCCCACAGCGCCGACAAGGTTCGATCGGTGGTCGCAGCGGGTGCGACGAGGATCTCCTACAACGGCAACGGCGCCGATGTCCCCACCGATCTGGCCGGGTTCATCGACCACACCCTCCTCAAACCCGAGGCCTCGGCGCCGGAGATCGATCGCCTCTGCGAGGAGGCGATCCGCTTCCATTTCGCATCGGTGTGCGTGAACCCCGCCTGGGTCAAGCGGGTGGCCGAGAACCTCAAGGGCAGCGACGTGCTCACCTGTTCGGTGGTGGGCTTCCCGCTCGGTGCCACGCCCCCCGAGATCAAGGCGATGGAAGCCAGGCGCGCCATTCGTGACGGCGCCCGTGAGATCGACATGGTGCTCAACATTGGCGCCCTGAAGTCGGGCGACTATGCCACCGTGGAGCGTGATGTGGCAGGGGTGGCCGATGCCTGTCGTGAGGCCGGTGCGGTGTGCAAGGTCATCATCGAGGCCGCACTGCTCACCGACGAGGAGAAGGTGGTGGCCAGCCGCATCGCCAAGAAGGCCAAGGCCGACTACGTCAAGACGTCGACCGGCTTCGGGCCGGGAGGGGCGACCGTGTACGACGTGGCACTCATGCGAGAGGCGGTCGGGCCGGATATGGGGGTCAAGGCCTCCGGCGGCATCCGCACCGCCGAGGACGTGCGGCAGATGATCGCCGCCGGAGCGACCCGAATCGGGGCCTCGGTCGGGGTGCAGATCGTGGGCGAATCGGGAGGAACCGGGTGACGAGCAACATCGATCTCAGGGGCTACTCGTTCCTCGACAGCCTCCAGCCGCAGTACGCGGCCTTCTTGGGGACCGTCGCCCAGGGCTTCCTCCCGTTGGCCAAGGATGCCTCCCTGTACGTGGAGATCTCACCGGGCATCGAGATCAACCGCCTCACCGATGTGGCGCTCAAGGCCACCACCGTCAAGCCGGGGATGCAGATCGTCGAACGCTACTTCGGGCTTCTCGAGGTCCACTCGCCCTCGCAAGCGGAGACGCGGGCCGCCGGTGCGGCCATCCTGGACGCAATCGGGCATCGTGAGGAGGATCGGCTCAAGCCGCGCATCGCCAGCAGCCAGATCATCCGGCGCCTCGACGATCACCAGGCCCAGTTGATCAACCGAATGCGGCATGGCCAGATGATCATCCCCGGCCAAACGCTGTACGTTCTCGAGATGGAGCCGGCTTCCTACGCCCCGATTGCCGCCAACGAGGCGGAGAAGGCGGCGAACATCAATGTGCTCGAGGTGCGATCCTTCGGCTCTCTGGGCCGGGTGTACCTCGGAGGAGAGGAGCGCGACATCGACGTCGGCTGGCGTGCCGCCGTCGCCGCGCTCGAGGGCATCGAGGGTCGGGAGCACAAGTCGTAGGGTTCCGACGAGGAAGGAGAACGAATGGCTGAAGCACTCGGGATGATCGAATGTCGCGGGTTTACGGCGATGGTCGAGGCCTCGGATGCCATGGTGAAGGCTGCCAAGGTCGAACTGGTGAGCTACGAGAAGACCGGCGGCGGCTACGTCACGGCCATTGTGCGCGGCGACGTCGCCGCGGTGAAAGCGGCCGTCGATGCCGGCACCCGTGGTGCCGAGAAGGTCGGCGAGGTCATCTCCACGCACGTGATCGCCCGTCCCCACGTCAACATCGACGTGGTGCTTCCGCTGGGTCGCGCCGAGGAGGCGACCGCGGAGATGTCGGGCTCGGCGTCATCCTGAGGGCGGCCTGAGTGCTGCTCGGCAGGGTCGCCGGGACCCTCGTCGCCACCCGCAAGGAAGAGACCCTCGAGGGCCTCAAGTTCCTCGTGCTCAAGCAGCTCGACGTCGACGACGCCGAGACCGGTGGGTACGTCATCGCCGCCGATGTGGTGGGCGCCGGTGTGGGCGAGGTCGTCCTCTACGCCACGGGGAGCGCCGCTCGACAGACGCGACAGACTCATGAGCGGCCCTGTGATGCAGTGATCATGGCCATCGTGGACACCTGGGAGGTCGGGGGCGAGGAGAAGTTCCGGAAGTGAGCGGCCGACCCTTCCGCGACGAGGAGATCCAGGAGATCATCGGCCGGGTCCGCCGCCGACTGGGCGGTACCACCGACGAGGCTCCCGAGCAGCCCCGCGTCCCCATCGACATCCCGGAAGCCGAGTTGGGGGAGGGCCTGTTTGCCACGATCGACGAGGCCGTCGAAGCCGCCCGGCGAGCCTTCGAGGAGTACCAGGCACTGGGGCCCGACGGCCGCAGCGCCATCATCTCCTCGATCCGGCGCTCCATGCTCGACAACGCCCGCTCCCTGGGAGAGATGGCCTGGGAGGAGACGGGCATCGGCCGGGCAGAGGACAAGCTCCGCAAGAACATCCTCGTCGCCACCCGAACCCCGGGCCCCGAGGACCTCGAGCCGATCATCGAGACCGGTGAGGACGGCATGATGCTCACCGAGATGGCGCCGCTGGGGCTGGTGGCTTCCATCTCACCCACGACGAACCCGACGGCGACGATCATCAACAACACGATCGCGATCCTCTCCGGCGGCAACGCGGTCGTGTTCAACGTCCACCCCAATGCGAAACGGGTGTCGGCGGAGAACATCCGGCTCCTCAATCGGGCGGTGATGGCGGCCGGAGGGCCGCCCGACCTGGTGACGGCCATCCCCGAGCCGACCATCGAGAGCGCCCAGGCGCTGATGCACCATCCCGAGATCGCGGTGATCCTCGTGACGGGAGGGCCGGCCGTGGTCCGTGAGGCTCTCAAGACAGACAAGCGGGCCGTTGCCGCCGGACCGGGCAATCCGCCGGCGGTGGTCGATGAGACCGCCAACGTGAATGCTGCAGCCCGCGACATCGTCGCCGGTGCCTCGTTCGACAACAACGTGATCTGCATCGACGAGAAGGAAGTCATCGCGGTGCGGTCGGTCGCCGATGAGCTGATCCGGGCGATGGGACGCCACGGCGCTCATCTCCTCAAGGAGCACGAGTTGCGGAAGGTGGAGCGGGTCATCTTCAGTTCGATGGGACCCCCCTCCAAGCCGGGGATCGTGAACCCTGCCTGGATCGGCAAGGACGCCGCCGCCATCGCCGCCGCAGCCGGGGTCGAGGTCGACGGTGATCCCCGGCTGCTCGTCGCCGAGGTGCCGGCTGAGCACAATCTGGTGTGGACGGAGCAGATGATGCCGGTGATGCCGGTCGTGAGGGTCGGCGACGTCGATGCCGCCATCGATCTGGCCATTCGGGCAGAGCACGGTTTCCGTCACACCGCATCGATCCACTCGACCAACGTCTCCACGATCACCCGTATGGCCCGCTCCATCAACGTGAGCATCTTCATCGCCAACGGCCCGAACTACGCCGGGCTCGGGGAGGGGGGTGAGGGTTTCACCTCCTTCTCGATCGCCAGTCCCACCGGAGACGGGATGACCAGACCGTTGACATTCACTCGGGAGCGCCGGATCGCCGTGGTCGGGGCGCTGCGAATCATATGACCTCCCGGCCGGCCATCGCGCTGCTCGAGTTCTCCTCGGTCGCCGCCGGCATCGTGGCCGGCGATGCGATGGTCAAGCGGGCTCCCATCGCCACGCTTCACCTGGGCACCGTGCAGCCCGGCCACTACCTCGTCCTCGTCTCGGGTGAGGTGGCCGACGTCGAAGAAGCCGTTGCGGCCGGGACCGAGGCGAGCGGCGACGTGATGATCGATATCGTGGTGCTTCCCGACGTCCATCCGACGGTCGTCACCGCAGTGCAGGGGGAGCGGCTCGCCGGCCCCGTCGAGGCTCTGGGCATCATCGAGACCGACTCCGTGGCGGCCACCATCGAAGCGGCCGACGGAGGGGTCAAGGGTGCCATGGTCGACATCCTGGAGCTCCACCTCGCCGACGGCCTGGGCGGAAAGGGCTACGTGTTGTTCGGTGGTCGCGTTGCCGATGTCGAGGCCGCCGTCGCGGTGGGTTCGGGCCGGGTGGACGAGGCCCGGTTGGTCCGGATCGAGGTCATCTCCCAGCTCCATCCCGAGGTTCGCAGCAACCTCGAGCAGCACCCGCGCTTCGGACCCCGGGTGGGTCGGGAGGATGATGCAGCTCGCTGAGGTCATCGGAACGGTCGTGGCCAGCGTGAAGTACGAGGGCCTGGAGGGGGTCAAGTTCTTGGTGGTCCAGCCCCTGGATCGGGAGAAGAAGCCGGTGGGACGTCCGGTCGTGGCGGCGGATGCCGTGGCGATGGCCGGTCCCGGGGAGACGGTGTACGTGGTGGAATCGCGCGAGGCCGCCCTGGCATGCCCGGTGCCTTTCGTTCCCGTCGATCACGCGATCGTCGGCATCGTCGACCATGTGGAGCGGACCCCGTGAAGCTCGGCCGAGTCTCGGGAACGGTCGTGTCGACGATCAATCACCCACTCTACGATCAGCGGCGCCTCTTGATGTGTGACATTCTCGATGCCGACGGCCGCGACACCGGCGACTACCTGATCGCGGTCGACTCGGTCTACGCCGGATACGGCGAGGCGGTGCTCATCATCGACGAGGGGAACTCGGCCCGGCAGGTCGTCGGCGACCCACAGGGGCCGATTCGCGCCGTCATCGTCGGTGTCGTCGATGAGCTGACGATCGATGGTGTGGTTCACGACCTGACCACCTGAGCACGCACGCGTCCACTGCCCTTATCTTCCGGTAAGGTGCCCCTCCACAACGACCCGGAGGGATCATGAAGAAGATGCTCGGGTTGCTGCTCGTCCTGGCGATGGTCGCCGCGGCGTGCGGCGACGACGACGATGCCGGCAGCGCCGATAACTGCGAGGGCGTGGCCGACGCCGCCATCGACCTGCTCCAGGAGACCATCGATGCGCTGGGCGACCTGTCTGCGGAGGAATTGGCATCTCTGGACTCCGAGGAGCCTCCGGAGGCCTTTGCCGATCTCGAGGCTGAAGGTGAGGCACTCGAAGCCCGGGCGACCGAACTCGGTTGCTCCGACGAGGAGATGGGGCGGTTCGTCGCCGACCGCATCGACGATCTCGACGTGGCGGCCGACAACATCATCGGCCAGTTCATCCTCGAGGGCTTGCGGAGTGGTGAAGGTGACTTCGGCGACCTGTTCGCAAACGGAGGCAGCAGATGACTCGCACCGTGCGATCTCATCCGACGGCAGTATTGGTGGCGCTGCTCTGCGCTTGCGGTGGTTCCACCGGAAGTGACAGTGGCGGACGCGCGGAGGGCTCAGGCGGCAC
>JBFELU010000021.1:0-35867 GCA_041551965.1 Acidimicrobiia bacterium
AGAAGGTCAACGACCGGTTGCTCGCCGAGGACGTGCTCCCGGTGATCGACACCGTGGCGATTCTCGCCGAGCGGTTCGCGTACCAGACGATCGACCTACTTCCCGAACCGTGGCCGGATGGAGTCCAGGCAGAGCTCGGCAGAGCGAGGCTCGATCTCGATGGCGGAGATCCCGAGAACGCCATCAGGCACTTCCGGAACGCCTGGAGGATCGCCCAGAACGCACTGCTCCCATAGACCGGTCGACGAATCATCGACAGCGGAGTCTGGAACATGTGGAGGCGACGGCCGACGCTCTGGCGGTCCTGGGACGCAGTGATCGCCGCCGCCGCGACTGCTGCAGCCCTGCATGCTCCCGCCATCCTGGTGCTGGACGTCCCGGTGCGCGGCGGTGTCGTCGTGCTGGAGTCGCTGATCACGATCTTGCTCGTCGTCGACGTCGCAGTGCGCCATCGGCGCCGCCACACCCCGGAGAACCTCACCCTGGAGGCGGTGCGAGTCCGGCGCGGCGGGCACGCCACCGGACTGGCGATCGACGTTCTGGCCGCCGTGCCCGTGGTCCTGATCTTCGGAGCCGCCACACCCTGGCAGCTCCTGCGGCTCCTCAAGCTGATCCGGGTGGCGCAGTTCATGCGCCAATGGCGCTACCGGGCGGTCGAGCGGGCCAACCTGCTGCGCCTCGTCTTCTTCCTCTACTGGATGGGACTCACAACCCACTGGGTCGCCTGCGGCTGGATCTCGCTCCACGACTCCAACGGCACCGATGACCTCTGGAGCCGGTATGTGGATGGGCTCTACTGGTGCGTCACCACACTGAGCACGGTCGGCTACGGGGACGTCACCCCGGACACCCAGGAACAGAAGATCTTCACGATGGCCGTCATGATCCTCGGGGTCGGGTTCTACGGTTTCGTCATCGGCAACATCGCCACGATCCTGGTCAACCTGGACCCGGCGCGCGTCAACCATCTCCAGCGAATGGAGCAGCTGGTCGCCTTCATGAACTACCGCGAGGTCCCCTCCCACCTGCGGGATCGCAGCATCGAGTATTACCGCTACCTGTGGCAGAAGCGGTTGGACCACGACGAATCGGAGGTGCTCGGCCGGTTGCCACCATCGCTCCGAATCGAGGTCGCAATGTTCCTCAATCGCGATCTCATCAAGAGCGTCCCCATGTTCCGCAACGCCAGCGACGCCTTCGTACGGGAGGTGGCCCTGGAGCTGCGACCCCTGGTGCTGATGCCCGGCGACTACGCGGTGCACGCCGGTGATCGAGGCCGAGCCATGTTCTTCGTCACTCGCGGGGAACTCGAAGTGCTCTCGGCCGATGGGCAGACCGTGCTCCGCACCCTCTCGGAGGGGGATTTCTTCGGTGAGATCTCGCTGCTCTTCGGGGAGACCAGGACTGCGAGCGTGCGCGCCATGGAGTATTGCGACCTCTACCGGCTCGACCGGCAGCTCTTCGAGCGGATCATCGAACGCTACCCCGAGGTCGCCGCAGAGATCAGGGACGTCGCCGCAACACGCCGCTCCAACATCTGAGCCCGCTCCGGACGCCTCTTGAATCCGGCCCGCTAGGGTCCTTTCACCCGAAGGAGAGGCCCGCCACCATGATCCGCCAGGACGCAACGAGCACCCCCCAAGGCCGAAACCCGAGCGGTACCGCCGGGCGGTGACCATGCCGACACCACTCACCGACATCGAGAAGACCGCGCTGATCGAGGCTCACCCCGACTGGACCCTGGACGGGGAAGTGATCGCCCGCACGTTCCGGTTTGGCGACTTCAACGAGGCCGTGGGGTTCGTGATGCGGGTGGCCCTCGCCGCCGAGGTCGCCGACCACCACCCCGACATCGACATCCGCTGGAACCGGGTGACGCTGGCGCTGTCCACTCACTCCGAAGGGGCCCTCACCGATCTCGATCGCGATCTCGTGGAGACGATCGACGCCTTCTGATCACATCCCGAGGCGCTCGATCATGGGAGGACGTCGCTGCCAGTCCTTCTCGACGCGAACCCGGAGGTCCAGAAAGACCCGGGCTCCCAGGAGGGCCTCGATCTCGCCGCGGGCCTCCGTGCCGGCCTCCTTGAGCAAGGAACCACCCTTGCCGATCACGATGCCCTTCTGTGAGGCACGCTCCACGATGAGCCGGGCCGACACCCGCACGACCCCGTTTTCCTGGGTCACGATCTCAGCGACGTCGACCGCCAGCGAGTGGGGCAACTCGTCGCGCAGCCGGGCCAAGAACTTCTCCCGGACCAACTCACCGATCAGGAACTCCTCGGGCTGGTCGGTGCGAGTCCCCGGCGGGAAGAACGCCGGCCCCTCGTCGAGCAGCTCGCGGAGCTCGGTCACCACCGGTTCCAGGTTCTCCCCCCGCAGCGCGCTCAACGGCACGTATGCGGCGAAGTCCCATTCGGCGGCCTCCGCCAGCTGCTCGGTGACGGTGCCCTTCGAAGCGGCGTCCACTTTGTTGACGACCACCACCACCGGGGTCCCCGCCTCGGTGAGGCGCTCGGCGATCAGACGGTCGCCGGGCCCGATCCGCTGGGTGGCATCGAGGACGAAGACGACGGCGTCGGAATCGGCGAGCGAACCCTCCACCAGTCGATTGAGCCGCTCCCCGAGGGCGGTCCGGGGACGATGGAGCCCGGGAGTGTCGATGAGGACGATCTGGAGATCATCGGCATCGAGGATCCCCCGGATCGTGTTGCGCGTGGTCTGCGGCCGGGGCGAGGTGATCGCTACCTTGTCCCCCACCAGGGCGTTCACCAGCGTCGACTTGCCGACATTGGGACGCCCGACGACGGCGACGAAACCCGACTTCACCGGCGGCTCACACGAACCGTGGCGACCCGCCGGCCCTGGACCCGCTCGGCGACGAACAGCAGCCGGTCGTACTCGAACGACTCACCCTCTCGGGGCACCCGTCCCGCCAGGCCGAGCACCAGACCCCCGACGGTATCCCAGTCCTCATCGGGGAGCTCCACCTCGGTGAGATCCGACAGGTCGTCGACCGGGAGGCGGGCGTCGACGAGGAACCCGCCGTCGGGCAGGCTGGTGACCATCGGCTCCTCAACGTCGTACTCGTCGACGATCTCGCCGACGATCTCCTCCACGAGATCCTCGATCGTCACCAACCCGGCGGTGCTGCCGAACTCGTCCACCACCATCGCCAGGTGGACCTTGTCCGCCTGGAGCTCCCGGAGCAGCTGCAACACCCGCTTGGTCTCCGGCACGAAGGATGCTTCTCTCATGATCTCGGTGACCGGCTTGGGGCCCTCGCCGGAGTCCATCAATCGCAGCAGGTCCTTGGCGTAGAGGACACCGAGGACGTCGTCGAGCCCTTCGCCGGTGACCGGAACCCGGGAAGTCCCCTCGGCGATCACCACATCGAGGGCGTGATCGGTGTCGGAATCGGCGGGCACCGTCACCATGTCGGTACGGGGAACCATCACCTCTCGAACGATGGCGTCGGTGAAATCGAGGACCGACGAGATCAGCTCCATCTCCTCGGCGTCCTGGGACGACGTCTCCTCCTCCTCCCCGTTCTCATCGTCCTCGACGATCAGATCGGTGGCCCGCTCGCCGGCCCGCACCGCCATCTCGAGCAGCCGGGAGAAGCGGTAGGCGGGGGTGCGGGGCCGTGCCCGACCGAACGCTCTCGGGAGGGAGTCGGCGGCCAGCACCAGGAGCACCCCGAGACCCAGCAGGGCCGCCGCCAGGGGCCAGCCCGAGAACAGCGCGGTCATGGCCCAGGATGCGGGGATGGCGGCGGTGACCAGCAAGGCGGCGTGGATCAGACCGAGTGACGGCTGGAGCGTGGCCCGCTCCTCGAGCAGGGCGGCCACCCGGGCCGCCCCTCGGCTGCCTTCGGCGGCGTCGTGGAGAGCGTCGGCGCGCGGGGTGCGCACCAGCGACGCCCCACCGAAGCGCAGAGTGGCGGCGGCGATCGTGACGACGAGCGAGAAGCCGAGTGCCAAGCCCGTCATACCGGATCCCTTCCCGCCCCTGCCAGGAGTTCCCGCTCCCGCTGCTCCATCTGCTCCGCGGCCCGGTCGTCAGCGTGGTCGTAGCCGAGGAGATGAAGAATGCCATGGGCAACGAGCAGGTGCATCCAGTCGTCGAAGGGCCGGCCCTCCTCCTCGGCGTGGCCCTTGATGACCGACGGGCACAGGAACACGTCGCCGAGGGCGACCGGCGGGTCGTTGGCCATCCGGGTCGGAGGATGGCCCGGCGTGAGCTCGCTCACCGGAAACGCGAGCACGTCCGTCGGACCCCGACGATTCATGAAGGCCCGGTTGTATTCGGCCATCTGTTCCGGTCCGACCAGCACGATGGCGACCTCCGTCTCGGGCGGCAGGCCCTCGTCGCCCAGCACGAAAGACGCAAAGGATCGCAGGGCGGCGCCGTCGAGGGGCTCGTCCTGCTCATCGCTGAGGAACACGTTCACGCCGGCCGCCTGGCCCCCGGCTCCGGGAAGCCCGGGTACGGAATTCGAGTGTGGTAGTAGCCGATCAGGGCGTCGACGAAAGCCTCCTTGATGAGAGTGAGCTCACCAAACGTCACGTCGGATTCCTCCAACTGCCCATCCTCCACCTTCTCGGTGATGACCTGCTCCACCAACTTGCGGATGCCCTCGCTCGTCGGATCCTCATGCTGCACCATCGAGCGGGTCGCCGCCTCGGTGGCGTCGGACATCATCACGATCACCATCTCCTTCGACTTCGGCTTCCGTCCCCGGTGCCGGAAGTCGATCGGATCGATCTGATCGTCGCCCAGAGCGTCGATCGCCTTGTGATAGAAGTAGCGCATCAGGCTGGTGCCGTGATGGGTGAGGATCCCTTGTGCCACATCAGGTGGGATCCCGTACCGGCGGGCGAGCCGCAACCCCTCGGCGACATGCGACCGGATGATCGCCGCGGATTCGGTGGGCGGCAGGGCGTCGTGGGGGTTGGAGACGCCGAACTGGTTCTCGACGAAGTACTGCGGCGACACCGTCTTGCCGAGGTCGTGGTAATAGGCCATCGCCTGAGCCAACAACGGATTGCCGCCGACGGCCCGGGCGGCCTTGCCGGCCAAGTTGCCGACGAGGATCGAGTGGTTGAACGTTCCCGGCGCCTCCTCCTCGATGAGCCGCAGGGCGGGGTGGTTCCGGTCGGTCAGGTCGAGGAGCGTCTGCGTCGTGGTGATCCCGAACACCGCCGAGAGGAAGGGCAGAACACCCAGCGCCACCACCCCGGCCACCAGCCCGGCGCCAGTACCAAAGAGGGTGGACAGCACGATGGCGTCGGTGCCGTAGAACCACCAGGCGATCGTCGCCGCCAGCGGGGCGTGGAGGATGGCGCTGTAGACCACGGCGAGGTTCAGCTGGGTCCGCGTCGAGACCGCCGAGACCAACGGAATCGGAGCGAGCGTGGCGACGGTCGCAAACACGGTCAGAGCCACATCGCCGGTTGCCAGTCCGGTAAACGCACCGATCGGGGCCGCCATCACGACGGCGGTGCGGTTGTCGAAGAGGTTGGCGGCCAGATACCCGAACAAGGCCGTCGGCAGTAGGAACCCGAGTTCGACGCGATCCCGGGCGACCAACTCGGGGGTACGCGCCACCAACGCCGCCAGCACCACCAGGAATCCGAACAGCGCCAACAGCTTCAGCTTCTCCCAATGGGTGGGGCCGAGGCGCCACAGGAAGAAGATGGCGATCACGGCGATCAGGCCGGCTGCGGCCGCCATCGCCCACAACGAGATGGTGTCCTCCGGGGGCTGCAGCAAGTCGAGTTGCAGGATCGCCTCGAGTTGGGTCGGTGTCACCAGCTCGCCGGCCCGCACGATCACCTCGCCGGTGACATAGGCAACGGTGACCTCGGTGACCGCAGCGGCGGCCTCTTCCCGGGCCGCTTCGGTGGCGGCGAAGTCGTGGAAGAGATTCGCCTGCAGGGTCACCGCCACCAGGTCGGCGATGGCCGCCTCCACCGCGTCTCGCTCCTCCGGCGGAAGATCGCGCAGGAGGATCAGGTTGGGGGGATCCGTCACCAGTTCATTGCGAACGGTGGCGAGCTCGGTGGGGAGGATCCCCTCTTCGAGCATGCCGCTGGCCAGCGTGAGTGCCTCATCCTCGACGAAGCGGAAGAAGGTCTGCTCCTCGTCGGCGGCCCGCCCGATGTCGTCGTTCACGACGTCGACGATCGTGGCGATCGTCTCCGCCCGGAAGAGCGGGTGCCGTTGGCGCAGCACGATGATCTGATCTTCCCGCGGCGGCGGGGGCAGCGTGGTGGTCGTGGTGGTCGATGAGGTGGAGGACGTCGTGGTCTCCTCCACCACCTCGCCGTCTTCCGGCGGCAGGGTCGTCGAGGTCGTCGTGGAGGTCGTGGTCGTCTCTTCCCCAGTGCCCTCACTCGTCGTCGTATCGTCGACGACCGGTGGTTCCGTGGTGATCGGCGGCGTGATCGCGTCGGGATCCTCCGGCGGCGGGATCGGCTCGGCGACGTCCTCGGCATCGGCGAAGAAATCCTGGAGGCTCGCCAGGACCGCCGCGGTGGCCTCCGGATCGTCGCCGTACACATCCTCGACCGCCAACGAGGCCGTCGCCCTGGCGGCATCGGTCGCCTCCTCGTCGACGACCTCGACGCCGTTGGTGGCGCTGAAGGTCTCCGGGGCGGGCTGGCCGACGGACAGCTGGATCGGGTCGGCCTCCTCGCCGCGACCGGCGACGAGCACCAAGGCGGTGAAGACGATGGTCATCGCAACGACCACCGTCCGGAGGAATCCGGACGCTACGGCTGCGGGTCTCATTCGCCCTGCGCTTCCTCCTCGAAGAGGCGGTAGGCCTCCACGATCGACGCCACGATGCGGTGTCGCACCACATCTTCGGCGGTCAGTTCGACGAATGCGACCCCGGGGATGCCGCGCAGGACCGACCGGGCCTGGCGGAGGCCCGAGCCCCTCCCGGTCGGGAGGTCGACCTGGGTGATGTCGCCGGTGATGATCATCTTGGAATTGAAGCCGAGGCGAGTGAGGAACATCTTCATTTGCTCCGGTGAGGTGTTCTGAGCCTCATCGAGCACCACAAAAGCATCGTTGAGGGTCCGACCCCGCATGTAGGCGAGGGGGGCGATCTCGATGGTCCCCCGCTCGAGCAGCCGCTGCGTCTCCTCGGGACCCAACATTTCGTAGAGGGCGTCGTAGAGGGGGCGGAGGTAGGGGTCGACCTTGGCGGCCAGGTCCCCCGGCAAGAACCCCAGCCGCTCCCCCGCCTCGACCGCCGGCCGGGTCAGGATGATGCGGCTGACCGCACCCGAAGTGAGCGCCTCGACCGCGACCGCCATCGCCAAGTAGGTCTTCCCGGTGCCGGCGGGACCGACGCTGAAGACCACCGTGTTGCGACGAATTGCATCGAGATAGTGCTTCTGGTTGAGCGTCTTGGCCCGAACGATCTTGCCCCGGCTCACCGCCACGCCCTCGCTGAAGACCGACGAGGGACTGGGCACATCCGACTTGACGAGATCGACGACCCGGCCCACGCGCTCCTCGTCGAGGGCTTGGCCCTCCTGGAGGAGCACGATCAACTCCTGGAAGACGATCTTGACGAGCCGCGCCGTCTCCGCGGGTGCGGTGATCAGCAGCTCGTCTCCACGAGCCACGATCAGGGCGTCGGAGAAGGAGGCCTCGACGACCTTGAGGAACGCGTCGCGCTGGCCCAGCAACGCCAGCATCGGCGTCTCGCCGGGGACGCGCAGCTTGACCTCGTTCAACGACGCGCTGGTCACAGGAAGCCTTGGTGGCGGGGAGTCATGAAGACAAGAAAGTATAACCCCGGGGTCGGGGTGACCCCAGAGAGCCGGGGCTCATCAGATGTTATCGGTCGTGAGACCCAGTTCGATGAGCTTCTTGTTGAAGGCTTCCTCGGATTGCTCCAGGAGCAGCGCCAGCAGGCGGAGATCGTCACGCCGGATGGTGAGGACCTTCCCGTTGAAGTCCTGCCTCATCACCTGAATCGATCGCAGGAAGCGATCGAACATGTCGGCCTCGGTCCCGGTCAACCGCTCCATGCGGTTGAGGTCGATGGTCACTCCCCCACTCGGCAGCGGGGTCATCGTCCGTTCGCCCGTTTCCTCCTGGGGGAGGAACTGAGTGATGGGGACCTGGAAGAAGTCGGCGAGCCGCCTCAGCCGAGGCAAGGAAAGGCTCCGCTCCCCCCGTTCGTAGGCGCCAACCACAGCAGCTTTGAACTCGCCGCTCGACAGACGCTGGACATCCTGAAGCGATAGGCCTCGCTGCTTGCGGATCGACCGAAGCCGGGCACCCACCAGTTCGTTGTAGGTCGGCTCCATTTCCTCCCTCCGACTCGCCGAAACGACACCGCGTGTTCGGCGGGGATGCGCTCTGTGATGAATAATAGCCACAGATCGTTGTCGTGGTCCAGCACAGGGCGTGGTCGCGCCGTCTCCCGAGCTGATCAGGCGCCCCGCCGGCGCCGCTTGGGCGGGGCCGGGTCCTCCTCGGCCGCCTCGGCGTAGGCCCGCAGCGCAGCCTCCTGCTCGGTGCTGAGGCGGGTCGGGACATCGACGAACACCTCGACGAGCAGATCGCCGCGACCTCGCCGTCGCATGCGGGGCATGCCCATCCGGCCCAGCTTGAACACCGATCCCGGCTGGGTCCCGGCAGGGATGTCGAGGTTGTACTCGTCGCCGTCGACGAGGGGGATGGCTCGAGAGGTCCCCAGGGTGGCCTCGGCCAGCCCCACATGGAGACGGTGGATCAGGTCGGGACCATGGCGCTCGAAACGGTCGTCGGGGGTCACCCGGACCTCCACGTAGAGGTCGCCGGGGCGACCGCCAGGTTCACCGGCCGCCCCCTTGCCGGGCACCCGCAACCGGGCGCCGTCCTCGATGCCGGCGGGGATCTCGATCGTCATCGTCCGCTCCCCGGCCATGGATCCCACCCCGCTGCAGATTTCGCAGGGTTCGGTGATCATTCGGCCCCGACCCCGGCACCGGTCGCACGGGGCGATCGTCATCGTCGTACCGAGCAGCGTCTGGCGGGTCAGGCGAACCGAGCCCTGCCCGCCGCAGCGGTCACAGGTCTCGAGCGGGACACCGGGCGCTGCACCCGAACCCTCGCACGCCTCACATGAGACCGCGGTGCGATACGACACTTCGCGCTCGGTGTTCCCCGCCGCCGCCGCCAACGAGATCTCGACCCGGACCCCGACGTCGGATCCCTGGGCCGGCCCCATCGACTGACCTCCGAACGGGAACCCACCGAATCCTCCCGCCGACCCGAAGAAGCGGGCGAGCAGATCGTCGATCCCCGCAAACGAGGAGAAGAGATCGGACATGTCGAAGTCGCCCCCGCGGTCGTAAGCAGCCCGGCGGTTCGGGTCCGAGAGCACCTCGTAGGCCTGAGCCACCTTCCGGAACTGCTCCTCGGCGTGAGGGTCGTCGGGGTTGGCGTCGGGATGGGTCTCCCGCGCCAGCTTTCGAAAGGCCCGCTTGATCTGGTCCTGATCGGCGTCGCGATCGACGCCGAGAATGGCGTAGTAGTCCTCCACGTCAGCCGCCCAGACTGTCGCCCAGTGCTTCGCTGACCTCCTCGACCACCTTGATGGTGCGTCGGTAATCCATCCTCATCGGCCCGAACACGCCCATACGCCCCCCGGCGTCATCGTCGCCGTAGGACGATGAGACCACCGCCAAGTCGTCCTCACCGGCGGGGATCTCGGGGCCCAGCCGGACGCTGGTACCGACCGCCTCCTCGTCGAGGAGCTCACGGACGGTGGCCTGCCGGTCCAGCACGGCGAGGATGCGATTCAGCTTGCTGAGGTCCTCCCACAGATCCGTCATGAAGCTGGTGCCGCCCAGATACACCTCCCGCCGCACCACCGCAGCGGCATCGACGACCTCGAGGATGCGGTCGTAGATGTCGAGGGCGGCGGTCGACAGGGCTTGGGCTTCGGAGTCGCGCTCCGACAGCAGATCGTCGCCGAGCACGAACTCGTCGAGCCGCGCCACCAACGCCTCGCTCGCCTCGGTGACTTCCGCCGGCGTCGGCGGATCGGACAGCTGGAGCGCCGACTGGTGCACCCGGCCGGTGTCGGTCGCCAACACCACGAGCAGCACGGTCGGCTCGATCTGCACGACGTGGATGTCGCGCACGGTCTGGCCCTGCAACCCCGGCCCGAGAACCAACGCCGGGTAGTGCGTGATCTCGGCCAGGAGGTCCGAGGTGTCCTTGAGCATCCGGCCCAGCTCGGCATGCATCGAGGAGAAGAAGGTCTCGATTCGATCGCGAGTGCGTCGTCTCAAGGACCCCGGGGACAAGTGGTCGACGTAATAGCGGTAGCCGCGGTCGGTCGGTACCCGACCCGCCGAGGTGTGGGGCTTCATGATGTACCCGTCGTTCTCGAGGACCGCCAGGTCGTTGCGGACGGTGGCGGCCGAGCAGTCGAGCTTGGCCCGTTCGAGGATGGCGCGGGAGCTGACCGGTTCGCCCGTCGTGATGTACTCCTCGACCAGTTCCCGCAAGATGGCGGATTTCCGATCGTCCAGCATGGAGATCCAGATTAGCAGCGCGGGCCCGACAATTAGCACTCCCGATATCGGAGTGCTAACTCTGCATCGGCCCCGCCGCGACTCTCGGATCAGTCGGTGTCGACCCGCAACACCGCAATGAACGCCTCCTGAGGGACCTCGACCTGGCCCACCATCTTCATGCGGCGCTTGCCCTCCTTCTGGCGCTCGAGCAGCTTGCGCTTCCGGGTGACGTCCCCCCCGTACAGCTTGGCGGTCACATCCTTGCGCAAGGCCTTCACCGTTTCCCGAGCAATGATGCGGGACCCGATCGCCGCCTGAATCGGGACGTCGAAGAGCTGACGGGGAATGAGCTCCCGGAGCCGCTCGGTGACGCGGCGACCGTAGTGGTACGCCTGATCGGAGTGCACGATGGCGGAAAAGGCATCGACGGGGAGGCCGTTGAGGAGCATGTCGACCCGGACCAGGTCCGAGACCTGATACCCATCCGGCTCGTAATCGAGCGAGGCGTAGCCCCGGGTCCGGGATTTGAGCTGATCGAAGAAACCGAAAACGATCTCGGCGAGCGGCACCCGGTACACGAGCTCGACTCGCTCCGGACTGAGATACTGCATGGTCCCGAACTCACCACGGTGCTCCTGGAGGAGCTCCATCACCGTTCCCGTGTACTCGGAGGGGGCGATGATCATGACGCGAAGAAAGGGCTCGAGGATCTCGGTCCTCACGCTGGCGTCGGGAAGATCCTGAGGACTGTGCACCTCCACCTCATCACCCGAGGTGAGACGCGCCTGGAAAGCCACCGAGGGAGCCGTCGCCACCAGATCGAGGCCGTACTCCCGCTCCAGCCTCTCCCTGACTATCTCCATGTGCAGGAGCCCGAGGAACCCACACCGGAACCCGAAGCCGAGCGCTCGCGAGGTCTCCGGCTCGTAGGCCAACGCGGCATCGTTGAGCCGCAACTTCTCGAGGGCCTCCCGAAGGCGCTCGAAGTCGTCGCCGTCGGTGGGGAACAACCCGGAGAAGACCATCGGCTTCGGTTCCCGGTACCCGGCGAGAGGGCCGGACGCCGGCCGATCGTCCCGGGTCACGGTGTCCCCCACCCGGATCCGGTCGATGTCCTTGATCCCGGTGATGAGGTACCCGACCTCGCCGGGGCCCAGACCGGCCATAGCGAGGGCCGACGGCGTCAACACCCCCACCTCGTCGGCGGCATCACGGGCACCGGTGGCCATGAAGCGGACCCGGTCGCCGGTCGAGAGCCGGCCCTGGCTCACCCGGACGTAACACACCACACCGCGATAGGGGTCGTAGTAGGAGTCGAAGACCAGCGCCTGCAGCGGCGCCCGCTCGTCACCGGTCGGCGGCGGGAGACGCTCGATGATCGCCGCCAGCAGCGTATCGACCCCCTCACCCGTCTTGGCCGAGACCCGCAACACGTCGCCGGAACCGACTCCGAGCACCGCCGCCAGCTCGTCAGCCACCCGATCGGGGTCGGCGGCGGGCAGGTCGACCTTGTTGAGCACAGGCACGATCTCCAGACCGCTCTCGAGCGCCAGGTAGGCGTTGGCGAGAGTCTGGGCTTCGACCCCCTGGGCCGCGTCGACCAGGAGGATCGCTCCTTCGCAGGCCGCCAGGCTCCGGGAGACCTCGTAGGTGAAGTCCACATGCCCGGGGGTGTCGATCAGGTTGAGCAGATAGGTCTCCCCATCGGGCGCTCGGTGTTCCAACCGCACCGCCTGGGCCTTGATGGTGATCCCCCGTTCTCGCTCGAGGTCCATCGAATCGAGGACCTGTTCCCGCATGTCTCTGGCGCTGACCGTATCGGTGCGCTCGAGAAGCCGGTCGGCCAGAGTCGACTTGCCGTGGTCGATATGGGCGACGATCGAGAAGTTGCGAATGCGCGAGGTTGGGATCACAGCGGCTCCGGGGGAACGGGCCGGCATTGTAGTGGCGGCCGACCGGTGCTATATTCCCTCCGTCCCCACGAAACGATGGGCGTTCTGCCATGGCCAACATTGCATCCCAGATAAAGCGAAACCGCCAGAACGAGAAGCGGCGCCAGCGCAACCAGGCGCTCCGCTCCGAAATCAAGACCCGCTCCCGACGTGCCCTCGAGGCGGCCGAATCAGGCGACGCCGAGGGTGCTCGAGAAGCCCTGAAGCTGGCCCAGAGCCGCATCGACGTTGCGGTCGGCAAGGGTGTGATGCACAAGCGGACGGCGGCTCGCCGCAAGTCGCAGCTGGGGCATCGGGTCGACCGACTTCTCGGCTGAGCCCCTCCCCAGCATGGAAGAGCGACAAGCCACCTGGCTGACCCCTGCCGCCCACCAGCGCCTCGTCGAAGAGTTCGAGGAACTCACCACCGAGGGGCGGCGACACATGGCCGATCGCATCGCCGAGGCCCGTTCTCACGGCGACATCAGAGAGAACGCCGACTACGAGGCCGCCAAGAACGAACAGGGCCTGATGGAGGCCCGCATCCGCAAGATCCGGGCACTGCTCGACACCGCTGAGGTCCGGGACGTCGTCGCCACCGAGCACGTCGAGGTCGGCTGCGTGGTCACGGTGCGGGACGGCGATGGCGACGAGAGCGACTTCTTCGTCGCCCCGCCCGAGAACAAGGTGCCGGGGTTCCTGCTGGCGTCGCCGACCAGTCCTCTCGGTGAGGCCCTCCTGGGTGCTTCCGTCGGAGAGACCGTCTCCTACGAGGCCCCCGGCGGCACCTTCGCCCTGGAAGTCATCGGCATCCGTCCCTTCGAGGGCTAGCGCCCGCTCAGCCGGGCGCCCGCGCCCCGTACCAGCGAGCCAAGGCCACGGTGAGCCGTTCCAGCGTGACCCGATGGGTCTCCTCGGGCGCCGTCTTCAGCCCGAGATCGGCCCGTGACAGGGCATCGAGCGACCGCCGCAGCCGTTCGTCGGGGACCCGGTCTCGTTGTGTCCACGCCTTGCGGGTCGGGTAGTGGTCGCTGCGGCTCCCCGTCCAGACGGCGAGGGTCTCGAGGTCGGGGGCCGCCGCCGCCAAGGCGCGGCGGCGGAGGTCGTGCTCCATGAACGCGAGCAACTGGAGCGGGTGGCCGTGCGTGAGGAAATCGGCCAGCCGGCGCAACGCCTCCCCCACATCCCCGGACGCGACGGCATCGGAGTAGTGCCACATCGGCTCGTCGGGTCGGTTTCGGAACCGGGCCGCCACGTCGGCGATCGTCACCGGACCGTCGATCGTCTCCAACTGATCGAGCGCCGCAGCCATCGAGGCGATGTCGGAGCCGAAGCGGGCGAGCAGCCCCGCCGCCGCCTCGGGTTCGAGCCTGATGCCCCGATCTCGCGCTTCGTTGCCCAGCCAGTCGGCCGCATCCCGCTCCCGCAGCTTCTTGACCGCGATCGTCTCACCGCATTCCTTCACGGCTCCCGAGAGCGGCGCCGGGAGGGCCCCTTCGGAGACGAACACCACCACGGTCGAGGTCCCATCGACGGTCGCCGTGAGCTCGGCGATGATCCCGGCTTCGGCTTTGAGCAGTTGGTGGGCATCGACGACCAGCACCCCCCGCAGACCCCCGAACAGGGATCCGCTTTGGAGAGCCGGGACGAGTGCCTCGAGAGCGGGCCGGAGCGTGCCGCCCTCCGCCTCCTCCCCGCTTCCCCGCCCGGGAACGTCGAAGCGCTCGGTGCTCTCGACCTCCCACTGCTGGAGCAGGGCGGCCGCTCGACGGAGCATCTCGTGGCGTTCGCCCGGTCCGGCGTCGCGGGGTCCGGTAACGGCGAGGACCGGTTTCATGGCGCCACGGTAGCCCGGGGCGGTCTGGTCCCGCCCGGCGACATTTCCACTATGCTGATAGGAGAAATACGGGAGGCAGACCGGTGTCACACATGATTGCTCGACGACCCTTGGCGGGGACGGGGCCCACCGCCCGGACGTCCGATCGCACCTGCTCCGAGGACGACTGCATCACCCGTCTCTCCCGCTACAACAAGGCCGAGCACTGCTACCTGCACGCCCCGGTTCGATTCCCGCGCTTTCGGGGTCAATTCACCAGCGAGTACGAGGCCAAAGAGGCCTAACACTCCGGCCTCGTCACAGCCGATCGAGGCGCACTACCACGTCTCCCTCGAGGTCGGTGCGGCGCACCAGGGCCCCCACCGACTCCAGCACGGCGACCGTCCCGGGATCGGGGTGACCGAACTCGTTGGTGCCCACGCTGATCACCGCCACCAGAGGCGAGATGGCGGCCAGCCACCCCGGATCGCTGGTCGCCGCCCCCTGATGGGGAACCTTGAGGACGTCGACCTCCACCGGTCCCAGATCCTGCTGCGCCGCCGCCTCGACGTCGCCGGCCAGGAGAGCCGTTCGCCCGGAGGCCGTCACGAGCAGTACCACCGACCCATCGTTGGGTGAGTCGTAACGGCGCCGGGGACCCAGCACCTCGAGGTCGAACCAACCCACTCGCGCTCTCAGACCCACCTCGACTTCCTCGACCGCCCCAGCGGCGGCGACCGAGGCGAGGCCGGCATCTCCCGCATGCCATACCCGCCGGACTTCGAAGACCCGGCCCAATCCCACCAACCCCCCGGTGTGGTCGGCGTGGCGGTGGGTGATCACGAGGAGATCGATGCGACGGACCCCCAGTGCAAAGAGCTTGCGCTGCAGCACGGTGGGGTCGGGGCCTCCGTCGACGAGCACCACGGCCCCGTCCGGGCTCCGCAGCAGGATGGCGTCTCCCTGCCCGACATCGAGGATCCTCAGTTCGGGTCCCGACGGCGGCCGAATCGGGTGAGCGACCAGACCCACCAGTGCCAGTGCACCGGCCAGCGCCATCACGGGCCGCAGGCCGGGCCGGATGGCCGCCGTGAGACCGGCGCCAACCGCGGCCACCGCCGCCGGTCCCAGCTGAGGGAGATGCCGCACGCTGCGGGCCAGTCCGAGCACGCCGCGAGCCGCCAACAGCCCCAATCCGGTGAGCGGAGCCACCCCGGTCGCCAGCCCCAACCCACCGAGGATGGTCGCCAATCCCACCAGGGGCCCCGCGGCCAAATTGGCGATGGGCGCGACCAGCGACACGGTGCCGAAGTGCATCAACAGGAGGGGCGCCACCGCCGCCTGGGCCGAGGCGGTGGCCGCCAGGGCCTGCCACACCAGACGGGGCCTTCGTGATCGACCGAGCCCAGCCCCCGCCAGCACCCCGGCGGTGGCGGCGACCGAGAGCTGGAAGCCGACATCGAATGCCAACTCGCCCGAGACGAGCAGCAGCAGGGTCACCGCTCCCCCGAGGGCGGCCCAGCCGTCCACGATCACGCCGGCCAATCGGCCGCCCAGGACCAGACCCGCCATTGCGGCCGCCCGCACGACCGACGGCTCCCAGCGAGTCGCCACGACGAAGACGGCCAAGCCCACGAGGCCCAGCACGGCTCGTCGGCGCGGCCCCCAGCCGAGCGGGCCGGCGGCGAGCCACCAGGCCGTCAGGAAGAGGGCGACGTTGCTCCCCGACACGGCCACGAAGTGGGCCAACCCGGTCCGGCGCAGAGCCTCCAGATCGGCGTCCGGCACATCGCCGATCTCCCCGATCAGGAAGCCCGCGAGCAAGGCGGCTTCCGGTCTGCCGGCCCGATCGGGGAGTCCATCGAGCACCCGGCGGCGGAGCAGGTTGCCCGTCCGGAACAGGGGGTTCCCAGATTCCCCGACGATCTCGAGCCGATCGGCGTCCAGCCAACCGGCCACCGGGTCACCCCGGAGGGTCGACGCCCGGGCAACCAGACGGCCGGTCACCACCACCCGGTCCCCCGCCACGACGGCTTGGGGGCTCGACACCCCGATCGCCGGCCCATCCCAGGACACCCACCCCTCTCGCCGGACATGGTCGGGGTCGAATCGAAAGGAGGGGGACCGGCTCCCCGGGAGCGAATCCGTGACGGCCCGGCCGGCCAGGGTCACCACCCCTTCTGGGATCGTCGCCCGGCGAGTGCTCTCGGCTCGGACGTGCGCCACTGCACCCGAGACCCCACCGGCGAGAAGGGCCCCGGCCACCACGACCACGATCGGCCGCCGCGTCACCGCGACCGCTCCCGCCGCCGCGATCCAAGGGAGCAACGCCCATCGGGGACCGCACAGCGCTCCGACCCAGGTCGCCGCCGCGACCGCCACCGCGACCCTGGCCGATGGCACCACCGGACTCAGGGAACCAGGACCGACTCACGCAGCGCTGCGAGCTTGGCCTCCCCGATGCCGGGAACGGCCAGCAGGTCCTCCACCAGGGCGAACGGTCCGTTTGCCGTCCGGTACTCGACGATCCGCGTGGCCAGCACCGGTCCGACACCGGGAAGCGCCTCGAGCTCTTTCGACCCCGCCGTGTTGACCCGGATCCGTTGGTCGCCGGGCTCGCCCGAGTCGCTCGAGGGCACCACCAGGTGCTGGCCGTCCGCCAGCGGCGCCGCCAGGTTGAGTCCCCCCAGATCGGCCTCCGGCAATGCCCCGCCGGCGGCGACGATCGCATCGGCCACCCGGGATCCCACCGGAACGGCGACCAGGCCGGGTGTCCGCACCTGACCGGAGACGTGAATGGTCAGGGACTGCGACCCCGGGGAACGGAAGACCGTCATCGGGGGTGGCTCGGGCGCCGACCGGCCGAACCAGGCACCGGCGCCAACCGCCACGGTGACCAGCAGGGCGGCACCGGCCCACTGCGATCTCGACACGCGGCTCCTCGGTCGGCCCAGAGGTTGTACCAACGCCGACCGGCCGGGGGAAGACCCTCGTATCCACGCTCCCGGACGCGTGCAGACCGCCGCACGCGACAGCGGGCCACACGCCTCGGGGAAGACTCAGATGAAGAGGACCTGGGCCCCTTCGCTCAGCTGCATGAAGTCGTCGACATTGATGATCGCCTCGACCTCTTCGTGCAGATCCTCGGGCTCGATCCCCATCATGTCGGCCGACATCTTGCAGGCCCACATGTGGCCGCCGGCGTCGGCGAGGTGCTGGATCATCTCGGGGATGCTGGGGATACCCAGATCAGCGATCTGGCGCTTCATCATCCAGGTCGCCATCTTCGAGAGGCCCGGCACCGGGCTGAGCGCCTGCGGCATCGACAGCGAGGAACCGCCCATCCGCATGGCGGTGTTCCCTACCGGAGTGACGGTCAGTTTGTGCATGGTCTTGTTGCGAATCATGTCGAGACCCCAGAACGTGAAGAACAGGTGGGTCTCGACCCCGTTCTCGAGGGCGCCGTTAGCGAGGATCAGCCCCGGGTACGCCATATCCAGCGTGCCCTTGGAGCAGATGATCGCCATCTTGCGATCCGTGTCGTCCTCCTCGGCGAACGCCGGGACGATCATTTCAGACTCGTTAGCCACTCTCGATCCTCGCTTTCTCAGATGCAGCCCTTGGGCTTGGGGAGCCCTGAGACGTAGGCCATCTTCTTGGCCGGCTTCTTGGGGAACAGCGTGTAGAGCTGCTTGGTGGGGACCCCACCCAGCGTCGCCACTCGGCGGAGCGTGGCGGTTTCGCCTTCGACGGCGTAGTCCTCCCGCAGGAAGCGAATGACTTTCCAGTGATCCTCGGTGAGGGTGTCGATGTGGATCTGCTTGGCCAGGATCTCGGCCATGTCCTCGTTCCACTCGCTCGGCTCGGTGAAGAAGCCCTCGTCGTCGACGTTGACTTCCTGGCCGGCGATCGTCTGCGTCGCCATCACTCGGTACCTCCTGGTTCCGTGTCGGTTGTGTGTGGTTCTTCGAGCGTCGCCGGTTCCAGGTCGGAGAACGACTCCAGGACCTTCAGCACCCGGCTCAGTCCCCGCCGAACGGCGGGGTTGCGCATCCGCCACATGGCCTTGAGGAGGCCGATCTCTTCCACCTCGGAGTCCCGCACCCCGGCGGCGGTCCGTTGCAGGAGCCGCATCACCTCGGGCTGGGTCATCTCCTTGACCGTCTGGAGAATGAGGACGATGTTGTCGCCCAGCGCTTCGACGTCCTCCTCGGAGAAGGACGTCACGATCCTGTCGAGCACCCCGGCACCGCTCTTGGCGAAGGCGACGTAGCCCCGGCGCTCGAACTCGTCCAGCCGCGTCATGAGCGTCAGCATCATGTCCCGACCCAGCGGGGCCAGGTCGCCGGAGAGTTCGGAGATGCTCTCGAGCTGCCCCAGCATGCGCTCGATGTTCTGGGTGTTCCGTGCCACTCGCTTGGCGAGGCTCCACAGGTCGGACGGCTCGACGAAATCGCGTACCTCGTCGAGCTCCCGCGACACCGCGGCAAAGGCCTCCCCCGCCACGGGGGTGAGATCCTTTCGCAGCTCATCCCACTGCGCTCGGCGGAGTTGCTCCATCCGCTGAGCCTCGGCCACCAGCCGGACCTGGTCGGCGAGATCGTCCAGCTTCTGCTCCAGGGTGGCGAGTTGATCGACGGTGGTGGCCATGGCGCTACCTCACCTTCCCCTCGAGCATCATCTCGGCCGGCAACGGCATCTCCCGGCCCCGGAGGAGGAGGTTCCAGTAGACCCACCGGAACATCATCTTCCCCCAGTGGTTGGTCACCGTCTCCGACAGCAGCGTGAACGGCCCCACCCCCGGCAGCGGGTACTTGCCGGGCAACGGCTCGGTGTCGTAGTTGAAGTCGATCAACAGGCCCTTGCCGTGGCCCGACTCGATGAAGCAGTTGGCGTGGCCGTCGAACTCCTCGAGCATCGGAAGCCCCTCGGCGTGGCGGAGGAAGTTCTCGGTGAAGACGTCCACCGCGAAGTGCGCCACCGATCCGGCCTTCGAGGTCGGCAGGTCGGCGGCGTCGCCGAGTGCGAACACGTTGTCGTGGTCCCGCGACAGGAAGGTGCGCTTGTCCACCGCAACGTGATTGAGTTCGTCGCCCATGCCGGAGCGAGCGATCACTTCGGCCCCCATGTTGACCGGCACCGTCACCAGCAGGTCGTAGGGGATCTCCCGCTCGTCGAAGCTCACCAGGACGTTGCGCTCCGTGTCGACGCTCTCGACGTAGAAGTCGGCCTCGACCATGACCTTCTTCTCATCGAGGAGATGAGCGAGGTGGCGGGCGGCGATGGGCTTGGTGAAGACCTCGGCCATCGGGGTGGCATAGACGAGCTCCACGCGATCTCGCATCCCGTGCTCCTCGAAGAACGCGTCGGCGAGGAAGGTGAACTCGAGCGGTGCCACCGGGCACTTGAAGGGGTACTCCATGATGTTGACCACGAGCCGCCCGCCGTCCCAGGTCTTCAGCTTCTCGGCGAGCGCCACCGCACCATCGAGGGTGTAGAAATCGTGGACCGTATCGCCGTAGGCGTCGGACTCGAGACCGGGGGTCTGATCCGGGCGCGGATGGGTGCCGGTGGCGATGACCAGGTAGTCGTACGGCAGGATCCTTCCATCCGCCATGACGACGCGGTTCTCGGTGGGTTCGATGAGCTCGACCTCGCCGAGCACCGTGTCGACCCCGCTGGGCAGGAAGTCCCGACGCGGCCTGACCACGTCCCCCGGGCCGTAGATGCCGAAGGGGATGAACAGGAGGCCCGGCTGATAGATGTGCGTCTGGTCTCGATCGACGATCGTGATCTGCCATTCGCCCGGATCGAGCCGCGGCCGCAGCTTGTTGACGATCATCGTGCCGGCCGTGCCGGCACCGAGCACCAGTAACTTCTTCACGTCTCGCTCCTTTGGGGGGCCATACCGGCCAGCGACGCAATGGCGTCGAGCTTGGTGACCAGGTGGCCGCGTTCGTTGGCAAGGTGGGAGATCAGCGTTCCGACGCGGGGAATGAGTGCAACGATCGAGTCCCGCTGGTCGGTGTCGAGGTGATAGACCTCGTCGATGTGGGAGGACAGGTCGTCGACCGCCATCCCCAGTTCGGCGGCCATAGCCTCGATCCGTTCGGGAGGCGGTGGCCACTCCTCGGGAGCGACGCCGCCGACGATCACCATGCCCCGCAACTCCGAGCCGACCCGGATGAATCCCCGGGCGCACAGAAAACCGAGGTGCGTGGGAACGAAGCGGGGGGTCAGGTCGGCCTCACCGGCCAGGTCCCGCCAGCCGTTCGTACACCGCTCCAAGGTGCCCGACACCGACTCGACGGCCTCGAACATGCCGCAGGGGTTGGCCACTGCGGTCAGGGGTTGGCCCTCCATGTCGGTGAGGATCACCATGGCCCCGAGGACCTCGCCGAGGAGTTGAGCGAGAGCCTCGATGGTGTTGGGGGGCAGCAGCCCGGCCAGGCCGTCGGTGACGGCGGGCGCCGCCATCGTTTCCTCGGCTTCCTGGACGGGAGCCGCCGATTGCTCGCCCAGCCATTGCTGGAGGCGGTCCTCGGGGAACCGCCACTGTCGGCCGACCTTGATCGCCGGGATCCGGCCCGCCTCGGCCATCCGGTAGATCGTCGACTTGTCGACCTTGATCAGGGCTTGCACGTCCTTGGTGGTCAGCAGGTTGGCCATAGCCCCCTCCCCTGCGCTCGTGTGCATCTCATGCATCTCATTGCATCTTCACACGATGCAAGAGCCAGCATCAGAGGCAGCAGACCCTCTCGGAAGGGGCTTATGGCCCGGTTTGACGGGGGAAGGAAAACAGCGCCGACTGGGCCGATTCGGTGAGTCGGACCGCCTGATCGAGGGTCCAATAGGCGCCGCGGATCGGGGGCCGGTGGCGGCGGGCGTGTTCCTCTGACCAGAAGAACAGGCTGCGTCGTCAGAATCCGTCGATGATGCTGGGACCCAGGGCCCGCACGTCCACGAACGGCGTCGACACGAGCGGCTCGGCTCCCGGCGTCGGGACCCGGTACCGCAGGGACGAGTCGACCTCCACCTCGAAGGAGCGACCGCAGTGAGCGCATTCGGTGGCGATCGCGGCGGTGACTCGTCGTCCGGTGAGATGCCCTTGCACGAAGGGCACGGCAACCGCATCGATGCCTCAGGCGCCGAAGAACCGATCCCCCGTGTCGAGGGTGATGCGGTGGGGAGTGGCGGCCGCGGCAACCGGATAGGCCCAGTCGACCCGCTTGCCGTCGCTCCGGAAACAGAAGGTGAGGTGTCGTTCCAGGTCGTCGAGGACCATGGCCACCCGATCTCGCCCGAGACCGGTGGCGGCCGCGATGGCTTCCGGCCCGACGGGACTCCCGCGGCGAGCCACCTCGAGCACCACGAAGTCGCGAACGGCGTGGTGATCGGCCGTCATGAACTCGAGGCGCCGTCGAGACCGCTCGGCCTCGGCCCGGAGACCGCGGCGCCACAGGAGCCGGGGAAGCCGGAGCATGCCCCACTTGCGCCGGATCAGCAGCGAATCGCCCACCTCGCCGACGCTATCAGGATCCCCCGGGGGCGGCCCGGGGGCATGCTCCAGGACGGCGGCCTCGACCCCCGCCCGGCCGCCGCCGCACCGAGATCGGGCGGATCGAGACGAAGCCCGCCGGCTCGCCCTAGGGTCACGGAGCGGGAGGTGGCGGCATGAAGATCCTGCGGACTCCGGACCGTGCTCTCGACGGACTGGAGGACTGGCCCTACGAGGCCCGGTATCTCGATGTGGGCGGGGTGCGCATGCACTACGTCGACGACGGTCCCCCCGATGCTCCCGAGACGGTCCTCCTGCTGCACGGTGAGCCGTCGTGGTCGTATCTCTATCGCACCATGATCCCGGTGTGCACCCGCGCCGGACACAGGGTGGTGGCCCCCGACCTCATCGGCTTCGGCAAGTCGGACAAGCCGGCGCGACGCCGTGACTACTCCTACGCCGCCCACGTCGCCTGGACCGGCGCCCTACTGGCGGGCCTCGACCTCTCCCACATCACGCTCTTCTGTCAGGACTGGGGGTCGCTCATCGGCCTGCGCCTGGTCGCCGAGCATCCGGACCGATTCGCCCGCGTGATCGTCGGAAACGGCGGTCTGCCCACCGGTGACATTCCCATGCCGAAGGCGTTCCGACGCTGGCGGGCGTTCGCCCGGTGGTCGCCCTGGTTCCCCATCGGCCGCATCGTCGACCGCGGTACCAGGCGCACCCTGACCCCCGCGGAACGCCGTGCCTACGACGCTCCTTTCCCCTCGCGGCGCCACAAGGCGGGGGCCCGGGCCTTTCCCTCGCTGGTGCCCGCTCGACCCGACGATCCCGGCGCGGCCGCCAACCGGGCGGCCTGGGAGGTCCTCGAGCGGTGGGAGAAGCCCTTTCTCACCGCGTTCAGCACCGGAGACCCGATCACCCGGGGGGGCGAACGGATACTCCAGACACGGATACCCGGAGCGACCGGTCTCGATCACACCCGGGTCCGGGGCGGCCACTTTCTCCAGGAGGACTCCGGCGTGGAACTGGCCGAGCGAGTCAACGCGCTGATCGCGGCGACCTAGCCCGAGGGCGCCGCAGCCCCCCACCGCACCACCACGAGAGCCAACGCGGCGCATAGGAGCAGGCCGACGGCCAGCGGGGTCACGGTACCGTCGTAGGCCCGGTCGATGAACGAGCCGAGCAACGCTCCACCGCCGAGCTGGGCGGTGCCGATCAGCGCCGACGCGGTGCCGGCGACCCGGCCCATCGGTTCCATCGCCAGGGCGTTGAGATTGGGGATCAACAGGGCATGCATGCACAGGATGAACCCGAGTGACGGAACGAAGACCCAGAAGGCCGGGGTCCCGTCGGCCGCCAGCGTCATCGCCACCAGGCCTGCCGCGGCGGCGACATAGGCGGGGAGCACCCATCCCACGATCCGCCGCGAACCGAACCTGACCACGATCGAGGCGTTGCCGAGCACGCCAACACCCATCACGGCCGCCAGACCCCCGAAGATGAGCGGGAACCGATCGGCGAGATCGAACACGTCGTCGACGATGAGTTCCGACGTGGCCAGGTAGGACACGAAGGCGGAGAAGAGCAGCGTCATCGCCGCCGTATAGGCCATGGCGGCGCGCTGGGAGACCACGAGACGAAGGGCCCGCCGGACCCCGTCGAGGCGCAGGTCGATGCGATCGTTGGGATCGAGGGTCTCGGGCAGCCGCAGCACCCACAGCGCCATCCCCACCAGGTAGATCACGCAGAACCAGAACACCGCCCGCCACGGGGCGAAAGAGAGGATCGCCGCACCGACGCTCGGAGCGAGGACCGGCACCAGGATGAACACCGCCATGATGAACGACATGGCCCGGGCCATCTGGTCGCCCTGATAGGTGTCGCGAACGATGGCGAGACCGATCACCCGGGGACCGGCCGCCCCCACTCCCCACAGGAACCGGCTCAGCAGCAGTAGGCCGAAACTCGGCGCCAGCGCCGCTCCCGCCGCCCCGAGCGCATACAGGGCGAAGCCGGCGTAGAGCATCGGCTTGCGGCCGAACCGATCGGAAAAGGGCCCGTAGAGGAGCTGCACGCTCGCCAGGCCGATCATGAAGACCGTGACCATGGCCGCCACGTCGGAAGAGTCGGGCTCCATACCGAAGGCGGCTCGGATCTCGCCGAAGGCGGGCAGCATCAGATCGATCGAGAGAGCGGTGAGCGCCATCGTCAACGACAGGAGCGCCAGTAGCTCACGCCGGCCGATGCGACCGACACCGACGATGGTGGACTGAGTCATGGGCTCCGGCCGATCTTCGAGGGTCGGCGAAGCGTACCCGTCGCGAAGGGCCCTCAGCGCGTGGCCGCGAACACCCAGCAGTCGCGCGGCTCGTCACTCACGTTGGGATGGACGGCGAATCGTCGCAGCACACCCTCCGGTTCGAGCCCCGCCTTCTGCAGCACCCGGCCCGAGGCGATGTTGTCCACATCGACGTAGGCCCACACCCGCCAGATCTCCGGCTCGGAGAGGGCCCAGTCCTTGATCGCCGACACGGCCTCGGTCGCAAACCCGGTCCCCCAGGATTCCTGGGCCAGGACGTAGCCGAGCTCGACCTGATGACCGCGCAACCGGGCCTCGATGACGCCCAGCACCCGACCCGACTCCGTCTCGGTGATGGCGTAGGGATAGGCGGTGCCGTCCTCCCAGGAGGCCAGGCACCGCTCGATGAACGCCACGGTGTGGTCGATACCGGCATGGGGTCTCCAGGTGAGATAACGCGTCACCTCCGGGTCCTGGGAGTACGACTCGAAGAACGCATCGGCGTCGTCCAAGGCGGGCGGACGCAGCGTCAATCGCTCGGTGATGAGCGGGACCGGAGGGCGCATCACCAACATTTAACTCGGATCCGGTCTCAAGGCGGCGTCCGCACCGCCCCGTCCGGTGCCTATCGTGCGATGGGCAAGGAGCAGAGATGCAGCGGGAACTGATCAAGCACGTGTTCGAACGGGAAGACTTCGGGGCCACCGTGACCGTGGCCGGCTGGGTTCGCACGAGACGCGACTCGAAGGGCGGCTTCTCGTTCATCGAGGTCAACGACGGATCGAGCTTCGACAGCCTTCAGGTGATCGCCGATGGCGAGCTACCCAACTACGAGCGCGATGTGCTCAGCCTCACCATCGGCAGCGCCGCCCGGTTCACCGGGGTACTCACCGAATCCCCCGGCAAGGGCCAGCGCGTCGAGCTGAAAGCGACCGAGATCGAGGTCTTCGGCCTCGCCGATCCCGAGTCGTACCCCCTGCAGAAGAAGCGGATCTCCTTCGAGCGGCTTCGAGAGATCGCCCACCTCCGGCCCCGCACCAACACGATCGGCGCAGTCGCCAGGGTTCGCAACGCCCTCGCCTACGCCACCCATCGCTTCTACCAGGAGCGGGACTTCGTCTACGTGCACACCCCGCTCATCACGGCCAGCGACGCCGAAGGGTCCGGTGCCATGTTCCGGGTCACCACACTGGAACCCGGCACGGCACCACGAGGTGCGGACGGCGCCACCGACTACTCGGACGATTTCTTCGGCCGGCCGGCCTTTCTCACAGTGTCGGGGCAACTCAACGTTGAGAGCTACTGCCTCGCCCTGGATCGCGTCTACACCTTCGGGCCCACCTTCCGGGCCGAGAACTCCAACACCCGGCGTCACCTCGCCGAGTTCTGGATGGTGGAGCCGGAGATCGCCTTCGCCGACCTGAGCGACAACGCCGACTTGGCCGAGGACTACGTGAAGTACATGGTCCGCTACGTCCTGGATCACTGCGGCGACGACCTGGCCTTCTTCACCAAGTGGGCGGATGAACGCCTGATGGACAAGCTGGCCAACGTCGTCGACCACGAATTCGAGCGGATCACCTACACCGAGGCGATCGACATCCTCGGCCGGGCCGATCGCGACTTCGAGTTCCCCACCGAGTGGGGGAACGATCTCCAGTCCGAACACGAGGTCTACCTCGTCGAGGAGGTCTTCGAGAAGCCGGTCACCGTCACCGACTTCCCCTTCGACTTCAAGGCCTTCTACATGCGGCGCAATGACGACGGCAGGACGGTGGCGGCCATGGACGTCCTGGTGCCCGAGGTCGGCGAGATCGTCGGGGGCAGCCAACGTGAGGAGCGCCTCGATGTGCTCGCCGACAGCATGGCGATCAAGGGAATGGATCCCGAGCACTACTGGTGGTACCTGGATCTGCGCCGCTTCGGCACCGCCCCCCATGCCGGGTTCGGCCTCGGCCTGGAGCGGGTAGTCCAACTGTGCACCGGGATGCAGAACATTCGCGAGGTGATCCCCTTCCCCCGCACCCCCCGCAACGCCGACTTCTGACGTGGGTCCGGACGACACCGAGCGCCTCGCCTTCGGCGTCTGGGGCGAAGACGACGAGGAGGAAGCCGTCACCCTCTGGACCGACCACCGGGTGACCCGCTTCATCACCACCGGGGCGCCCCCGACTCGCGCCGACGCCCTCGAGCGGCTGCGCACCCAGTTGGAACTGGCGGCGGTGCACGGCGTGCAGTACTGGCCCGTGTACGAACGGGAGACCGGCGACCCGGTCGGCTGCTGCGGGCTGAGGCCGCGCGATCCCGAGGCGGGCATCTGGGAGTTGGGGGTCCACATCCGCAGCCCGCTGTGGGGACACGGCTATGCCACCGAGGCTTGTCGGGAGGTGATTCGCTTCGCTTTCGAGGGGTTCGGAGCGGCGGCCCTCTTCGCCGGCCACCATCCGGACAACGCAGCCTCTCGGCGACTGCTGGCACGACTCGGGTTCCGCTGGACCCACGACGAGCCGTATCCCCCAACGGGACGAGATCACCCCTCGTATCTGCTCGAACCCTGAGAAGGCCGCCGGCGGGGACTATCGGCTCGGATCCGGCGCGATCAGAAAACGACCCGAGCAGTGGCCGTCGCGAGCCATGAGGCACTTGCCCACTGCGGGATCGGTGTCCGAGGGGATGCCCAGATGCTCGAACCAGCACTGGATGCGATAGATCACCCCGCACTCGTAGCCGTCGAGCAGCCCGGCGCGGCGCATGCCCTTGAAGGCGAAACATTCTCCGTCGTCCCACTCCCATCGGACGTGGTCGTCGCCCGCCGTGACTCGAAAGCGGCTCGCCACGGAATCCGGAAGAAGCAGGGCCAGCGCATCCTCGAGCACGGCCACGATCGCTTCTGGATCGTCGAGGTGCTCGACGGACAAACCGAGCGCGCCGAGGAGTCTGCGGATCTCGATCTCCGACATGGCGCGAATCGCCCGTCGATTGAGATCGTTGGCGGCTTCGATACCCAACTCGGCGGCGGCGGCGAAGAACCACATGCCGTCGTGGGTGAGCCACCCCTTGCCGAGGAGATCCCGCAGTGCCTCCTTGCTCACCCGGTTCAGTGGGTCTCGCTCCATCACGGGCCCCCGGAGGGCGCCTCCGACCCCCGGTCGCTCTCCTGGGCCCACACCATGACTTCCTCCCACCTGCCCAGCATGGTCATGAGGATGATGAGCCCGATGAAGACCGCATAGGTGATGAAGGCGGCCAGCGGAGCGAAGATCCCGAGCACCGACGCGGCGGCAAGGACGCTGAAGTAGACAACCCCCATCCGGTTGCCGCCCCGCACCACGACCGGATCGAGGTCCTCGTCGACCAGCCGGTGCTCTCGGGTGGCGTAGAACCAGGCCGCCCAGGCCATCGCAAACGCAAGCAGCAGGTTGATGCCGTAGGCGAACGCCGTGATCGGCAGGTGCCCGTGCTCTCCGACCAGAGCCGTCGAGAACGGGATCAGACCGACCGCCATGAGGAAGACGATGTTGAGCCAGATGAGCGGGGGGTCGGCCCCGACGACCGAGTCGAAGATCATCTTGTGTATCAGCCAGTACACCCCGAGGACCATGAAGCTGAGGGCATAGATCAGGAATTGGGGCCACATCTCGGCCAGGGCCTCGGTGAGAGCGGCGTTGCTCGTCTCGACGATCACCGGCACCCCCAGTTCGAGCACCAGCAGGGTCATCACGATGGCGAAGACCCCGTCGGCGAGGGTCTCCAATCGAGCCGCCGACGCGATCTCCCCCGGCTCGGCCCGCCAGCGGAGACGCAGCCCGGATCGGCCCCTTTGCGGCGCCTCGTCACCCATCACGACCTCTTCCTCGACACACCCTCGATCCCGCAGAGTGTCACGCCGCAGAAGCGTTGGGACCAGAGGCCAACGTCCCTGGCTACCCCTTCCGGGTGTGCCGGGCTCGACGTATCGACCGGAAGACCAGCAACGCCACGATCAGGGCGATCTCGGCCAGGATGATCACCCGAGTCGTATCGGCGGCCGGGACCCAGGAGACCTCGTCGCCCTTGATCTGGAAGGCCCCGACCGGGCGGGCGGTCATTCCGAAGCCGGCGCCGGAGCCCGACCCCGCTCCCTCGCCCTCCGGACCCTCGCCTTCGCCTTCGCCGCCCCCTCCCCCACCGCGCACTGCGGCGGCGGGGATCAGGGTGACGCCGTCCTTCTCGTAGGGTTCCCCGTAGACCCGTCGGACGGTGATCGCGTCCCGAGCTCCCTGCAACAATTCGTCGATGTCCGGCACGGCGTCGCTCCTCACGTTCGTCGCGTCCATGCTGACCAATCGCCGCCGGAATGGCCAGGGCCGGAGTACCCCGATGACCGGACTCCTACCATCGGCGAATGCGCAAGCGACCGGGACCGAGTGACATCCGAGGTGGCGGGCCGCCTCCACGGACACAGACCATCCATCGCGGCGGTGAGCACGATGCCCGAGCTTGACGTCACCCTCGTCGAGATCACCAAGGACACCGTCCGGTCGATCTGCCACCTGGAGGTCGCCGAGCATCAGCAGCACTTCGTGGCCCCCAACAGCGTGTCGATCGCCCAGGCCCACTTCGAACCCAAGGCGTGGTTTCGGGCCATTCACACCGGCAATGATCCGGTCGGGTTCGTGATGACGTACGAGGACCCCGAGGCGCCCGAGTTCTTCCTGTGGCGGCTGATGATCGATCACCGCCATCAGGGCAACGGGTACGGACGGAAGGGTCTGGAGCTGGTGATCGACCGGATCCGGGGCCTCCCCAACGCCGAACTGCTGAAGACGTCGTATGTCCCCGGAGAGGGCTCCCCCGGGGACTTCTACCACCGGATGGGATTCGTCGACACCGGAGAGGAAGAGGAAGGCGAACTGGTCACCGCGCTCGTCCTGTGATCTACCGCTTCAACCGCTCGTACGCCTTGAACACCCGGTACTCACCGAAGAACACCGCGATGGCGTGCCCGGCGAGGCCGAACCCCCAGCCGATGATGATCCAGTAGGCCCAATCCAGGCCCAGGACGCTGTGGGCACCCTCCGACCGGAGATCGATGAAGACCAGCATCGCGTTGACGAGCACGTACGTCATCAAGTGGTAGAAGAAGTCGCGCACTGCGGTGACGTGCTTGCGGGCTCGCTCCAACGCCGGATCCTCCTGTGCCATGCTTCCTCCGCGTCGCTCACCTCGACACTAGGACGCCGGCGGTTCGGTTCGTTCCATCCGGGAAACCGTGGGGCGAGACCGCACCCTCGGTATCAAAGGCCGTCCCGATCTGCCGACGATCCGACCGCGAAACCGTGTTCCGCGCTCCCGACCTCACAGGTGGAAGGAGTCAGTCCTTCAGAGGGATCACGGCGACGGCGGCCGCAGCGACCTTCAACCGCCGGCGACGATGCGGTCGACGAGGCGGCTGCCGAGCACCGCCAGGCCCTCGATCCGCACACAGCGATGGGCATCCGCGTCGAAGAGGAGGGAGGCCTTCGAGGGGAAGTCCTCGTCGCCGAGCCAGTAGACGGCGGCCAGATCGACCCTGGGTAGCACGGTGAAGACGTACCCGGCATCACCGAGTTCGATGGGAACGCCGCCGAGCGCCCGACAGGCGACCTCGAATCCGGCCAGATCGAGTTGCCACTGCTTCGCCAACCGATCGGGGCCGGAGGCTTGGAATGCCCGGCTGTACATGTGGCCGTTGGGGAGTTCCCGGAAGGGGACCCAACGTCCGGTCGGCGGTGTGCCGTCGACCGTGCCCAGATACGTGACCACCAAGCTCTGCAGGAATTCATCCACTTCGGACCCATCCGGCCGGGTCACCGAGTAGTCGGCTGTTTCGACCTCGAAGTCCTCGAACAGCATCTCCAGCCGCAGGAGCCGCTCATCATCGAGGACGGCCCCGCTCCGGTGAGCGAGATCCTCGGGGGACCGCACCGCCAGGCTCTCCCGCAGCGCCGCCAGCTCGGGTTGCAGCTTGCCGGCCCAGATCCGAGCCGGGTCGTGTTTGGGCTGGTGGTGGTGCAGCATCGGTGGGCCGGACTGTAGTGGCGCGTTCCGAGCCGGGGCACACAGCGGCCGAGATCACGGGCGCGACCACACGTGCCTCCGGAGCGGCAGCGATCTCGACTGAGGTCTCGATCCGCATGAGGATTCCCTCCTGTGAGTGCATCGACCCTGGGCGCACCCGCCACCCGGGCCCCGGCAGCCCGGCACGTGCCCGGGCCACTCGACAGGGCGCCTGCCGGGGGTGCAGCTCCCGGGCGCCCACCCCCTCGGTCGCGACGGAAGTGGCCCACACCCAGTCGGCATCCTGCCGCCATATGGTGTTCGAGACGGGAGGCGGGCGATATCGGAAAGCTGATGTACTACGGCACCGACGATGTCACCGGGGCAACGATGCCGTTCATCGGCGCTTCGGGTGCACTCGACCCAGGACACGAACCATCCGTCGTCTTGATGGGCGAGGCCGTCTACTTGATGAAGGACGCCATCGCAGATTCGGTGAATGGAGTCGGTTTCCCTCAGCTTCGTCAGCTCTTCGACAAGATCGTGGGAGCCGAGGTCCCGATCTACGTCTGACGGCCTTGCGCCGCGGCCCGTGCGGTCGCTGATGCGGACCTGGAAGGGAAGAATGCCGCCTACGCCGGCCCCGACGACCTCGCCAATCTGATGATGGAACACGACCGCGTCATCAGCTTCTCGCCCAACCCACTCGGCGGATGCTCCGCTGAGAAAGGGCCGTTCCCGGGATGGCGCGGCTCAAGGACATACCCCGGAGGTCGCGGACACCGCGGCCCCCCGGCGACAAACCCTCACCCCAGAGCCGTTTCGGCCTCAATGATGAACAGTGCCAGCACCGACAGCAGGTTGAATCCGGCATGGGTGAGGAACGGGCGTCCCAGCCGGCCCGTCTTGATCGCCTGCCGTGCCAGCACGATGCCCACGACGTAGAGGACCGGGATCGCCAGGACGGCGTTGGGGTCGAAGAAATGCACCCCGGCGAAGGCCGCCGACGATCCGTACACCGCCCAGCGGAATCCGTAGCGCCGGAGCAACACCCGCAGCAGGACCCCCCGGAACAGGAGTTCCTCGGAGGCCGGAGCCAGCAGGCCGGCACCGACGACCACCAGGGCCCGATCGAGCCCGCCGATCGCCTCATCGGCGGCCGTAACGATCTCCTGCTCCGGAGGGTCGATGTTGAGCAGCGCCACCACGAGTGCGATCGCCAGGGAGAGCGCAACCTGCAGGCCGGCACCGATGGCGAGCCCGGTCAGATCATCGGGCGCCGCTCTGAGGCCGAGTTCGCTACGACGCTCCGTCGACACGGCGGCCATCCATGCCACGGCTCCGATGGTGGCCAACGTCTGCGCCGGCACCACCACCCGGAACACCTCGGAGGCGGTCAGGTCCGGTCCCAGTGCCACCTGGGTGATCCCGGCGGCCAGGAAGCCCACGGCGAAGGCCAGCGCGGCATGCCGGATCCGCCACTGCCGATCCCCGGGTTCGAGAGGACCGAGAGGAACGCTCACCGAACGACGACGTTCACGAGCTTCGGGGCCCGTACCACGACCCGCTCGGGTTCCCCCCCGCCGGTGTACTCCCGCACCCGCTCCGAGGCCAGAGCGAGCGATGCCGCCTCGTCCTCATCGATGTCGGCATCGACATCGATGCGATCCCGCACCTTGCCGTTGACCTGGATGATCATCGTCACCGTTTCGACCGTCACGAGATCCGGATCCCACTCGGGCCAGGCCTCGGTGGCCAACATGGTGTCGTGACCGGTGCGTTCCCACAGTTCGTGGGCGACGTGAGGGGCCATCGAGCCGAGCATGAGGATCATCAGGTCGAGGGCGCCAGCCAGGGTTCCCGGTTCGGGGCCGTCTTCCGAGGTGGCATAGGCCCGCAGGGCGTTCCCGAACTCCATCAGGGCTGCCACCGCCGTGTTGAAGTGGAACCGCTCGATGTCCTCAGTCACCTTCTTGAGGGTGCGATGGGCTACCCGCAGGATGTCGGTGTCGGCATCGCCGGGTTCACGGTCCACGGGATCGGCATGGTCGCCGGTCGCCAGTCGCCACACCCTGTTGAGGAATCGCGAGGTCCCCTCCACGCCCTCGTCGCTCCACACCGCATCGTCGGTGGGCGGCCCGATGAAGAGGTGATAGAGACGGCTGGCGTCGGCCCCGTACCGGGCGTAGAAATCGTCGGGGGCCACCACGTTGCCCTTCGACTTGGACATCTTGGCCCCGTCCTTGGTCAGCATCCCCTGGGTGAAGAGGCGGCTGAACGGTTCGACGATCTCCAGCATCCCCAGGTCGTGGAGCACCTTCGTGAAGAAGCGGGCGTACATGAGGTGGAGGACGGCGTGCTCGATCCCACCGATGTACTGGTCGATCGGCAACCAGTACCGGGCCGGATCCGCGCCGAAGGGCGCCTCGTCGTTCTGGGCGTCGGCGTACCGCATGTAGTACCAGGACGAATCGACGAAGGTGTCCATCGTGTCCGTCTCCCGTTCGGCCGGACCACCGCACTCGGGGCACGTGGTCTCCACGAACGACGGGACGGCGGCGAGCGGTGATTGGCCCTTCGGCTGGTAGTCCTCGATGTCGGGGAGCAGCACCGGGAGCTGATCCTCGGGGACCGGCACCACCCCGTGGTCCGGGCAGTGGACCACCGGGATCGGGCAGCCCCAATAGCGCTGACGGGAGATCAGCCAGTCCCGCAATCGGTACTGGACGGCCCGCCGCCCGATGCCCTCGGCCTCCAGCCACTCGATGGTTCGCTCCACGGCGTCTTCGACCCCGAGCCCGTCGAGGAAGCCGCTGTTGATCGCCGGTCCCTCCCCGACGTAGGCCTGGCCTTCGAAGTCGTCGGGGGGCTGCACGGTTCGGATGATCTTCAGACCGTGCTTCTCGGCGAACTCCCAGTCGCGCTGGTCCTGACCGGGAACGGCCATGATCGCCCCGGTGCCGTACGTCATCAGCACGTAGTCGGCAATGAAGATCGGGACCGGCTCGCCGGTGGCCGGGTTGACGGCCTGAACCCCGATGAACAGGCCCTCCTTCTCCTTCTCGGCCGAGAGCCGATCGATCTCGGTCCGGCGGGTCACCTCGTCGATGAAGCGACGGGTCGCTTCCTCGTATTCCGTCCCGGCCACCAGTTCGGTCACCAGGGGGTGCTCCGGTGCGAACACGGCAAAGGTCATCCCGAAGATCGTGTCCGGCCGGGTGGTGTAGACCGTGAACGTGGTGCCGGGCCTTTCGGCGATCTCCATCGTGAACTCGGCGCCTTCGGAGCGGCCGATCCAGTTCTCCTGCATCACCCGGACCCGCTCCGGCCACTTCCCCTTCAGGTCCTCCAGGTCGTCGAGCAGGCGCTGGGCGTAATCGGTGATCTTGAGGAACCATTGGTCGAGGTCGCGCTTCTCCACCGGGGTGCTACACCGTTCACACACGCCTTCACCGACCACCTGCTCGTTGGCCAGCACCGTCTGGCAGCTGGGGCACCAGTTGACCGGCGCGTTCTTCTTGTAGGCGAGGCCCTTCTCAAAGAACCGCAGGAACAGCCACTGGGTCCAGCGGTAGTACTCGGGAGCGTGCGCCGCCAACTCGCGCGACCAGTCGTAGACGGCACCCAGCCGCCGCAACTGGGCCTTCATGGTGGCAATCCGCTCCTCGGTGAACACCCGGGGATGGATCCCGGTCTCGATGGCGGCGTTCTCGGCTGGCAGGCCGAAAGAATCCCAGCCCATGGGGGCCAGGACGTTGTAGCCCCGCATGGTCCGGTAGCGCGTCAGCAGGTCCGTGTAGGTGTAGTTGCGGATATGACCCATGTGCAGATCGCCGCTCGGATACGGGTACATCTGGACGTTGTAGAACTTGGGCCGGTCGTCCCGCTCGGTCACGTAGAAGGTCCGCTCCGCCTCCCAGCGGTCCTGCCATTTGCGCTCGATTGTGTCGTGGTCGTATGCAGCCATGGGTCACCCGGAAGGTTGCGAAGGGTACCACTCCCCTCTCTGGCGCCTGCCGCGGCCGATGGTCCTCACCGCCTACTCGGCGGGCCGGCTCGGGTCGGGTCAGGACCGGTCCACGAACAGCGCCTGGGCGGACCGCCCCAGGTAGCCGTCGCCGTCGAACAACGCCGTCTCGGCAAGGCCCCGGCCGGCCGGGTCGTAGCGGGAGATCGAGTCCAGGGCGAACCACTCCCCGACCGGCTCCCGGACGAAGTGGATCACCAGGTCGGTGTTGATGAACAGGTAGGCGCCGAAGGGAAGGGCCCAGCTGATCCCGTTCCCCGAATCGGCGATGGCGGCCACCCGCTGCAGCGGGGTGGACTCCTCACCGGCGACCACCGGCACCCGTAACCGGAACCACAGGGCGGCCCGGCCCGGCTCGGTGATAGACCCGGCAATGAGCCGCTTGTCCAGCGCATCCCCGAAGTAGTCCTGATAGGGGCGGAACGAGAAGTCGCTCGCCTGGAGAGCCTCCGGGGGAGGGGGCGGCTCCGGCAGAGCGTCGGCCGCGTGCGGGTACCCCAGCGGGTCCCGCCGTCGGATCAGCCAGACCCGGGCCCGGATCAAGGGATCGCCGTCCGTTCCGAGCACCTCGGTCTCGATGAGCCGCACCCGCCGGCCCGGACGGATCACCCGACTCTCCACCACCAGGGGTGCCATGGGAATCGGTCGGAGGATGTCGGCCGACAGCCGCAGTACGGCGGCCTGATCTCCGCCGATCCCCTCGGCGGCACGGGCGATGAGCGCCGCCGCCGGCCCCCCGTGCTGCACGTCGGAACCCCACGGGCTCGTCGCCAGTCCGGTGGGAACGAAGCGGTCCCCGTCCCGTTCGAAAAGGGCCTCGGCCACGCGCCGATCCTATTCACCGGTGCTTTTCGCCGGAAGAAGCCGGTCCGGACGCTAGGTTGACCTCAACGTGGCGCACCGGTACTTGAGGACCCTCCAGGGTGGCGGAGCCGCGGTGGCAGAGGTAGGGGGCAAGGCGGCCGGCCTCGACGCGCTGGTCGCCCAAGGGTTCCCCGTGCCTCGGGCCGTGGCCGTCACCGTCGACGCCTACTGGGCGTTCGTCGACGATGCCGGTCTCGCTCCCGCCCTGGCCCGATTGGCGGAAGGTGAGATTCCGCCGCCGGAGAGCCTCGAGGCCGATCGCCGCGAGGTCGAAGAGCTGTTCGGCGGCACGCCGCTGCCGTCGGCGGTTCGGGAGGAGATCCAGGAGGCGGCCGCCGAGCTCCTCGAGCAGGGCCCGATCGCGGTTCGTTCGTCGGCGCTGGCCGAAGACCCCTCGGTGGCCTCCTTCGCCGGCCAATACCTCTCGATCCTCAACATCACGACTCCCGACGACACCGTCGCGGCGGTACGCCGCTGCTGGGCCTCGCTCTGGGCGCCGACGGTACGGGCCTACCGCCGCCGGGAGGGCCTCGAGGACCTACAGCTGGGGATGGGCGTGGTGCTCCAATCCATGGTCCCCGCCGAGTACGCCGGAGTCATGTTCACCAGCGACCCGGTCGGAGACCCCGGGTGCGCCCACATCGAGCTGGTGCCGGGTCTCGGCGAGTCGCTGGTCTCGGGAGCCGTGACTCCGGACGTCTTCTGGGTGTACCGCAAGGACCTGACGATCGCCGGGCACACCGGCCAGATCCCGGCGTTCCTCGAGGACCTGGCCCGGATAGGCATGCGGGTCGAACGGCGCTTCGGCGCCCCCCAGGACATCGAGTTCGCCTTCGCCGACGGGGAGATCCTGGTGCTCCAGAGCCGACCCGTCAC
>JBFELU010000022.1:0-35718 GCA_041551965.1 Acidimicrobiia bacterium
ACCTTGGGCTGCTGGTTCTCTGCGATGATCCGTCTCGATCGGGCTGAGCACGGTCCTGGAGGCCAACCCAGCGCGGTTGAAGCGGCGGGACCGTGGTTGGGGTCCCGCCGCCCCCGCCAACCGAACCACACAAACAACCGGCCGTCGTGGGCTGTGGGGCCGCCGTTTATGCCTACTGCACGGCTGGCAGTAGCAGGCAGGTGACTTCACCCTTCAGGGTTATGTCGAAGAAGACATCGAAGAACCTCGACGGATAAAAGCCCACGAACCTGACGCCGCGCTGGTTCTTGGAGACCTTGGTCACAACCCTGAGGCTCGGGGGTGCAGTGTCTTCTCCGGTGACCTCCCACGCCACAGCATCAACGATGTGGCCCGCGTCGCAGGCGACCCTCGCCGAGCCTCTCTCCCCGGCGACGACGGTCCACTCGACCTCGGCGAAGTTCAAACTGACTTTCTCTGATTCCTGGCCAATGGCCTTGGTGCTGCTGCTCGGCAGGAGTGTGAAGACGACCGCAAGAAGCAACGCAGTTGCGATGGCGACACCGATTGTGCGCTTTCGGTTGATGACCATGTGTTCCCCCTCCGTTGATGGGAAGCGGTGACAATACCGGGCGACTCGCCGCTCCGCGGGACCGGCCGCTGCTGGGCTGCGGGGCCGCGGCGACGGTCGGTTGGGTAGGTTTGGTGTTGCCGCAGGTGGGGGGTGCGGGGGGAGGCAGGTATGCGGCGTTCTGTTGTTCTGTTGATTGTGGTGGCGCTGGTGGCTGCCAGTTCGGTGACGACGTGGGTGGTGGCTGGGGCGGCCACCAAGGGGAAGATCTCCGGGTGCGTCGATGATCGGACGGGTGAGATCGATCAGATGCGGTTCGGGAAGAGGCCTAAGGGTGGGGAGTGTGATGAGGGGGAGACGGCGTTCACTTGGAATGTGAGGGGCCGCCGGGGGCCTGCCGGACCCGAGGGGCCGCAAGGCCCACAGGGACCTGCAGGGTCGTCAGGGCCTGCTGGCCCACTTGCCCCGATGTACAAGGAATCGACGACGTCGCCGGTCCTGCTGCCGGGCGTAACCTCCACGGTCGAAGTCGCTTGTGATTCTGGTGACATTGCGTTTGGAGGCGGCTGGAGCAGTATCGCGGCGGTCGGCGAAGACTATTGGGCCATTGCGGACCAGGTGATCACCGATTTCTCCACATACAGGGTCAGGGTCCACAACGGGACAGCAGGCGCGCTCACCTTCGGTGCGAACGTGTACTGCTTTGACTTCCCACCCCTGCATCCTTGATCTCTCAATGAATCCGTGCTGCCCGAGGTAGGGCCGGATCGGTAGATGCCTGGCGAGGCTCCGCCCTGACCCCGAGATGCTCGTTGGTTGGGTACGGTTGGTGTGTCGATCCTGGGGGGCCGGATGAGCGACGAACAGACCCGCGACAGCAGTCCTGATCTTCCCCATAGCGAATCCCCCGCTCGCCTTGGTGTCACCCGCTTCTCTGGCTGGGCATTGTTCCTACTTGTGATCCTGGCGATTGGGATCGTGGCGTGGATCGTCAGGTGCACCTGCTAGCCAGAGTGTTTCAGGACCCTCTCCGGTAGGGCCGCCGCTGGGCTGCGGGGCCGCGGCGACACCCATCGTTAGGTCGACCACGCCGCGTGTTCTTTGCGTAGGCTCCTGGTTGGGGTGGACGCCGCCTGAGGACTAGCCAGTCCCTCCGCCTGGACGGCCCGCTGGGCCGAGCGGCGGCGCCTTGCCCGGTGGGTTCTGCCGGTGGTCCTCCTGCACCTTCAATGCCTTCGCAGCACTGCGGTTCCTGCGTTCCTGGAGCCATTGAGCGAACCGTTTTGGAGGTAGGCGCACCACGATGCCCTCCCTGGGTTACTTCCGAAGCGTACGCGTCCCAACCCCAGGCCAAGGCTGCACCCTGGCCGCCTTTGGGCTGCGGGGCCGCGGCGGTCAGGTCGGCCAGGGCGGCGCGCCTCACTTGACCTGCATCGGGCGCGGCAAGACCTTCCACCATGTTCTGGGTTGCCTGAAGGGCTGCTGCGTCGAGATTGGTCAACTAGTCGTGCAATCCCGCCAGTCCTGACGGCGGGCTGGCTGTGTCATTACAGATCGGATAGACCACTCGCCACGGCAACGAGGTCCGCTAACTTCGCTTCCGTTTGCGAATAGGGCTGGCTTCGACGATCTCGCGGGTTGGATCAACCTCCATCGTCGGGAAGATCGTCGTCCAGGTCCTCGTCGCTGTACGGCTCCAATGCCCAATCAGCCAGGTCCATCTCCAACGACACGTCGAGTTCCAAGGAATCGGTCACTGGCGCGGTTGCTTCGTCCATCGCACCAACGAGGTTGTCCTCTGGGGTAAGCCCAACGAGGTTGGTTGCGGGGTCGACCATCTCCGGATATTCGTCTGCGTCGGGGTCCATGGGTTGAGAATCGGTGCCTTGGAGCCGGTCGGCGTTGGGGTCGGTGCCGGGACCGTGGACTGTCCCTCCTCCATGCGGTTCGGTGCCGGGTTCTGGGTCGGCGCCGGGGATGGTGCCGTGGAGGTGTTCGGCGTTGGGGTCGGTGCCGGGTGGTGGGTCGGCGCCGGGGATGGCGCCGTGGAGGTGTTCGGCGTTGGGGTCGGTGCCGGGTATGGGGTCGGTGCCGGGTTCTGGGTCGGCGCCGGGGATGGCGCCGTGGGGGTATTCGGCGTTGGGGTCGGTGCCGGGTTCTGGGTCGGTGCCTCCTCCTTGTGGTGGGACGAGGGCCTCGGTGACCAGGCCCTCCCGAGGGTCGACTTCCTGGCCGGAGCGACCCGGGCGGTCTTCCTCGCGCGTCCTTTCGGCGGCCTCTTCGGCCTTGCGGCGCCGACTGCGTCTGAGTGCCATGACGCTGAGCGTACACCCGGGGGGTGTTCGTTCAGGGGTCCTGAGGGACCACCCCTGACTTCCCGCACTGCTCCCCCAGGAGTACTCAGGTGATCGCCGCTCACCCCCACAACCCGAACCACACAAACAACCAAACAACCGCAACCCCACGTTGACACACCCAAAACGAGGGGTTCACCGCGCAAGATGTCTGAGGGGTATTCCCCCTCCTGTTCCGGGGGCCGCCTCCTTTTGAGCATGGGCACCTCAAACCACCAACAACCCCACCCCCAACAACAGCCACAACATCAGAGTCCGCATGGAGTCCGCGCTACCCCGCAAAACAGTGCACCGAGACGCGTCAGGCTGCCGGGCCAAGGTTGTTGATACGTATGGGGAATCGGGGAAAACCCCAGGTCAACGAAACGGGCTGATCGTCCCTTACAAAGAAGAGGTCGGGGGTTCGAGTCCCTCAGCGCCCACTCGGCTAGGCCCTGGTCAGAGGGCCTACCCGCCTTCCTGGTGGTGTTCCGGGATCACCCACAGCATCTTCAGGCCGCGCTGGGGCCGTGCCGTGAGGGGGGCGAGTGACTCCCCCCTCCGAAAGAAACGACAACCGGCCCTACCACCCCGAGCGCCCTGCGCGTACGGTTCCAGGATCGGGGAGGGGGTGCACCGGGGGGAGGACCCCATGAAGCGTTCCCTGATCCTTCTGACGGTCGTCACGCTGATCGCCGCTACCGGCGCGGCAGTGGCCCAGGTGAGCGACGGCATGGCGCCGCGTGCGACCGATCACTCGTGCTTCGGCCAGTCAGCCACGATCGTGGGCACCGATGAGGACGACACCCTCGAGGGGACGCCCGGTGATGATGTGATCTGGGCCGGACCCGGAAACGACGTGGTTCACGGTCGTGGCGGCAACGACATCATCTGTCTCGGGACCGGAGCTGACGAAGCCCGCGGCGGGAAGGGCCGGGACCGTATCTTCGGGCACGCCGGAGCGGATGTGATCTACGGCGGACCACTGCGGGACATCCTGGTCGGTGGTCGAGGCGACGACACCCTGTTCGGGAACCGGGGACGTGACGTGCTGCGAGGCGGCGTGGGCATCGATTCGGGCAACGGTGGCCCCGGCACCGATGCCTGCCTTACCACCGAGACCGCCACTGACTGCGAGGATGTGGGCGTGGTCCAAGTCGATATCGGCGACGCAGGGGGCGTGGTCACCGTCGCCGAGAATCAGATCCTGGTGTTGCGACTCGAAGCCAACCCGACGACCGGATATCGGTGGGTGGTGTTGGAGTCCGGCGTCGTCAACCTGACGGCCGAAAGCCATCAACCCCATAGCGATCTGGTCGGATCGGGAGGGATCACCACGTTCAGTTTCACACCCACCGCTGTCGGGAGGGCTGAACTCCGCCTCGGCTACCTCCGCCCATGGGAAGACGGTGCGGCACCGATCGATGAATACTCGATCACCGTCAACGTGACCGAATAGGGCCGCCACACTCGCCAGTGGGGGAGAGGGGGTGTTCCCCGGGCAGGAACCAAGCGGTCGCGGTGCCCCCATACGGACACTTGCTGCGGCGGTGTGGTGTCCTGCCAAACTCCGGGCGACCGGATCCGACTGTTTCTAGACTGACGATGTGATGATCGAGATCAAGGGCGAGAACGGCGAGTCGATCCTCTTCGACGGCGCGTCGGTGGCCAAGTTCCGCCACAACGGCATGGAGGAAGTTGCCCGCAACCCGGTGAGCACCTACCGCGAGGTACGGGTCAAACCGAAGAAGATGAAGAAGCGCGATGTCGAGCAGCGCTACGACGTGCTCCTGGCGTGCGCGACGATCTTCTCCCTGACGATCCCGGAGTCGGAGAAGCCCAAACTCGAAGAACTCGTTTCTCAGCTCGAACGTCTCGTCGCGGACTCCTGAGGGGCCGACGGCCGGGGGTGGTCCCGGGCGCGGGGAACATCGAGCGCACCCTTCCCTCGAGTACTCCTCTCGAGGCGGTCGTGATCGTGGCTCCCTGCCGGTGTTGCTGAATCCGCTGGCTTCGGGTTGACGGAACGTTACGCTCGCCTGATGGCGGTTTCCGGTCCTCGGCGAGGTGGCTCGATGGTGCGACGTTTCCTCCCTCGCCGCCGCATCCGGGTGCTCGCCGGTGAGGTGGCGAGGCGGGTGAAATCCCAGCGGTGGCGGTTGCCGCCACCGGGAGAATTCAAGGTCGACCTCGGGAGCAACGGGGACCTCTACTGGGTGTACCGCAAGATGCAGCGTTCCCTCGCTCGGAATCGGATGGGGCCCGGGCTTCGAGACGGCTTCATTCGCCTCGGGGCCGACACCGACACCCTGGAACGGGTCGACGGCCACTTCGCTCAGTCGGCGGACCACCGCGTCCCGGCGGTTCTCGGTCTGTATCGGGAGATGATGAGGCTTCCCTCACACGAGGAGGTGTTGGTCGGCTATCTGCGGCGGGCCCTTCCCGATCGGCTGGAATACGCCGACGCCGACCCGGCCCGCCGGGGGCACGTGTATGCCTGGCCGGTTGCCTACCTGCTGGATGCCGCCCTCACCGCCTACGAGCGCACGGGGAACCGGGTGTTCGCCGACGTGGCCGCCGAGACGCTCGACCGGATGGCGGATCGTCGGGATGACGTGACCGGTCGACGAGACGAGGTCAGGGGCCGGGTCGTTGCCGCGTGGGGCGGCAATGGGTTCGTCCCCGGGCACCACACGGTCAACGTGACGTTGGTGGGGAGGGTCGCCGAGCCGTTCGCTCGATTCGCGGCCGACCTCCCCGAGAGCTCTCGAGCACCGATCTATGCGGCAACGGCGTCCGAGACACTGGCCGAGCTCGACGGTGAGTATCGCGAGGAGCGGGATGGAGCGGGCTGGTACCCGGTCGTCGGCGGGGAGCGAGCCGAGCCGCTCAACCATCTCGCCGCCGCCGGAAGGGCATGCGTCGAGCTTCACCGCGCCACCGGCGATGCACACGCCATGGAGCGTGCCGGTGCTCTGGCCCGCTTCGTTCGCTCGACCTGGTACCGCGATCGGGGTGGCCGTCGGGTATGGGATTACGACCCGGATGCGATCACGCGACGGGGCCGGGGCACCGAATTCGTGTGGAAGGCGCAGATCACCCTTGGCTTTGTGCACCGGGGCGCCGGCGTGGGTGGCTTCGGGGATCGAGACCTGGCCGAGGTCTGCAGGACGCTCACCGGGAATGTCTTCCGGGACCGCGGCGTGAATGCCACCATCTACCGGCGCTTCACCCCCATCGAGGTCTACGGGATGTACAACGGCGGCCTGCTCTCCGTTCTGCCGCTCATGACCTGGGCCGGGACGTGTCCCGGACTCGCCGACATGATCGAAGGGGCAGTGGCCGCCAACCCCGTCGCCGGGGGATGGCTGGGGCGGCCCCAGGGCGCCATCGGCTATGCGGCACGCATAGACGGGGGCGGAAGCTAGGCGCTATCCCGGAATCTGTCTTGCCCTCCCTGTGGACTTCCCGAAGAACTCCTGTTCGGTGAGGCGCCAGGCAGCACGGACCTCACGCGTGGCCGGTTGCCTGAGGATGCCTTCACCCGTCCGCTTCCCGCGGCGTTCTCGATCGGGAGAGAGCGCTTTGGGTCGTTGGCCTCTGGCTACCGGGAGCCGGACGGAGTACTCAAGTGGTGTCCCGGGAGCGGCCGGGCTTGCGGTTCGGAACGCGGTGGGACCGCACACCGGTGGAATCCTGGGGCCCGGCCGTCAGTCGATGCTCCTCCATGCACCGGCGTTCGATTCGAGAGCCGCGTCGGCGACGGCGTCGATTGGAGCAGGAGGTGAGCGATGAAGACTTCCGTCGTTTCGGCCGTGGGAGCACTGATGGTGCTCGCCGTGATCGCTGCAGCGTGCGACAACGACGGCGCAACGACCACCACGGCAGCGCCGGCTTCCACCGGCGCCCCCGATACGGTCGCCACCACCTCGTCCAGCGCGCCAACATCCAGCATGCCGATACCCGTTTGCTCCGCGGCCGGGATGGCCGGCCTCGGTGTACAGGAGGGGTTGCCGGATCCCGTGGCGGCGACGCGGAGCGCGATCGCAGACGCAGCCGTGGTCTGTGATTTCGAAGGTCTCGTAGAACTGGCCCGGGACGGTCCCGGGGAGTTCATCTTCGCCGGCGGAGAGATCCTGGTCTTCGTTGGTCCCGCGGATGACGCCACGGCCTTGCTGCGCGGTCTCGAGGAGGACGGCGTGCCGGTCACCGCCGATGCGGTGGCAATGCTCGGCGTGCCCTACGGCTTCATTGCCGACCCGGAGCCATGGGGACTACTCGATGACCCGGCGCTCGCTCCGATCTACGTGTGGCCTGCGGCCGCGATCCACGATTCGTGGTCCCAGGTGCCGGAGGTCGATCGGGAGGCAATTCGCCCGCTGCTCGGCGATGCGGCCCTGCAGTTCTTCGGCGATCTGGGTTTCTACACCGGTCCTCGTCTCGGCATCACGGAAACGGGTGACTGGGTCTTCCACTACTTCGGCGACCAGCACCTTGGGACCTCGACGGAGGTCACGACGACCACCCGTGGTCCGTCGGCGGCGGATGCGCTGGCCGGGTTCTTCGAGGCTGCCCGGGAGATGGACGGCGCCATCGCCGCCGCCGCAGAGCAGTTCAATGCCGGATTCGACTCCGACAACGTGACTCTGGACACTTCGGTCTTTCCGGTGATCGATGCGCTCGATGCAGCGGCGCTCGCAGATCTGATCCCCCCGGGTCTCTCCGTCGACTTGGAGACGGCGGTGTTGGCAGTGTTCGCCGACCTGGATTCCCGGGTCGCTTCGTTGAAGGGCGCCGCCCGGCTGATCGTTCCCGGCAACCTGGAATGGATCCTCGACTGTCTCGAGAACGGCGGGTACTCGAAATCCCGCTTCGAGGACGACTTCGACCGGGCTCGCACGATGGCGGAGGCCGAACCCTTGCCGTCGGCTTCGTCGGACTCAGTGGAGGCCGGCATTCTCGCCGTCCGGGTCCGGGCCATCCGATCCATGAACTCGGGGTGCGACTCCTGCGGTGGCGTCGCCTACGACGCCCCCATCGAGGTGGACTGGGAAGGCCGTTCGATCGTCGACGGACCCGAGTTCGAGGCTGCCTTCGAGGACGGCGCCTGGCAGATCCTGATCTACGCCTGCTGAGTACTCATAGGGCATCGGGGGTTGTGAGGGGGCCCGTCTCCCCTTACCGGCCGGCAATCGACGCATGCCTGCGCCGGGGGAACGTAGATGAGGGTCCCGACGGTGACGCGCGGGTGTGATCCCCCCGAGGTCTCGTGGTGAACCTGCGCGAGGAGGAATTCATGAACCGGCGACCTCTTCCTACAACAACACCCGCATGATGCGGATCACCGCCGGTCCCAGCAGCACGACGAAGAGAGCCGGGAAGATGCACAGGATCAAGGGGAAGACGATCTTCACCGGCATCTTCAGGGCCCTCTCCTCGGCGGCTTGGCGCCGCTTCACCCTCAGCTGGCCCGCCTGGATCCGGAGGACCTGGGCCACGGGGAGCCCGTACTCGTTGGCCTGACGCACCGCCAGCACGAAGTGGCTGAGCTCGGGGACGTCGGTTCGGGAGACCAGATTGCCGAGGGCCTCGGCCCGGGGCACGCCGACGGCGATTTCGTTGAGGGTGCGGTGCAGCTCCTCGGCGAGGGGACCGTGGCCGCGACGGCCCACCCGCTTCAGGGCCGCATCGAATCCGAGACCGGATTCCACGCAAATGGTCAGCTGGTCCATCGTGTCGGGGAGGGCGCGGCCGATGAGGGTCTGACGTTCCCGGGCCCTTCCCCAGAGAATCAGATCCGGAACGAAGAAGGTGAACATCGCGGCCAGTCCTCCGAGCACCAAGGCGCTTCCCATCCCGGCGTCGCCGGCCCACCACAACCCGAACAGAAGGCCACCGAGACCCAACCCCAGCTTGGCGGCGAGGGTTCGCTCCAGGTCCCACCGTGATCCGGCGAGCCGCAGTCTCCCTTCGATGGTCTCCACCCAGCCCGACGGGGTGAAACGGCGGGCCTGTGCGGCCATCGCACCGACCAAGGGTCGAAGGGCTCGCTCCGCAAAGCCGGATGTGAGTCGTTCCTGACGCTGGTCGGTGATGGCAAGCGTCTGCCGGCCGGCCGTTCGCGCCGCAGCCATCGACCAGCACAGGACGGCGACACCTGAGACGATGGCCGCCGACGCCGCCGTCACCCAGAGGTCGGCCATCAGAACACCACCCTGACGATCTTGGCGATCCACGCGGTGCCGGCGCCGATGAGGAGCAGGGCGACGAGGATCATGATCCGGCCCACCCCGCTCCCGGTGAGTTCTGCGAGGTACTCCGGGCTCACCACGCTGAGCAGCGCCGCCAGCGCAAAGGGGAGGGATACCAGGATGATGGCCGAGATCCGGCCTTCCGCAGAGAGCGCCTTCACCTGCCGCCGAATCTGATTCCGATCCCGGATCGTCTCGGCGACACTGTCGAGCACCTCGGCGAGGTCGCCGCCTACCTCGTACTGGATGTTGATGGCCTCGACTACCCAGCGCAGGTCTTCGTTTTCCATACGATCCGCCATGGCGGCCAATGCCTCCTCGACGGAGCGGCCCAACTGGTTCTCGACGGTGACCCGGCCGAACTCGTCACCGGTCGGCGACGGTGCCTCGGATGCCACGGTGGCCACCGCCTGGAGTAGCCCGTAGCCGGCGCGCAGCGATCCCGAGATCATCTGCAGCGCGCCCTCGAACTGATCCGCAAAGGCCGCGCGCCTTCGCTGGGTGAGGCTCCGCAACAGGACGTGTGGAGCGACGAGCGCCACCGTTCCCAGCAGGAATCCGCCCACCGGGCCCATCGCCAGGATGCCGACCGCCACCGCCACAACCACCAGCGACGCCGCGAGGACCACGAACTCACCGGGCCGAAGGCCGACTCCGGCACGGTCGAGAGCGCGGTCCAGCGATCCGGTGCTCTCGACGGGGATCAGGGCATCGGCCGCCGACTCCGCCCGCCGGGAGAGAAAGGAAAGGATCTTGCCCCCGGATCGACGCCGCACGGCGGGATCGATCGAGTCGGTACGGCGCCGCCCGACCAGAGTGAGGCCGACGACCGCCATCACACCCCCGAGGACCGCCGCAAGACCCGCGGGAAAGGTCCAGGCCCGACGGAGCAGCCCCGGGTGTTCCATCTCCACCGGGGAACCGGTGGAGTGCTCGGCGGCCGCGGTCGGGGAGTCGGGAGTGCGCCGGAGCGGCCCGGGGCCCTCCGCTACCGGTAGGGAGAGATCTACCGCATCCCAGGCCACGTCACCGTGGTGGGACACCGAAACGGTGAGGCGGACCGGTCCGGCTGCCTCGGTGCGGTAGACGAGCCGGTAGCGACCGGCCAGTTCGGACGCCACATCGGCATAGGCGTCGGAGAGCAGCTCGGCATCGTCCACGGCGATCACGGTTCCCGCCCCGGCTTCGGCGAGCCGATCGAGCGACGTCTGGTCGGTCTCATCGGTGCGGAGCGCCACGACGTGAACTTCGGCGCCGGTCTCGGTGATGGCGGCGGCGGCCTCGTCGAGGGTCACCGAACTCACGGTGTCCCCACCGTCCGAGAGGATCACCATCACCCGGCGAGCTCCGGAATGGACGGGGAACGCACCCACCGCTTCGAGGATCGCGTCGTACAGGGCGGTCTCTCCTTCGGCCTGGAGGTCTTCGATGGCTGCGGTCGCCTGCGGTATCTCACCGCCGAACGCGTGGACGACGGCCGCCTCACCACCGAACGAGACCACCGCCACGTCGGCCGCCTCGGGGAGTCGGTCGAGGAAGGCAGCGGCGGCGCGACGGGCGTCGACCATCGGGTCGCCGTCCATGCTTCCCGAGGTATCCATGACCAGGGCCACCTCGAGGGGCTCCGCGTCGAAGGTCCAGACGCCGGCAGAGACGCGAACGCCGTTCTCGAAGAGAGAGAACGACTCTCCCACGAGAGGGGTCTCTGTCAGGGAACCGCTCACGCGGATCGAGATGACGAGACGGGGGTGCTCCGAGGTCGCGACGTCCTCCACCGTGAGGCTGCTCTCGGCGGCAGCGGCGGGGAGTGCCGGAAGGAGCATGGCGACCAGCGCCGCCGCCGCGGTGCGTCTCACGCCGCCCGCTCCGACTCGGTGGCGACGGCGGAGAACACCTCCGGCGGCAGGGGGCTTCCGACCGATGCCAGGTGGTCGGCGAAGCTGGGACGGATCCCCGTGGGTTGGACGGCCCCGATGACGCGCCCGGCGTCGTCGACCCCGGCCTGCTGGAAGGTGAAGATGTCCTGCATCGTGACGACGTCGCCTTCCATCCCGACGATCTCGGATATCTGGGTGACGCGGCGAGAGCCGTCGCGAAGGCGGCTGAGGTGCACCATCAGGCTCAGCGCCGACGAGATGTAGTCCCGCACCGCCTTCACGGGTATGTCGATCCCCGCCATCATCACCATCGTCTCCAGCCTGCTGATTGCATCCCGGGGGGAGTTCGCGTGCAGGGTGGAGAGCGAGCCCTCGTGGCCGGTGTTCATCGCCTGCAGCATGTCGAGTGCCTCGGCGCCCCGGACCTCGCCGACCACGATTCGGTCGGGGCGCATACGCAGGGAGTTGCGCACGAGATCTCGAATGGTCACCTCGCCCTTCCCCTCGACGTTTGAGGGACGAGCCTCGAGGCGAACGACGTGTCGCTGGTGGAGTTGCAACTCCACCGCGTCTTCGATGGTGACGATGCGCTGATCGGCGGGGATGAACGACGAGACCACGTTGAGGAGCGTGGTCTTGCCGGTCCCGGTGCCGCCGGTGATGAGCATGTTGAGGCGGCCTTCGACGGCCCGCTTGAGCAGCGTGGCGATGGGCACCGTCAGGGTCCCGAATTCGATGAGATTCGAGATCTGATAGGGATCGCGAGAGAACTTCCGGATCGTGATCGCCGGACCATCGACGGCCAACGGCGGGATGATGGCGTTCACCCGCGATCCGTCGGGCAGGCGGGCGTCGACCATCGGGGAGGCCTCGTCGATCCGACGCCCGATGCGGGACACGATGCGTTCGATCACGTGGCGCACGTGGTCGTCGGATCGGAACCGGGCCTCCGTCTCGAGAATGCGACCTTCTCTCTCGACGTAGATCGGTTCGGTGCCGTTCACCATGACTTCGGTGATGCTGGGGTCGTCGAGGAAGCGTCCCACCGGTCCGTAGCCGAGGATGTCCTCTCCGATCTCGGCGGCCAGTTGCTCCCGTTCCACCGGCGACAGCGGGGCGCTCCCCTCCCGGAGCAGCCGGTCGAGCTCGTTGGTCACCAGCCGGCGCAGCTCGTCCTCGCCGCCGATGTCCTCCACCCCCGTGCCGTCCAGCTTGGCGAACAGCGATTCTCGGACCAGGTTCTTGTACTCGGCCAGCGGATCATCGGGCCGCATCACCGAGACCGCGCCGCGGTCGCCGTTGGGCTCGGTGGCTCGATCGGCGGCCTGCACGCGTTCGCTCAGCCTCATCAGGCGCTCCTCTCCTGCAGGAATGCGGTGGCTCGGCTCTCGGATGGATCCGCCAAGCGATGCACGAGCCGCATCACCCGCTTGGCCATGGTCGATTTGGGGTTGCTGAGCATGATGGGGACCCCACGGCTCAGGGAGATCCCCACCTCGCGCGAGGTGGGGATCTCCAGGTCCATCTCGAGCCCGAGGGAACCCAGGACGTCGGCGATCCGCACCCCGATGCGAGCGTCGGCCCGGTTGAGGATGAAGTGGCGGCGGAGCCCGTCCAGTCCGATGCGATCGAGGGTGGCCGCCACCTTGGCCAGGTGGCGGATGCTGGGGACGTCGGCATCGGTGATGAGCACGGCGTCGGTCGAAGCGTCGAGGGCCGTGAGGGTGTGTTCGGTGAGGCCGGCGCCGGTGTCGATGACGAGGAAGTCGAACTCGGAGGCGAGCGTACCGAGGATCTCGCCCACCCGGTCGGCCTCGATCATCTCGCCGCGGGCCGGGTCGTCGGGAGCGCACAGCGCATACAGATCGCATTGATGGTGGGTGAGGAAGACCTTGAGGGCGGTCGGGTCGATCTTGGGCGAGGTCGCCGCGTCGTAGATGGTGTGGCGCGGTTGGAGCGTGAGAGCGTAGGCGATGTCGCCGAACTGGAGATCGAGGTCCACCAGCACGACCCCTCGCGGCGCGGTCTGAGCGAGACCCACCGCCAGATTCGAGGCGATGACGGTCTTCCCGGCGCCCCCCTTGGGGGAGGCCACGGTGACGACCCGTCCCCTCGGTCGAAGGGGGGCGGGGGACGGTCCCGGGCGAGCCTCTGTCTTTCGCTCCGACACGGTGAGTGCGTTGCGGAGGGCCTCGCGCAGGGTGGATCGATCGGGATTCGGGGGGATCACCGCACGCGCCCCGGCGGCGAGAGCGCGCGCCATCGTGCGAGGGAGCATCTCGGCGACCACCACGACGCTGATGTTGCGACCCGACCGATCGATCTCGCCGGCAAGGCTCAGGGCGGAGTCCTCGTCGAGGCCCGAACCGACGATCACCACGGCGGGGTCGATCGTCAAGAGTCCCGACACCGTCCCGTGGCGGTCGACCGGGTCCGACCATCGGCGGAGCCGGGCTCGCGTCGCCTCGTCGAGGACGGCTGCCACCTGCCGCTCCAGGGCCGGCGGACACGCGAAGAGAACGATGGGTCTCATCGGTAGATCGTCTCCCTCGTTTGGATCTCGGTGCCTCCGATCCCCACCTCGTCGGTTTCGTTTGCGAGCCACACGAACCCGTGTTCGGCGGTGAAGACGATCCTCTCGGCGTCGCCGGGGACGGCGGCGAGCGTCACCAGCAGGTTCCCGGTGGGAGCGAGGGCCGGCGCTTCGCCGGTGGCTCCGTCCTCGGCTGCCGGTGGGAGCTGCTCGACCTGAACGTTGGTGACCAGGAGACCGTGGAGTATCAAGTGGGTCGAGTTGGGAGTACGGGGAGCACCGGCCTCGTCGCCGGTGGACCCCACGTAGATCGGGTTTCCGTCGGCGTCGAAGGTCTCGATCTCGCCGGTCTCGCCCGGCTCGGCCGCCGACGTGTCAATGGGGTCGAAGGAGGCGAACAGGCTCACCGTGGCCCCCGGGGCCAGCCGGCCTCCCACGGCCCGCTCGGGCGACAACGAGAGCGTCACCTCGAGGGTCCCCGGTGGTGGTTCGGCCGGCGCGTAGACGGCCAGGGTCGCCGGGTCGACGAAACGAGACTCCGTGACCTGTTCTCCGGGGAGCAGCTCGACGGATGCAACCAGGCCCGACAGTGCCGAGAGATCGCCGACGGCTCCCTCGGTGCGGACCTTGGCCGGCACGAGCTCCATGCGAACGTTGCCGGCCAGGGCGTCGGCCGGCTCACCTTGGGCGACCGGCTCGTCGAGGACGAGAACGCCGACGAGTTCCTCTCCTGCGAGGGCTCTGTCCTCGGCGCCGCGCACGTAGCCGGTCAAGAGCAGCGTGCCGATCCCGATCGATGCGATGGAGGCGGCGATGGCGATGATCCTGCGCATGACGGTCCCCTAATCGATGAGCTTCACGATGACGATGCCTTGGTTCGACCCGCCGGGCTCGCCGTCGTAGACGATCCCGGTGGTGAAGTAGCCGCTGATGCAGCGCTCATCCCCGCTGCACGGCGCCGACAGTTGGCTCGGCGCCTTGTACTGGCCGCCGAAGTTGTATCCGGTGATGTGGAACATCACGAAGCCGTGGACCCGGTAGCGGCCCCCGCTCCCCGTTCCCGAGATCCCGTCGGTGTCGTCGAAGATGGGCAGTGGCGTCGCCTCGAAGAGGAGCGACCCCACGTCGTCGGCGGTGCAGCCGGTGGTCGGTGAGGAACCCGGATCGGCGCCGGTCCAGGCCGCCTGCGTGAGGGTCACCTCACAGTCGCCGCCGGCGGCCAGCCACCCGAAGCCCCCGGCGAGGAGGCCGTCGTTGTCGGCATCCTGTCCCGCCTGGGCGTTACATGGCTCGGTGTTGTTGCCGTCGTGGAAGTAGATGACGCGTTCCGCCGTCGGCAGCGGCGTGCCGTCCGGGAACTCGCACCGGGAGATGATGAGCGGCAGCATGCCGCGCAGGGTTCGGGGGTAACCCCAGATCGCGGTCGCCGAGGCCCCGACCGCGGTGCCCGAGTACCCGACGACCTGGGCGAAGAAGGGCCGAAGCAGTCCGGAGCCGTCCGGATTGCGGGTGGTCGTCTCGACGGTCACCGTCTGGCCCCCGTAATCGATGGTGACTCCCGCGATCCCGGTGGTGTCGTCACGGGAGTTTCGGTCGGCGTAGTTCTGTGCCGTGGATGCCGCGGTGGCCTCGTCGCAGGGGCGAACCTCGAGGGCACAGTCCTCGGCGATGGCGAGGACGGCGGCATCGGCGGCGTTGGTCAGTTCCCGTCGCTCCTGGTACAGGGCGGCGGCATCGATGGCGAGGCCGACCATGCCGAGGAGGGCGATGGCCATCACCGCCACGACCACCGCGGTGGCGCCCCGTTCGTCGCTCAGCCGCCGCATCTCATCACCCCCTCGGCCTGGAGGGTCACGGTCGCCGCTCCGAAGAGGGGTACGTGGTATCGGAACGGGTAGGAGGCCTTCACGCTCGTCGGGTGCCCCGGTTCGCAGGGGGTGGTGGTGATCTGCAAGAGGGCGTCGTCGAGCCCGATCGCCGCATCACGAGCCACCGCCACCGCGGCCCCGGAATCGCCGGTGATCGCTAATTCCCGGACCCCCTCGCGAGTGGCGTGCGTGAGGGTTGCCGTGGCGTTGTAGGCACGGCCGAACTCGACCACCCCGAATGCGAGCAGCACCAGGATCGGGAGGATGAATGCGAATTCGACGGTGGCGGTGCCTCGGTCCCTACTCATGGCAACCTCCGGTGAGGGAGCCGGGGCGGCTCGTGGGGAGCCACCCCGGCCCGGGCTCGGTCAGGGGACGAGGGAACCGGCGACACTGGAGAAGATGTCCCGGACGCTGCCGCCGAGCGCGGTGACGGCCACCAGCGCCACGACCGCGATCAGCGCCACCATGAGTCCGTACTCGACCATGGTGGCCCCGTCGTCCCTGCGGATCAGGGCTTGGAAAAGGTCCCTCATTGCCAACCTCCTCTCCCGAGGGTCCCGGTGACTAGTGCGTTCGTGTAGTCCGGACTGGTCACCTGGGCCCATCGTGACTACTCTCTGTGTGCAAATCAATACCCAAAATGGGTGATTCTCGCGCGGAGAGTAGGGACAGCCTCAGGTCGAGTCGGGGTCCCACCCGGCACGCCGGGCGGCGGCAACGGCTTCGAGTTGGGAATGGACCTCGAGTTTGCCGAGGAGCGATCGGATGTGAGTCCGAACCGTGTGCAGCGACACGAAGAATCGGCGGGCGATGGCCGCCGGGCGAAGCCCGTCGATGAGGGCGCTCAGGATCTGCTGCTCCCGCCGGGTGAGCGTCGCAAGTCGCTCCCGGATCAGCATGGCCTCGGTGACCGTCTGGAGGGGAGTGCGAACCGGAACCGACGGCGGCGGGGGCTCATCGCGAGCCAGGGCGTCGACGAGGTCGGTGAGATCGTTGAGCGTGGTTTCGGGAGGGGCCGCGGCGGTGGCTCCCGCCTCGAGCAAGCCTGCGTGGCGATCAGGGTCCGTCCAAATCGCCACGACGGCGTGGCCGTGCACCGACAGATACCGGATGGCTTCCGCAGCCTTTGGGCCGTCGATCACCACCGCCGGCCCGGGCGGCGATGTGGCAGGACCGCGATCTTGGAACCGGGGAAGGGCTCGAGCAGAGAGACCGGAAGCGCTGAGGGCGACGGCCAATGCCTCGGCGAGGAGGGCGGAGTCGGCCACCACGACCACCGTGGGGGCCAAGGTCGTCGAGGGCACGCTGCGGGCGGTCGCTTCGAGTCGGGCCATGGTCCTCCAGGCCCCGCCGCAGCCCAGCGGCCGGGCACCCCGATCCGAGTGCCTTCAGTGGCCGCATGCCCACATAGAGTAGCAGAAAGTGGCTCCGTTACGCAAGGGCCACCCCCCGTTTGCAAGGATGGGGCCGGGAGGGTGCATGAGGCCGCCCGACATTCGGCGAAGGGGGATAGGGGTGGCGATAGCGGCCGTCGTCCTCTTGCTGCAGGCTTCGCCCGGCGCCGGGGCGGCCGAGACGCCCGAGTCGGGCATGTTCACCGTCGACCTGGGTTCCCCCGATACGGTGATCCAGGAGCACACGGGCCGCATCACCTGGCATCTCACCGGCGACAACATCGTGCACCCCTCGGTGGAGGTCGCCTGGTACTCGTCATATCTCGGTCACGCCGGGACCCTGGGCGGCCGGGTCTTCGTCGATCTCGACACCGGGACCCTCAATGGGGAGATCACCGAGCAGTGGACGTGCGGGAGCGATTGCCAGGGTTGGGAGTATCGCGACGCGACCTTGACTGCCACCATCACCGACGGTCGTGCCCGGTGGGAATCCGGTGAGCTGCTGCTCAGTGGAGGCTTGATCATCGCCTATCACGCTCGCGGCGGAAGCAACGAGACCCCCTCCCAGTGCGGCAACACCGAGTGCTACGTCTGTGACAATCGGTTCTGTACCTTCGACCGGACGGGCACCGGCACCGCCGACCTGGTGGGTTGGGTGGACGGCGACACCGTGTCGCTGGCGTTCGCCGATCGCCTCGCGGCCGACCCCTCCCAGATGGACGTCAGCGGCCTGGCCGGCACCGAGTACTTCATGTCGCGCTTCTCCGTGACCGCAGCCGGCCTAGTGCCTTCGGGCGGCACGACGGAATCGACGACGTTGTCGGCACCGGAGGTCACCGTGACGACGGCCGACGTCGACCTGCCTTCGGTCGGAAGCACGATCCCCGGTCTCATCGCCGGTTCGCCCCTCGGGCCGGCGGACGCGGGTGGCGAAGAAGACGAGACGACCACCACGACGGTGGCGGCGGCACCGGCGGGTGGGGGCGAAGACGACGAAACGGGAATCGGCGGGTTGATCCTGCTCGTGGCCATCGTCGGTGGGGTGGCCGCGGCCGTGGCACTGGTGAAGCTGTTGTTGCGCCACGGTCCCCTCCAGGAAGCGGCGCGGAGGGCGACGGAACGCCGGGAGGCGGCCGCCGCCAGCAAGGCCGCCAAGGAATGGTTCAACAAGACCGCCAACTACATGATCGAACCCGGCCACACCGTCTACGTGTTCGACCCGGACTGGGTGGCCGACATTAAATCGCAGGGCAAGGAGATCCCTCCCGGGATCGACGACCCGATTCCGCCCACCATCGAGCTGGCGCCGCCCTATTCCGGCGGGGGCGTAACTCGCGAGGCCGTCGTGCAGAGCGAAACCCGAGTGGTGTGGCATCCCGATCACCCGGATATGGCGGTGCTCCCCACGGGTGCGTGGGTCCAGGTCAGGCCCTGGCAACTCACTCCGCTCGGATTCCATCCGGCCGACACGCTGATCGGCAAGGGGGTCATCGAGGGCGAGACGGACGACGGCAGGGTCCTGGGCTACGCACCCGGCACGAAGGTGATGGTCATCAAGACCCAGGGTGACCAGACCCTGGTCCAGACCAGACCCAACGAAAAGATGTGGGTGCCGCGCGACAGCATCGCGCCCCGCCCTCCGACCGTCACCGCAAGCGCCGAGTTCACCCCGCCCCCACCACCGGCGCCGGAGGTCACCGCCACGGCCGAATTCACCCCGCCCCCGCCACCACCGCCGCCACCTGATCGCTAGCGCGGGCCGGAGCGTCGAGTGAAGCAGGATCGGTCGCGATGCGCCGACCCGGATGAGTGTGCTCGACCCGCACCGGTGACACCGGGGAACTCCTCGGCACCGGCGAGTCTGCGGACGCGGCGGACGGGTCGAGGCGAGTCGTTAGGCTCGCGGTATGGCGGTTGTCGAGGGCGCTGCACATCTCGAATTGACGTGGCCGACCGTCGAAGCCCTCCGTCGGTTGGGGGGTTCCGCCGGTGTCGAGGAGATCTCCGAGTCGGTCATCGAGGCGGAGGGCATCTCGGTGCGATGGGGGAGACCGGCACGGGAGCCGGACGATGAGACTCGGGTCGTCACCCTCCGGGTCGCGTGGGCGTGCAACTACCTGAAGAACCTGGGTGCGGTCGAGGAGGGTGGTCGCGGGGTGTGGTCGCTGACGGAGCTGGGCCGGGCGATCACGATCGAGGAGATGTCCTCCATACCGCCTCGCCCGACCTGCGGCGCCTGACCGCGTACGGCAGCGCTGCGAGCGATCTGCGCGGAACGGTCGAGCTCGAGGTCGGTGGGAGCCCCGCCGGTGTCTCCGTGCCCTGGTGCTGCGGGGCGTAGGGTTTGAACCACATCGACAGGGAGGTCCCGTGGCAGAGTCCGTCTACAAGGTCATCGAGCTGGTGGGCACCAGCTCCGAGTCGTGGGAGAAGGCTGCGGCGGCGGCCGTGGGCCGGGCGGCATCCTCACTGCGAGAACTGCGGATCGCCGAGGTTGCGGAACTCGACATGCAGTTGAGTGAGGGGAACATCGTGGCGTATCGCGCCAAGGTGAAGGTCTCGTTCAAGTACGAAGACGAGGGCTAGGACGGTAGACGTCGGGAGAGTTCGGCACTCCGCAACCGCCGTGACGCCCTGCGCCGGTCGCCTCGCGTCCGCGTCGAGCCGTGGCTCGTCACTGGACGGGGATCCCGTTCCCTAGACACCACTTGTCTCGATTGGCGCCGCGTTGAACGTGTAGTTGAAGCGACGGCACCAAATCGCCACGGTGGCGAAATCGTCGAGGTCCACATCGGCCGGGATGTCGTAGTTCTGGTTCCCCTGGTTGCCCTTCAGCTCCCCGATGGCGACGAAGTCTCCATCGTCGTAGGCATCGCGATCGTCGACGAGCGGCGAGGGGAAGAGGATCACCACCAGATCGGGACCGTTCTCGACATCGAGGTCCTCGAAGCGAAGGGTCCGTGTCCCGTCGGGGAACTCGACGATGAGCGCTCGGCCGGTGCCGGAATGACCGACGTCGATGAACTCCGAGTCGCTGATGACCACCGGTTGCGGCACGGTAGTGGTCGTCGTGCTGGTGGTGGAGCCCGTGGCGGTCGATGCGGTGGCGTCGGTGGCCGAGGTCGGCTCTTCGGGCGGTGGCGGCGTGGTGGACGTCGTGGCGCCGGTCACCGCCGTCGTCGTGAGGCCGCTCGGGGCCGCTTCGTCGACCCGTGTATCGAGGAACAGTGCCTGGGGCTCGAACCAGATCAGCACAAAGGCGATCAACGCTGCGATCGCCACGATGGCGGCGGCAGTCATACGACGGTGGTTGCGGATCCAGTTCTTCATGAGTGCTCCTCCTCGCCCCACGAAACGCTGCTCGGTTCGATCGGGTTCCCAACGAGCGAGCCGGGCTCCGTCCTAGGATCGGCGGGTGGCTGGCGGCACCGTGCCCACCATCGGATTGGACGAGCTCAGGGATCGATTGGCCGACCTGTCGTATCCGCCGGTCGACGCCGTGGTCGCCATCGAGCGGGGAGGAGTGCTTCCTGCCCAGATCGCGGCCGAGCTGCTGGGAGTGCCCCTGGGGCGCCTCCGGCTCCACTTTCGGGACGACACGAATGCGATCGTCGTCCCTCACCCCCGGTTGATCGGTGACGTGGACGTTCCCGCGAGCCGGCGGGTCTTGGTGGTGGACGACGTCTCGGTGACCGGGGCCACCTTGCGGGCCGCTGCCGAGGCGCTGGGCGATCGCGTGGTCACCACGCTGGTGATGCGGGGCGAGGCCGACCTGGTTGCCTTCCCGGAGCTCGATGGGTGTTTCCGGTGGGCGTGGTCCGCCGCCGACGACGGCGACACCGGCGGAGGCTGAGGAGGCGCCATGGAGACGTGGGAAGCGATCACCGCCCGGCGCAATGTGCGGTCCTACACCACGGACCCGCTCCTGACCGACGACCTCGAGCGGATCCTCGAAGCGGGTCGGCGGACCCCCTCCTCGATGAACCTGCAGCGGTGGGACTTCGTGGTGGTGACGGATCGAGGCACGCTCGAGGAGTTGGCGGGCGTGTGGCGGGGTGCGGGACACGTGGCTACCTCGGCGGCGACCATCGCCCTGGTGGCGCCTCGATCCGACGATCCGCGAGAGCGGGGGTCGATCCAGTACGACTTGGGCCAGGCCACGATGAGCTTGATGCTCGCCGCAGCCGACCGGGGGATCGGCAGCGCCCATGCCGCCGTCGCCGATCAGGACTTGGCCCGCAGGATCCTCGGCTTCCCCGACGACCGGTTCTGTGCCTGGCTCATCGCCCTCGGAAACCCCGCCGATCGCCCGCTGCGGCCGATCAGGCAGCCCACGCGGCGCCCTCTCGAAGAGATCGTGCACCGCGAACGCTGGTAGCGGGTACTCCGGGTCGGGCGAGATCGACCTTGCCGGTCGGGCCCTCTGCCTCGGGAATCACCGCCGTGTGACGACCGGGTGAACTCTGCCCCGAGAGCGCGGCCCAGGGTCGCATTTGACTCTCGAGCCGCTCGAGAGTGCAGACTGGCGTTGAGACCGGCACGGAGGCGACGTGTTCAAGATCGGAGAATTCTCCCGGTTCTGTCAGGTCCCGGTGTCTGCCCTTCGGTACCACGCCGAGAAGGGCTACCCGTCTGGGGGTCGACCGCGGCCGGATCCAGCACGATCGGGCGCAGGATGGCCGACGAGCAGCGTCGATTGGACTGAGTCGCCGCGCGACTCAGGGTGATAGAGAAGGAGGGTGCCATGCCGGAGCAGGAGATCATCGTCAAGGAGATCGCCACGCTGCACGGACTCGGGGCGCGGGACACCCTCGGCGGAACCGCCGAGATCCCCACCTTCATCGGTGATGTGTTCGCCGCCGTGATGGGCGCAGGATTGCAGCCCACCGGAGCACCGGTCACCGTGTACCACGATCCCGAGTTCCTCCCCGAGTCGATCGATCTCGAGTTGGTCATCCCCGTCCCGGACACTTCGCTCACGCTGACCACGCCGTCTGGCCGCCCCGTGAGCGAGCGGAGGGTCCCGGGCGGCACGATGGCGGTGATCGCCCACGTTGGGCCGTACGAGACATCGGCCGAGTCGTACCAAGCCCTGGGGGCCTGGACCGCGGAGCACGGCTATGCCATGGCCGGCCCTCCCCAGGAGATCTACCTCACCGGCCCCGACGAGCCGGGCCCGCCGGTCACGGAGATCCGCCTCCCGGTGACGGAGGCGGGAGGCGAGTCGTGAGGTCGAGGCGGCCCCCTTCCCCCGGAGGGGCACCTCGGCGACTCACGCCGCACCGCAACCCCGGAGGCCGGAGATGATTGTTCGCCGGCCGATCGGCCGGACCCCGACTCGACTTCGGGCCCGCCGGGTAGTTGTCTGAGAGGCGACGCCGGACTGAGGTTGCGATGAGAGCCCCGGAACTCCCCCCACGAGCCCGAGTCGTCGTGATCGGCGGCGGTGTGATCGGGACCAGTGTCGCCTACCACTTGGCTCACGGCGGCTGGACCGACGTTGTGCTGCTGGAGCGGGATCGGCTCACGTCGGGGACGACGTGGCATGCGGCCGGGCTGGTGGTGACGTTCGGCTCGCTTTCGCACACCTCCACCGAGATGCGCCGCTACACCCGCGACCTCTACGCCCGGCTCGAAGACGAGACCGGGCTGGCCACCGGCTTCACCCCCGTCGGCTTCGTGGAGCTGGCCGCCGATGAGGATCGGCTCGAGGAGTACCGAAGGGTGGCGGCGTTCAATCGGTACTGCGGGGTCGACGTGCACGAGATCTCGGCCGCCGAGGTGGCCGACCTCTTCCCCCTGGCCCGCACCGACGACATCCTGGCCGGTTTCTACGTGCCGGGCGACGGCCGGGCGAACCCGGTCGACGTGACGATGTCGCTCGCCAAGGGCGCCCGGAACCGGGGAATCAAGGTGGTGGAGGGTGCCCCGGTCACCGGCGTTCTGCGGGACCGGGGCGCGGTGACCGGGGTACGGACGCCCTGGGGCGACATCGAAGCCGAGTATGTCGTCAACTGCGCCGGGATGTGGGCCCGGCAGCTCGGGGAGCAGGCCGGGGTGACCATTCCGCTCCAGGCGGCCGAGCACTACTACCTGATCACCGAGCAGATACCGGAGATCTCGGCCGGCTGGCCGATCGTCGAGGACCCCGCCTCGTACGGGTACTACCGGGAGGAGGTCGGTGCGCTGATGATCGGCCTCTTCGAACCGGTGTGCGCCCCGTGGCGCATCGAGGGTGTTCCCGAGGGTTTCAGCTTCGGCGAGATCCCCCCGGACTGGGATCGCATGGGCCCTTACGTGGAGAAGGCCATGACCCGGGTCCCGATCGCCGCGGAGACCGGGATCCGCAAGTTTTTCTGCGGTCCGGAGAGCTTCACCCCGGATCTTCAGCCGGTGGTGGGCGAGGCGCCCGAACTGAGGAACTACTTCGTCGCGGCCGGGCTCAATTCCATCGGCTTGCTCACCGCCGGGGGCATCGGCCGGGTGGTGGCCCATTGGATCATCAGCGGCCGCCCCGACGTCGACGTCACCGGCTTCAACATCGACCGACTCCACCCCTTCCAGGCGACTCCCGAGTACCGCCGCACCCGAACCGTCGAGTCGCTGGGGCTCGTCTATCAGGCCCACTACCCGACCCGGACCATGGAGACCGCCCGGAACGCCAAGCTGTCACCGATCCACGGGCGTCTCACAGACCGGGGGGCTTACTTTCGGGATGTGAGCGGGTGGGAGGCGCCCGATTGGTTTGCCCCGGCGGGGGAGGAGCCCGTGGTGGAACGGTTGTCGTGGGGCCGCCAGAACTGGTTCCCCCACTGGGAGGCCGAGCACCGCGCCGCGCGGGACGGCGTGGTCCTGATGGACATGTCCTTCATGCCCAAGTTCCGGGTCGAGGGTCGCGACGCCGGTCGGCTGCTGGAGCATCTCTCCGCCAACCGGGTGGACGGTGCGCCGGGCCGCATCACCTACACCCCCTGGCTCAACGAGGACGGGCGGATGGAGGCCGATCTCACCGTCACCAAGCTGGCGGAGGATCGTTTCTGGGTGGTCGCCACCGACACCGCCCACCGCCACGTCGAGACCCGGATGCGGCGCCATCTCGGCGAACTCCATGCCTTCGTCGCCGACGCCACCGCAGGCTACGCCCAGATCAACGTGCAGGGTCCCCGGTCCCGAGAGCTCCTTCAGAAGGTCACCACCGCCGATCTGTCCGATGGGGCTTTCCCGTTCCGAACCGCCCGGCACATCGACCTCGGCTTTGCCCGGGTCCTGTGTGCCCGCATCACCTACGTCGGGGAACTGGGCTACGAACTGTTCATCCCCGCCGAGCAGGCCGTCGACGTGTACGACCGGCTGGTGGCTGCGGGTGAGGGCCTCGGCCTGACTCACGCCGGCCTCAAGGCCCTGTCCAGCCTGAGGATGGAGAAGGGGTATCGCGACTTCGGCCACGACATGGACAACACCGACGGGGTGTGGGAGGTGGGTCTCGGCCACGTGGTGGATCTGTCGAAGGAATCCTTCGTGGGTCGCAGCGCAGTCGAAGCGGTCCGGGCCTCCGGTCCACCGTCGCGAAGGTTGGTGCAGGTCCTGGTCCGCGATCCCGAGCCGCTCATGTATCACGCCGAGGTCGTGCTCCGCGACGGAGCGCCGGTCGGCGATGTGCGGTCCGCCTCCTACGGCTTCACCCTCGGCGGCGCGGTGGGGCTGGCGATGATCGAAGCCGACGAGCCCATCTCGCGGGAATATCTCGACGCCGGGACGTGGACGGTGGACATCGCCGGCCGGCGGTACCCGGCGGAGGCCTCGTTGGCCCCGCTCTACGACCCGCAGGCGAAGAGGGTTAGGGGCTAGGACCCTCCGTTGCTCTCCAGCAGACGAGCCACCACGGCCTGGGCGGCCTCCTCCTTGGCGCGCGCCTTGATGATGCGGCGCCGGGTGTTCTCGAGCCTCTTCTCGGCGTCGGCCAACTGGCGGCGCCGGTGGCGTTGTGGGTTCTCCTCGACCCGGACTCTGAGATCGGCGACCTCACCCGCGATCTTGGTGAGCTGCTTCTGGAGCGCGGCCGTCCGTTCCCGGGCGACGGCGGCCTCCCGCTCGGCGTTGGCGAGACGGCCCGGGGGGCCCGAATCGGGCCCGGCGGCGAGATCGATCGGCGCTCCGGACAGGAATCCGGCCGTCAGCGGCAGGTCGGCGATGACCCGATCGAAGTTGTTGCCGAACTGATCGAACACGTTGCCCTCCCGGAGCCGCATCGGCAGCAGCACCAGGGCGGCGTCCGCGGACGCATCCACCATCGCGGCCGGCGTCGCCGCGGCGACCGTGTGGATCGATGCCGGGATGCGGAAGTCGTCGAACGCCTCGACCAGCTCCGCATGGACGGCCTCCGAATCGGCGTCGGATGCCACCGGAGCGACGATGCGGATCTCGGCTCGCGACCACTCCGCGGTCCGGGTGAACAGGTAGGCGGTGAGGGCGGCCAGGTTGCTGGCCTTGCCGTCGTTCCACCACACGTCGATGCGGCGCCGTCTGTGGGGGATCTCGAGCATGCGGTTCCAGCGGCCCTCATCGGTCGACATCGCCACCACGTTCTGGCCGTAGCGGGCCACCTCCTGGAGTGCGGTGACGTAGGCGGCTCGTCGTTGCGGGTCCGGCTGTTCGGGGAGGCCGAACAGCGCCGTGTTGGCTTCCAGGGGGCCCACGCCGAAGGACTGCACCACGGTGGAAAGCGCCTCCATCCCGTCGGGGGCGAGCACGACCCGGGCGTGGATGTCGAACCCGAGTTCGGCGATCTGGGCTCGCAGCGCCGCTTCCTCTTGCTCGCGAGCCTTGCGGTCCATGGCCCCGCCACCCTCCAGGATGAGCATCGCCGCGGTGAGGCCGCTGCGTCCCTCCATCCAGGTGGCGAAACGCAGGAGACGCTCCCGCCGCAAGGGGTCGGCCGAGAAGACCAGCAGCTGGGGCCGCCAATTGCGGGCCGTCTCCACCTCGGCGGTCATTGCCTTGATCGACTCCTTGGCCCGCTGGAAGTGGTGGGAGTGGCTGGCATCGGCCCATCGCTCCGGTCGGGCTCGTCGGGCCAAGTACTGGTAGATGACCCCCAGCACCAGCACGGCGGCGGCCCCGGCCAGGGGGTTGATCGCCAAAATGGCACCCAGGCACAGGAGCGCCCCCACCAGGCTGGAGCGGCGGTTGAAGAAGCGGAACCGGGGCCGGAACGAAGGGCTCGAAGCTCGCGCCTCGAAATAGGTGGCGTAGTTGAGGAGCCCGTAGGAGATCAGGAAGAACATCGAGACCACGGGGGCAATGGCGTCGAGATCTCCGAGGGCGATGGTGCCCAGTGCGATGGCGAGCGTCAGGAGGACGGCACGCCGTGGGTTCCCGGTGGATCCGAAGCCTTTGGCGAAGAACCCCAGTGCCGGGAAGATCCGATCCGATGCCAGCGATTGCAGGATCCGGGGGCCTCCGAGGAACGAGGCCATCGCCGACGACAGGGTGGCGGCGATCACCCCGACGTCGATGAGTGCCGGCACCTTGGCGACGGCGCCCATGATGCCGGTGTCGTCGATCAGCTCGCCGCGGCTGGCATTGGCGACCAAGAGCACCGCCACCGAGATGTAGACGAGGGTGGAGAGCCCCACGGCGACGAGGGTGCCTTGGGGGAGGCTCTTTCCCGGGTCCTTGAGGTCGCCCGACATGCTCACCCCCTGGGTGAACCCGGTGACCGCCGGGAAGAAGATGGCGAACACCACCCAGAACCCCAGCGCGTCGTCGGGCGAGGACAACCCGTCGCTCACCCGTGCCCCGGTGGCTCCCTCCAACGCACCCAGGTAGAACGACACGAGCGCGGCGACCAAGGCGACCATGACCACGTACTGGAACCGGGTCGCCACGTCGGCCCCGGCCCACGCCAGCACGAAGAGCCCGGCGATGGCCGCCGCGGCGATGACCTGGCTCACCCATTGGGCCTCCCAGCCCGCCACCGATGCCACGGCCTCACCGAAGCCGATGGCGTAGAAGCCGACCGAGACCGACTGGGCCAGGAACAGCACGATGCCGATGGCGCCTCCGAACTCCATGCCCAGGGTCCGGGAGATCAGGTAGTAGTCGCCGCCCCCGCCGACCTCGATGTTGGTGGCGATGGCGGCGACCGAGATCGAGGTGAGCACCGATACCGCGGTGGCGCCGCCGATGATCAGGAGCGCCTTGACCAGCCCGGCGTTGCCGACCACGTAGCCGAGCCGCAGGAAGAGGATGATTCCGAGGATCGTGAGGATCGACGGGGTGAAGACCCCGCCGAAGGTGCCCAGGTGGCCCTGATTGCGGACGGTCACGGGAGGATTGTGGTCGGCGCGACCGGTGGGTGCCAGCCCCGGCCGGCCTCCGGCACCCGCTCCGCCCCGGTACCACCGCCGCTTCTCACGATGATCGCCGTTCCCGGTACTCGGCGACGCTGAGGTTCTCGGCGGCGGCCTTCACGATTTCGGCGATGCGCTGTTCCCGCGTGGCGGTCCGTTTGGCGCTGTAGACGTGCCACAGGATCGGCTTCTTCACCGAGTCGGAGAAGGCGGCGAAGTTGGCGGACGCGACCGGATCGGCGTCCAGCGCCGCCCGGAGATCGTCGGGAACCACGAGGTCGTCGACGGCGTCGAGCAGCGCCCACGAGCCGTCTTCCTTGGCGGCCTCGATCTTGATCCTCCCGGCGGGGGTCATCAGGCCATTCGCAACCAAGCGTGCGACACGCTCCTTGTTGAGGCGCGACCACACGCTGCCCTTCTTGCGGGGGGTGAACACCTGCATGTACCGGTCGTCGTCGAGAGCGTTGACCTTGCTGTCGATCCATCCGAAACACAGCGCCTCTTCCACCGCCTCGTCGTAGGTGACGCTCCGATTGCCGGAGGCCTTCTTGTGGTACACGAGCCACACGCCCGGGGTGGAGTCGTGGTGGTCTGCCAGCCAGGCGCGCCACCCCGCCCGGTCGGCGAAGGCGATGCGTTGGAGCTCGTCGAGGCGGCTCATCGCCGGGAAAGGTATCAGAGCACGGTCCCGCTCGAGCCGGTAGGTTCGCTCCCGTGGAGTTCACCGGGAAGGTGGCCATCGTCACGGGAGGCGCCTCAGGCATGGGGGCGGCCGCGGCCCGTCGCCTCGCATCGGGCGGGGCCGTGGTCGTGATCGTCGACCAGAACGAGGCCGGAGCCGCCGAGATCGCCGACGCGGTCGGTGGCGAGGCGATGTCCGGCGACGTCGGCGACAGCTCGTTCTGCGATCACGTGGTCGCCGCCACCGCAGACCGCCACGGCTCGGTGGACATCCTGGTCAACGCCGCCGGCGTGATCGTGCGAGCACCGGGCCACGAGACCACCGATGCGCAGTGGCGGCGGATCTTCGCCGTCAACGTCGATGGCGTCTTTGCGATGTGCCGGGCCGCACTGAGGGTGATGCGGGAGCAGGGCCGAGGGGCGATCGTCAACTTCGGATCCATCTGGGGCGATGTGGGGAGTGCCGGACACGCGGCCTATGCCGCCACCAAGGGAGCCGTTCATCAGCTGACGAAGTCGCTGGCACTCGAGCACGCCCGGGACGGCATCCGGGTCAATGCGGTGGCGCCGGGTGAGATCCGTACCCCGATGCTGGCGTCGGAGCGACCTGCGCCGCCCACCGAGGAAGAACTGCAGCGGATCGCCGACGAGACGGTGCCGATGGGCCGCCTCGGTGATCCCGACGAGGTGGCGGCGGTCGTGGCGTTCCTGGCCTCGGACGAGGCCAGCTACCTGACCGGGTCGATCGTGACCATCGACGCCGGTTACACCGCACGATGACCAGGTTCATCGGCAAGGCCGTACTGGTGACGGGAGGCAACTCCGGGATCGGCCGGGCCGCCGCGCTCGCCTTCGCCGCCGAGGGGGGATCGGTGATGATCGCCGCCCGCGACGAAGACCGATCGGCCGGGGTCGTCGAGGAGATCACGAAGGCGGGCGGCATCGCGGCGACGGTTCGCTGCGACGTGACCCACCCTGCCGACTGTGAGGCGGCGGTGGCCGCCACCGTGGAGCGCCACGGAAGCCTCGACGTGCTCTTCAACAACGCCGGCATCATCTTCCGCGAGAAGACCGTGCCGACGACGACGGTCCCGGAGTGGGATGCGACGTTCGAGGTCAACACCCGCGGCACGTTCCTCATGTCGAAGGCGGCGTTGGGCGTGATGATCGAGCAGGGTCGCGGCGTGATCGTCAACAACGCCTCGTACTTCGGGCTCGTCGGCGGCCGGGGGACGGCCGCCTACAGCGCCTCCAAGGGCGCGGTGGTTCTGCTCACCAAGGCCATGGCGCTCGATCACGCTGCGGACGGGATCAGGGTCAACTGCGTGTGCGCCGGGTCGGTGGACACGCCGATGCTTCGGGGTGAGATGGAGGAGATGGGCGGCGAGGCGGCGGTGCGCCACCTGTTCGAGGACAAGCATCCCGTGGGGCGCATCGCCTCTCCCACCGAGATCGCCCACGCGGTCCTCTACCTGGCCTCGGACGATGCCGCATTCGTCACCGGGGCTGCGCTGCCCATCGATGGTGGGCTGACTGCCGGCTGACCGACCGAGCCCGATGGCGGAACATCGCGAGGCCCCGATCCGTTCTTCCGACAGACAGAGGAGAGGATCACATGCCGGATACCGCCAACGCGGCCCTGCTCATCCTGAGGATCGGCCTGGGGGTGGTGCTGTTCGCCCATGGGGTCAAGCACTTCCGCAACCGCACCGGGACCATGCGATGGACGGAGAGCATCGGATTCCGCAGCCCGGCCGTGCAGTGGTTCTTCATGGCTTTCGCCGAGATCGGCGTGGGGCTGTCGCTCCTGGCGGGCCTGTTCACCTCCGTGGGGGCCGCCGGGCTCGTCGCCCTGATGGCGGTGGCGTACTGGACGGTGCACCGGCGGGCCGGCTTCTGGATCACCGCTCGGCCCGACGAGGGCTGGGAGTACGCGTTCGTGCTTGCGGTGGGAGCCGCGGCGGTGGCGCTGCTCGGCCCCGGCGAATGGGCCCTGGATCACGCACTCGGAATCGCCGATGAGCTCGACGGCGGTGTGGGAGCGCTCCTCGTCACCGGGGGAGCCGTCGCCGCCGCCGCCCAACTGGCGGTCTTCTACCGTCCTCAGGTGGGGTCGAGCGATTCGGCGGGGTAGTCGTCGGGAACAACCTCGGCTCGGAACCGGTTCCTACTTACGATCCCACAGCCCCGAGAAGGACTGAACAGCCATGGAACCGGTAGCCGAAGTCGTCGAGTTGGGCTTCCCGTGGATGGGTGTCGACCCGTTCATCTTCACGGTGCACCATGTCGACCACTACCCGGCCGGCAACGAGCAGCTGGGCCCGGATGCCTCGCTGGAGAGCCGCAATCTCGGTTCCGACTTCTCCTACAGGGACGGGTGGAGCATGTACCACGGGGGCGTGGTGCCCGGCTTTCCCCAGCATCCCCACCGGGGCTTCGAGACGGTGACGGTCGTGCGGCGTGGCTACGTCGATCACTCAGATTCGCTGGGGGCCACCGCCCGGTACGGAGAGGGCGACGTACAGTGGCTCACGACCGGGAGCGGGATCATGCACGCCGAGATGTTTCCCCTCCTCAACCCCTCGGGTGCCAATCCGCTGGAGTTGTTTCAGATCTGGCTCAACCTTCCGCCTGAGTCGAAGATGGTCCCGGCCCACTTCTCGATGCTGTGGGGTGAGGAGATCCCGACCGTCAACCCGGCTCCCGGGGTGACGCTCGACGTGATCGCCGGGGTCGTGGACGGGGCCACCGCCCCGGCCCCGCCGCCCGACTCGTGGGCCTCACGGCCCGACTCGCACCTGGGCATCTGGCTGGTGCGAATGGACCCCGGCGCCACCTGGCAGCTTCCGACCGCACCCGAGGGTGTCAATCGGATGCTGCACTGTGTCGTCGGATCGGGGGCTCGGATCGGATCGGTCGAGGTCTCCCACAGGGAGGCCGCCCGGCTTCGGCCCGAGATCGAGACGATCGTGGTCAACGGTGAGGAAACGGTCGAGTTCCTGATGCTGCAGGGCCGCCCCATCGGGGCCCCCGTGTTCCAGATGGGGCCGTTTGTGATGAACACCCCCGAGGAGCTCCGGGTCGCTTACGACGACTACCGGCGAACCGGGTTCGGCGGGTGGCCCTGGTCCCGCATCGACCCGGTCCACGATCGATCCGAGGGGCGCTTCGCCATCCACGCCGACGGCACGGTCGAGCACCGGGATCGCCAGCCGGTCGGCTGAGCGCTCCCAGTCCACGCGGAGACGGGATCCCAGCAACCGGGGGCCGTCCTGTCTGCTCTTGGCTCCACCACCACGACGTCACCCTGTGGTTGCAACCGTTGCTCGACTCCTAGGCTCCGTTCAGGAGACGTTCAGGTTCTCCTCGGCACCGTGAGGTACCAGGGCGAGGAGGTGGGCATGCAACGTGGGATGGCGCTGGCGATGGTGGCGGTCCTGGCGGCCGGTGCTTGTGGAGGTGACACCGAGGCGGTGATCGACCCCGGTGACGGCGGCGACTACACGTTCGACCTGTCGCCGTCGGACTTCGTGGAGACCATCGACAATCCGTGGCTTCCTTATGTGGTCGGCAATCGTTGGGTCTACGAGGCCGAGGAGGACGGCGAGGCGGAGCGGATCGAGGTCGTCGTGATGGGAGACACCCGGGTGGTGATGGGCATCACCGCCACGGTGGTACGCGATACGGTGACCGTCGACGGGGAGTTGGTCGAGGACACCTACGACTGGTACGCCCAGGACGTCGACGGCAACGTGTGGTACCTCGGAGAGGAGTCCAGGGAATACGACGACGGCGAGATCGATACCACCGGATCGTGGGAGGCGGGTGTCGACGGAGCCCTCCCGGGGATCGTCATGTTCGCCGATCCACAGGTGGGCACCGCCTATCGCCAGGAGTACTACGAGGGCGAGGCCGAGGACATGGCCGAGATTGCCCGGACGGGCGAGACCGTGACGGTGCCGCACGGATCGTTTGCCGAGGTATTGGTGATCTCCGAATGGAACCCGCTGGAGCCGGATGTGGTGGAGGAGAAGTACTACGCCGCCGGTGTCGGGGTCATCCTCGAACGGGAGGTGGAAGGCGGCAACGGTCGGGCCGAACTCGTTTCCTTCGAGGCTTCCGGAGGCTGAGGAGGGGCGCGACGTGCGGGTCTTGGTCGTCGAGGACGAGGCCCGGCTGGCGGCCTACCTGAAACGCGGCCCGGAGCGTGAAGGCTACGCCGTCGACATCGCCGCGGACGGCGAGTACGGCCTGTGGATGGCCGAGTCGTAGCCGTTCGATGCCGTGGTGCTCGACATCATGCTGCCCAAGCTCAACGGCCTTCAGGTGTGCGCCCGCCTCCGTGAGGCGGGGATTCCGTTGCCCGAGTGATCGCCGAGGATCACCGTGGCTCCTTGCTCGTTGTCGAGGCGCGTCGGGGCGGCGCCACATTCCAGGCCCGCCTTGCGGGCAGGTGATGAGAGACCGGTAGCCTCTCACCGCAATGGCCGCCCGAGAACCAACGACGACCTGGCACCGCCTCGCCCTGAGGCTGGAGTACGCCACGATTGCCTGGAACCTGGGTGAAGCGGTCCTCACGATCGCCCTCGGGATCGCCGCCGCCTCGCTGGCCCTGGTCGGCTTCGGCGCCGACTCGATCATCGAGGTGTTCGCCTCCTCGGTGGTCGTGTGGCACCTCTCCCCGAAACACCCGGTGGACCATCCCCAGCGGACCGCCAGGGCGTTGCGGCTCGTCGCCGGCGCCTTTGCGTGCTTGGCTGTGGTGCTGGCGGTCGTGGCCACCCGTGATCTCGTCACGGCACGCCGTCCGGAAGAGTCGCCGTGGGGCATCGCCTATCTCGCGGTCACCGCGGTCGTGATGTTCGGGCTGGCAATTGCCAAGCGCCGAGTAGCCGAGAGGGTCGACTCGGCGCCGCTTCGGTCCGAGGCAACGATGACCTTCCTCGATGGGATCCTGGCGACGGCGACCGCAATCGGTCTGACACTCAATGCTGCGGTGGGCTGGTGGTGGGCCGATCCGGCTGCGGCGCTGGTGGTCGCCGTGGCGGCAGCCAACGAGGCCCGGGAGAACTGGGAGGAAGCCGCCGAGTACCGCTGACCGGCCCGGTCGAGGTCGGGCTCCACTCGATGCGACGCGGTGGGGTGCAGGCCCTAGAGTCAAGGCTGGAGACTCGACCCCTGGGGGACGGACGCGTGGATACGCTCGCCACCGCTGCGGGCACAGCACTCATCGCCTATCTCATCGGCTCGTTGCCGTCGGCGTACCTCGTGGGGCGTCTCGTTCGGGGCATCGACGTGCGGCGAGAGGGTGAGGGCAACGTCGGCGCCCGCAACGTCTTCCACGAGGTCGGGAACGGGTGGGGGATTGTCGTGTTCGCACTCGACTTCGGGAAGGGAGCCGCCGCGGCGTTGCTGTTCCGGGATCCCACCTGGCAGCTGGCGATCGCTGCGGTGTTCCTCGTCGTGGGTCACGGTTTCCCGGTGTGGTTGCGGTTCGTCGGGGGCAAGGGGATGGCGGCCGCCGGCGGGTTTGCGGCGGCGCTGTTCCCGGTGGCGGCGCTCGTCGGCGGGGCTGCCTCCGGAGTGGTCTGGCTGCTGACCCATCGTTTCCTTCCGACCGTCGTCGCGGTCACGGTCGTGACCCTGGCGGCGGCCCCGCTGCTGGGGACCGGCCTCGAGGTCGTCGGTGCGGCACTGCTCGGGTTCGTGGCGGTGGCGGCCAAGCGGATCCTCGACGAGCCTCGAATGCGCCGGATCGAAGCCGAGACCGGATGGGATCGGGAGCGGGGAGGAACCAGGCGATGAGTTGGGACTTCCTCTTCGACCGTGTGCTCACCTGGATCCTGCTGGCGCAGTTGGGTCTCATCGTGTGGAACCAGCGGGCGATGTTCCGGCCGCTCCCGCGCTCGTGGCCCGACAGCGCCCCGCTCGTGTCGGTGCTCGTACCGGCCCGCGACGAGGAGCGGCGCATCGGCAGGTGCCTCGAGCGCCTGGTGGCCCAGGACTATCCCAATCTGGAGATCATCGTGCTGGACGACGGCTCCCTGGATCGCACCGCCGACATCGTGCGGAACTTCGCCGACCGGGGCGTGCGGCTGGTGGCCGGCCGCCCGCTGCCGGATGGATGGTCCGGCAAGAACTGGGCCTGTCATCAGCTCTCCGAGGTCGCCGCCGGCGAGTTGTTGTGCTTTGTCGATGCCGACACGGTCGTCGAGCCGGGAGCCATCTCGGCGGCGGCGGGCGTGCTGCAGGAGGAACGAGCGGGGATGGTCTCGATGCTTCCCCGCAGCGACGCCGATTCGGTCAGCGGAGACGTGCTGCTGCCGATGGTCACCCATGCGCTCCTGGCCTTGTTCCCGGTGTCGCTCATCCACAACACGAGGACTCCCGGCCTGGCACTGGCCTTCGGGCCGTTCATGTTGATGACCCGCGCCGCCTACGTCACCGCCGGCGGGCACGCAGCCGAGCCCGATCACGTCGTCGACGATGTGCAGTTGAGCCGCCGGATCAAGGCGACCGGGCGGCGGGTGCGCATCGTCAACGGGACGGATCTCGTGGCCACCCGCTGGTACGACGGGGTCGGCAACATCTGGCGGGGCTTCTCGAAGAACGCCTACGGCGGCCTCGGCTACAACCCCTGGTTCGCGATGGCGGTCGTCGGGGTGCTGGCGCCGCTGTTGCTCGTCCCCTTCCTGCGGGTGGGGCTCGGGTTGCTGTCGGGGGACGTGCCGACCGTGGCGATGTGGCAGGTGGCATTGCTGCTGGCCGCCCGGGCGCTGACATCGCTGCTGGGGCGCGATCCCTTGTGGAGCATCCCGCTGCACCCGATCACGGTGGCGTTCTGGGGGGCGACGCTGGCGTGGTCGATGGTGCTCACGAGTACCGGCCGTACCGTCAGCTGGAAGGACCGGGACGTCCCCACTCGGCCGCTGGAGCAGGGCGAGGTCTGAGCGGTCTCAGGCCCGGCTCCTAGCATCCGGGTATGGCTGCTCCCCGCTTCGAGATCGGTGTCGGTCTCGGCACCCAGCCACCCATCCGCCGCGTGCACGGCATGGCGTGGCTGGGCCGGCTGCTCCGGGCCGACTCGTTGTGGGCCGTCGACCACTTTCTCGGTCTCTTCCCCACGGCCATCTGGGATCGCGAGTTCACCTGGGTTGCCGGCCCGGGGACCACGCCCCACGCTTTCTACGACTACCAGACGCTGCTCGGGTACATGGCCGGGCGGGCCGGTCGCGCTCGCCTCGCGGTCGGGGTCACCGAGCCGATCAGGCGCCACCCGGTCTTGATCGCTCAAGCCGCCATGACGCTGGCACACCTGACCCGGCGACCCCCCATCCTCGGGGTCGGCGCGGGCGAGCGGGAGAACGTGGAACCCTACGGGCTCGACTTCGAGCATCCGGTCGACGTGTTCGAGGAGGCCATCCAGATCATCCGCCTCTGCTTCGAGAGCCGGGGCCCGGTGGACTTCGACGGCGACCATTTCCGGCTCCGCGACGCCGTGCTCGATCTCGGCCCCCCGCCGGAGCGGATCCCGAGTATCTGGGTGGCCGCGCACGGCGAGCGGATGCTCCGCCTGGCGGGACGGTACGGGGATGGTTGGTACCCCACCTTCCCCATGAGCCCGGACGTCTACGCCGGGAAGCTGGCGATCGTTCGCAAGGCCGCGGCGGAGGCGGGTCGGGACCCGGAATCGATCGTTCCGGCACTGCAAGCGTTCATCGTGGTCGGGCGCAACGAGGCAGCCGCCCGCGAGCTGCTGGGCTCGAAAGCGGTCCGGTATTCGAGTCTGCTGGTGTCGGACGAGGTGTGGCGGCGCCATGGTCTGACTCACCCCCTCGGGCAGGGTTTCAGGGGCATGATCGACCTCGTCCCGCCC